>PMCN01000058.1 GCA_003154135.1 Acidimicrobiaceae bacterium
GCCGAGATGGACGGGTTCGAGACCAGCGAGGGCATCGTCATCCTCGCCGCCACCAACCGCCCCGACATCCTCGACCCGGCGCTGTTGCGCCCGGGCCGCTTCGACCGCCAGATCGTGGTGCCGTTGCCGGAGAACGAGGAGCGCCTCGCCATCCTCAAGGTGCACAGCCGCGACAANNGACCTCGCCAACCTGGTCAACGAGGCCGCACTGTTCGCCGTGCGCCGCGGCAGCAAGCAGATCGAGCGCATCGACTTCGAGAACGCCCGCGACCGCGTGGTGATGGGCGCCCGCCGCGAGAGCCTCGTGCTCAGCGCAGAGGAGCGCCGCGCGACCGCCATCCACGAGGGTGGTCACGCCATCCTCACCGTGGTGCTGCCCAACGCCGACCCGTTGCACAAGGTGACCATCCTGCCGCGCGGCATGGCGCTGGGTGTCACCTGGAGCCTGCCCGAAGAGCGGCACACGTACTCCAAGGAGTACTTCGAGGACATGATCTGCCGGGCCATGGGCGGTCGTGTCGCCGAGAAGATCGTGTTCGGTCATCTCAACTCGGGCGCCGCCAACGATCTCGAGCAGGCCACCAGCATCGCCCGNNTGGTGCGCGAGTGGGGCATGAGCGACGCCGTCGGCCCGATGGCCTGGAGCGGTCACCAGCAGGTGTTCCTCGGTGAAGACCTCATGACCCAGGGCCGCGAGTACAGCGACGACACGGCGAAGATGATCGACAACGAGATCTTCCGCATCCTCCACGAGCAGGAGCGGCGTGCACTCGAGATCCTCGGCAAGTACCGCGCCGCGCTCGACTCGGTGGCGCAGGAGCTGCTCGACCACGAGACCATCGACGGCGCCGAAGTGGCCCGCCTGGTGCAGGCCAGCCTGGGCGATGCGCCCGCTGCCGCCGAGTCGGTCAGCGCCGACTGATCTACACGGCGCGGCCGTCGTTGCCGAGCTCGGGCTCGGGCGACGCGCCGGGGTGGCGGGCGTCGGCAACTGCCGCCCACAGATCGGTGGCGGTGACGGGGCCGGCGAAGCCGCGGTGCACCACTCCCCGCTCGTCGGCGATGGCCACCAGGGGCACGGCCTGGATGGCGTACTTGCGGTGCAGCGCAGTGCGCGCTCCGAACTCGACGTCGACCACCGACACCTCACGCGACTGCAGCACGGCGGCCTTGCGCAGCACATCGGCGCACGAGTGGCAGGTGGCCGACGAGAACACGACCACGACCCACGGCGTGGTGGCCTCGGGGAAGTCGGCGCGGTCGAGTTGCATCGGCACGTCCATCGACGGCTGCGTGGGAGCTGCCGTGGGCTGCCGGCGGCGCAGCACGAGCCCCACGCCGATGGCGACGGCCACGACGGCCACGGCGACCAGCACCTGCGCCACGGTCAGCCCGGGAGCGCCAGCGAGCCGGAGCGGCCGCGCAGGTTGGCGCCGCGGGGCAGCAGCCGCTCGACGATGATGCGCTGCGTGGACTCGACGATGAGCGGCACGCCGAGCGCCGCTGCGTTGTCGGGGATGGCGATGGTGGTGACGCCGGCCTTCGGCAGCGGCAGGTTCTCGAGGCCGGGCACCGCCACCTCACCGCCGGGTCCGAGGGCCTTGACGGTGACGGTTCCGTCGACGCCGTCGAGGTTCGACACGACCAGCACGTCGCCGACGGCCTGATCGGTGCCGATGGCCATGCTCCACCGCGTGTAGCCGGTGAACACGTGCGGTGCGCCGAGCACCACCGTGGTGGCGAAGCCGGTGCCGGCGCGCCGGGTGATGCCTCGCTCGACGATGACGGAGTCGCCGCCGTCGGTGCTGAACGCCATGCCGTGACGCCCGGTGGGCACCGTACCGAAGTCGCTGGTGGTGAACGACAGCACGTTGCCTGCCGGAATGGTGTCGGTGCGCACGCCCACGAACGACTGGTCGTCGAGACCCCAGAAGTTGGTGGTGACCGAGACGTCGCCGTCGGTGGGGTTGTAGATGCTGTAGCGCTCGAACGTGACGTCGGGACCTGTCTCGCCATCAGCGAACCACCACTCCGACGACAGCGACGGGGAACCGAGGCTGAGCGTGAAGCCCGACCGCTCACCCAGGTAGTGCTGCGCCCGCGCCACCACGACGCGGCCGCGTGAGGCCGTGATGGTGGCCGCCAGCACCGCCTCGTCCTTGGGCAGGTTGGCCTGCGACACGACGGCCACCGAGTGGCCCGGCACGGGATAGCCCTGCAGGTTCTGCGGCTGGCGGGTGCCGTCGTTGCTGGCGAAGGTGAAGTTGACGATGGCGTCGTCGGGGAACGGGTTGGTGATGACGAGGTCTTCGGTGCTGCCGCCGAGCGTGTAGTCGTCGGCGAAGTACCAGTTCGACGACGTGCTGTTCGAGCACGGGCTCACCGCGCTGCCGGCCGACGAGTCGGCCTGCTGCTCGACGAAGCCGCCGCCGCCGTTGATCTCGACCATCGCCGACAGGTAGCTGCCCTGCGCCTGCAGCGTGGAGAGCTCCTGCACGAAGCTGCCCCGCGGCGCGACGGTGAAGGTCGACTCGGCAGGCGCCACACCGTTCGCATCGGTGAAGACGGTGAGGTGCCCGAGCAGCGGCGTGTCGGTGGGGTTGGCGATGTGCACGGAACCGCCGTCTCCGGTGGCATCGTTGGGCACTCCGCCGCAGAACCACGTGGAGTCGATGAATGCGGCACGGGGTACGAACGGCAGGGTGGGTGCGCCGAGGGCGGCGACCGTGGCCGTGGCCGCCTTCGGACCCTTGCCGACGGCACCGAGCGGGAACAGGGCGAGGAGCACGAGCGGCAGCACCACCACGACGACGAGGGCGGGAAGTCGGCGGCTCACGACGCGTCACCGCCCTGGTCGGGCGCGGCCGGGGCATCGACGATGGTGAGCGGGTCGGACCCGGTCTCGGCCCAGAACGGGTCGTCGCCCTCGTCGGACCACGATGGTTCGGGCCCATCGTCGGCCGCCGGCGGGGGAAGCACGAGGGGCTCGATGGGGGCCGTGAGGTCGGCGACGGGCGAGGGGTCGTCGAGGGTGAGCATTCGGCGGCGGACGAGCCAACGCGACGGCTGCACCGTGGACGCCGCCACGGCGAGCGCCAGCCACATGAGCAGCTGCACCAGCACCCACAGCAGACGAGTGACCGGGGTGTCGTAGTGCAGCGTGGCGGTGCCCGCCGCAGGTACGTCGAAGGCGAGGGTGGAACCGAACGCGCGCCGTCCCGGCACCGACGCGCCGTCGACGGTGAGCTTCCAGTTCCGGTCGAACGGCACGGCGACGTGCAGCGTGCCCGCTGCCACCTTGCCGGTGGCGTCGCCGCGCGCAGGCGCGGCGACGGCGAAGGGCGTCGACCCGCGCAGGTCGCTCTGCGCGACTGCCTCGCCACCCGCCTGCTTGCTGGCTGCGGCACCGGCGCTGGCGAGCACCGAGCGAGTGGGCGTGTACGCGGTGTTCTCGTAGACGATGAAGTTGGGCGGGCGGGTGAGCGGCGACGAGAGGTCGAGTTGGTCGTCGAGCACGTCGGTGAGTCCGTACGGGGGCGCGAGCGGCGCGCTGATCGTGCCGTTGAAGCCGTCGGCGACGGGCACCACGACGTAGCGGATGCCGTACTGCGCGAGCAGCCTGCCGCCGCGCAGCGTGTAGCCGCCTGCCATCTTGTGCACCGCGTCGGCCACCTCCTTCTCGACCGTGGAGGGCCGCCCCGACCAGTAGTCGTGCACGGTGAGCGGACCGTCGTCGGTGATGGCATACCCGACGCCCGGCTGGTACGTGTACGACGCGACGGGGATGGCCCGCGGGTCGCCGATCCAGAGGATGCGGTAGTCGCCCTCGGGCGGGTTGGTGGAGAACTCCCCCATCACCGATTGCAGCGTGTGCGCGGGCATGTTCCAGCGGCCACCGCCCACCGCGAGCAGTCCCGGCACCACGCCGACGGCAACGGCGACGGTGGCGAGCACGCCGAGGGGCTGACGCCAGCCGAACGAGCCAGCTAGCACGTCGGCGTCGAAGGAGGCGACGATGCAACCGGCCGCCAGCGCAACACCGACCGCGACGGGCACGAGCATGATGCCCGGCTCGGGCATGCGGAACGGCAGCGCGGACCGATCGTCGAGGATGGCGAGCGCTCCGAAGACGGCAACGAGCCCAGCGGCGCGGACCGCCCACACGAACCGCCACGACCTGGCGAGCAACGGTGCGACGAACACCGGCACCAGCAGCACGGTGGCCAACGCGCCGAGGCGGTGCACGCCCACACCCATCTGCACCAGCCGAGCCAGCCCCAGCGACCGCGCCGTGGTGACCGGCACGCCGACGATGGCGGTCCAACCGGCGCTGCCGGTGAACGAGGCGGCCCACGGCAGGTTGACGAGCGCGGCTGCGAGCGCGGCGACCAACGATCCCGCGGCGAGCAGGCCGGCGGTGCGCAGCGTGCCACCGCAGAGCAGCGTGGCCACCGCGAGCACGATGCCGATGCCCACGAGCAGCAGCAGCACCGCCGGGGCGAGCATGAACGCCAGCGCGGCGACCATCGCCACCTGCGCGAACAGGCGCACCGTGCGGCGAACGGTGACGGGGCGCAGCACCTCGGTGTCGGTGTCGGCGACCGCACCTTGCGTGTCGATGCCTGCGGCACGCCGCAGCAGGTGCACGAACCATGGCGCGGCGGCGTAGCACACCAGGGCGCCCCACCGTCCGGCCGACATGAGCTCGCTCGGCAGCGGCACCGCCGCATACACGAGGAGCACCGTGATGCGCGACCGGACCGAGGGGAACACGGTGGCGAGGCGCCAGGCTCCGAGGTAGCCGGCGAGCAGCAGCCCGACGATGGCGATGGTGTGCAGCAGACCCATATGGAAGAGGGTCACCACGCTGGCGAGGGCGGTGAAGCCGACACCGGTGGGCACGGCGGAGGATGACCCGAGGCCGTGACCGGACCAACCCGACATGTAGTCGGACCACATGCCGGCCGGGCTCGTCGGGAAGCGCAGGAACTGGCCGAACTGCGGCACGCCGTCGATGATGAGGTGGCGGCTGCCGATCGCGAACAGCACGAGCACGGCCACCCAGGTGAGCGCGGGTGCACTGCCGGCCGACTGCCGCCAGCGACGCTCGTTGCCCGCCTCGGGGTCGATGGGGCGGCTGTCGCGGGCACGCATGTAGCCGGCGAGGCGGGCGCTGCCGCGCAGCTGCAACCCGGCAACTTCGGTGTCGGGCACGTGGCGCAGCGGGGCCACCGTGCGGCGGCGGGCGATGTTGGCCGGCGTGTGCACCACCAGTCCGAGCAGCGCCCCGAGAGCAGCGATCGCCTGGCGGAAGCGGCCGGTGAGCGCGCTGACCAGCGACTCGACCACGGTGGCGACGACGAGCTGGAGGGTGACCAGCGGCAGCCGGCGGGCACCGGTGAGCGTGACGACGCTGCGCATGCGGGCACGCGCAGCGGCGGCCTGCAACGCGAGGTCGGGCCGGCGCTCGGCGAGTGCCTCGCGGTGGCGCGCGCGGGCGGCGGGCACCACCAGCACGCGGGCGCCGCTGAGGTGCGCGCGCCAGCACAGGTCGACGTCGTCACCCTGGTACTCGATGGCCGTGTCGAACCCTCCGATGGTGCGGAACAGGTCGGCGCGCACGAGCAGGCACGCCGACGGCACAGCGAACACGTCGCGCACGGCATCGTGCTGCTCCTGGTCGTACTCGCCGGGCTCGATGAACGAATCGACCTCGCCGAAGCGGTCGACGCCGAGGCCCACGTGCTGCAGCACCGTCGGCTCGTCCCAGGTGACCAGCTTGGGGCCGACGATGCCGGCGTTCGATCGGTAGAGCTCCTCCACCAGCAGGCGGACGGCGCCCTCGTCGAGTGCGACGTCGTCGTGCAGGAAGCAGAAGAACCCGTTGTCGCCCTCGACGAGGCGCAGCACCTCGTTCGACGCGGTGCCGAAGCCGGGGTTCCCACCGACGGCGCGAACGAAGGCCCCCGGCACGTGGGCACGGATGCGCGCCGGCAGCTCGCCCGGCTCGCCGGCCACCAGGAACAGGTGCTTCAGGTTGCCGTAGTCCTGCCGGGCCAGCCCCTCGAGCACCTCGTCGAACCACTCACCGGGGTCGTGCACCACCATCACTGCCACGACGGGCGGTGCGATCTGCTCGGCGGGTTCCACGAAGAGACGAGGCTAGCGGGCACACCCCTCCGCCACGGGTCACCCTCTGCCTCAGCACACCCTCCGCTGAAGGACACGCTCCGCCCAAGGACCCTCTCCGCTTGAGGACACGGGCGAGTGCTTGCAATAGTTAGCACTCTGCGGTATGATGCAATCACTCCCCGATCCACCGATCGTCACTCCAGCAAAGGACCTCCACCATGGCCGCCACCAAGCCCGCCACCACCAAGCCCCGCACCACCAAGTCGGCCAGCAAGTCGGCCCCGAAGCCCGCGACGAAAGCCGCAGCCCACAAGGCCGCAACCCCCAAGGCCGCAACCCCCAAGACCGCAGCCCACACGACCGCAACCCCCAAGGTCGCCGCCCACAAGCCTGCAGCGAAGTCGAGCCGTGGATTCGGCTTCCCGGCGCTCGACTTCTCCAAGCTCGACCTGTCGAAGCTCTCCGGCTTCGACTGGAGCAAGATGTCGACGATCGACCCCGCCCAGCTCGCCGACCGCTTCGCCGGCATGGACGACAAGCTCGTCAGCGCCGTGCGCGACGCCGCCTACATCACCGTCGGCTTCGGCGTGCTGGCCTTCCAGCAGGCCCAGGTGCGCCGCCGCGAGCTCGTCAGCAGCCTGTCGGACAAGTTCGGCGCCAGCCGCACGCAGGTCGACGACCTGCTCGCCTCGTTCGAGGCCCAGCTGCGCAAGTTCGACGGATCACTCGACTCGTTCGAGACCACCCTCGACCGCAAGGTGGAGCAGGTGAGCGCTCGTCTGCCCGAGCAGGCCGCCTCGTTCGTGGCACAGGCGCACGACGCCGCCAAGGCTGCTCGCAAGCAGCTGCGCGGCCTCATCAGCACCGCCGCCTGACACACGCCGTTCAGGCGAAGTAGCCGCTCACATCGACGAGCACCTGGGTGGTGGCGCTGGTGCTGATGCACCAGCGACCACTGCCGTCGTCGGGCGATACCACCGTGGTGGCAGCGTTCGCCGCGATGAGGTAGCGCACCATCGACACCGACGGCACCGTGGCGAGACATGCGTGCACGATGAGGAAGCCCGGGGCCTGCGGGCTCACTGCGGTCACCTCGGCGACCACGGCCTTCAACGTCGCGGCCGACGGCAGCCCGTTGGCGCCGGCAAGTGTGATCGGCCGGTTCGAACCGCTCACCGAGATGCCGGTGAGGCCCACGTTCGACCGCGTGTCGACAGCGCGGTAGGGCGCGATCGCGTAGAAGTCGGTGGTGGCGGCGGCGCCGAACCAGCCGCTGAGGTCGACCGTGATGTACATCGGGGCGCTGATGTACACGCACACCTCACCCGACGCACTCAGCTGCACCTGCACGTGGTTGGTGATCTGGACGCCCGGTGCCGTGTTGAGCGAGCTGACCGTCGGCACGCTGGCCGAGCACGGGTACACGGTGGCAAAGCCCACGCCCGTGGCCCCGGTGGAGTGCACGGTGAGCGCCGCGGCCACAGAGCCCGCCGGGGCCTTGCCGGCGCCCACCACGGGCACGTGCACGATGGTGCCCGCGGGCAGCGGCGTGGAGCGCGAGCGCGAGTCGTAGGCGCGCGTCGCGTTGATCGGCTGGTAGCGCGAACCGACGGCCGGCGCGTAGCTGCCGAAGAGGTCGACGACGAGGTTGATCGCGGTGGAGCTGTAGACGCAGAACGTGCCGTCGGCACCGAGCGTCACGACGGTGCTGCCGGCGACGTTGCGCCCGGCGATCACCTGGATCGCCGACACGTTGGGACGGGCGACGCCGCACGGATACGCGGTGACGAAGCCCGACGCGGAGGGGTTGACCGACGTGAGGTTCACGGTGACCGCGGTGACCGACGCGTCGAGCGCCGGATCGACCACGAGCGTGCAGCCTCCGGCCAGGGGCAGCTCAGCGGTGCCCTTGCCGCTGCGGGTGTCGATGAGCCGCACCGGGTCGATCGGCGTGAACCGCGCCGCACCCGCAGCGGGCTGGGCACCCACGATGGTGGGGGTGTCGCGGCCCGAGCACGGGTCGGGGGCAGGCGACGAGCCGCGCACGTTGAACCACGTGTCGCGCAGGCCGAGGGCCGTACGGAACGCCGCTCCCGTCACGGTGACGGAGCCGGCGGTGCCCACCACCGACAGGGTGAGCACGCGGCCGCCCCACTCGCCGAAGCCGTTGCGCGTGAGCACGGTGAGCCTTGTGAAGGCGCCGATCGCCGGGTACTTCGAGGCGATGGTGGCGCCGGAGATGGTGACGGTCCAGTTGTGGTACGGGTTCTTCGCCGTGCCGTCGCCCTCGTCAGGGAGTGCCGGGAACGGGGTGAGCGCGTTGTTGTTGGTGGCCGAGTAGCCGCCGTTCGACGCGGAGAACATCGTGATCGCGATCGGACCGGCAGTGGTACCCACACGACGAACCACGCCCGCCGTGGCGAGCACTGCGGCGTCGGTGGCGGCGGCATCGACGAGGCGCACGCTGCCGCCCGGAGTCTGGTAGGCCACACCGAAGTAGGCCTGGCACGACATGTCGCAGACGTCGGCGTACGAGTACCACTGGTACGAGAGGGCGTAGCTGCGGGCCGCGACGGCCTGCGCCTGCAACGCCTGGGCACCGCGACCGCCGCCGTCGGCGGCCCACCCCGGTGACATCTCCATCGCGATCACCGTGCGCAGGTACTGCTCGAGAGGCAGCACGCCGATGGTGTGGTTGCCGCCCGACGAATCGTTGAGCGCGCGGACCACGCCGCGATACCAGCGCAGCGTGCCCCCTGGTTCGCACACGGCCTGCAGCTGCTTCGGGTCGGAGATGGTGGTGGAATCGGCCAGCGTGTGCACGCTGACACTGGTGGGCACGGCAGCGTTCAGCAGAGTCCAGCCGGTCGCGGCCGGGTCGCCCGAGGACGCCGGGCAGCGCACGAGATCGGCTCTGGCCCACACCGAGTACACGGCCGGCGCGGTCTCGCGCACGAGCACCGATCGCCATGGTCCGGCCGTGGGTCCGCCGGCAGGCCCGCCGGTGAGCCCGTCGACGACCAGTTCGCCGGTCTCCACCGACACCGCCGTCTGCGCCCCGTCGAGGTTCTGCAGGCGCACCCGCACCTGGCTGTCGATCGGCACGGTGCCCGACACGGTGCCGCCGTAGTAGTGGTCGAGGATCTCCTGGGCGCTGAAGCCCTTGTCGACCGCATAGCCGTAGGCGCCCCATTGGCTCAGGCCCACACCGTGCCCGTTGCCGTGGCCGTCGAGCACCACCGACACGTCGGCGGCACGTGCCACCTGGGGTGCGACGGCGAGAAGCCCCGGGAGCACACCCGCGACCATTGCGAGCGCGGCGAGGAAGAGACGTCGGCGCATGCACCAGTATCGGCAGCCAGGCCGGTCCCCTTGACCGCGGCAACCGGGTGCTCCGACCATTCGACCAGTCTGGCGGCTAACCTCGCTGCCTTGGTGGCACCCTCCGACGAGCAGTCTTCTTCACGCGCACCGCTCCCCGAGGGCACCATCCCGGTGGGGGTCGGCCTGCTCGTCGCGGGTCTGGCCAGCTTCCTCTTCCTGCGCGTGGGCAAGAGCGCCCTCGGTGGCGACGAGGCGTTCAGCCCCGTCCTGGCCCTCTGGTTCGCGACGTTCGCCCTGGCACCGGGCTTCTTCCTGCCACTCGAGCAGGAGCTCGGCCGCGCCATCTCCAGCCGCCGTGCGCTTGGCCACGGCGCCCGCCCGGTGGTGCGCAAGGTGACCGTCCTCGGCGTGGTGCTGGCCTCGATCGTGGTGACGATCATCCTCGCGCTCAGCCCGATCATCACCCGCTCGTACTTCGACGGCAGTTGGGTGATGCTCGTCGCACTCGTCGTCGCCTTCGCCAGCTACGCCCCGGTGCACCTCGCCCGCGGCATCTCCAGTGGCAGCGGCCGGTTCCGGGCGTACGCCGTGGTCATGGGCGCCGACGGCGCCATGCGCGTGGTGCTGTGCATCATCCTGGCAGTTGCCGGCGCGAAGACCGTCGGCCCCTACGGCATGGCCGTCGCGCTGGCGCCCCTCGCCGGCTTCTTCTACGTGCTCGGCCGCGGCGACCTGCACACCGACGACGGCCCGCCCGCCACCTGGCACGAGGTCACCCCCAACCTGGGCTGGCTGCTGCTCGGGTCGGTGTTCGCCGCCGGCCTCGTGAACGCCGGCCCGGTGGCCGCCACGCTGCTCAAGGAATCGGGCGAGGCCGATCGGGTGTCGCGGTTCGGCTATGGCGTGCTGCTCTCGCGCATCCCGCTCTTCCTGTTCCAGGCCGTGCAGGCAGCGCTGCTCCCCCGCCTGTCGCGCCTCGCTGCGCGCAACGAGTTCGCCGAGTTCCGCTCCGGCTTCCGCAAGCTGATGGTGATCGTCGTCGGCGTGGGCGTCGTGGGCGTCACCGGCGCCTTCCTGCTCGGCCCCTTCGTCATCAAGAAGATGTACGGCGCCGACCTCACCGCTCGCACCCTTGCCATGCTGGCGCTGGGCAGTGCTGCCTACATGGCGGCGCTGGCCATGGCGCAGGCGGTCATCGCCCTGCGCGGCCATGCGCTGGTCGCGCTGGGTTGGGGCGTGGGCATGGTGACGTTCGTGGTGGTCACCTGGATCAGCAGCGACGACCTCTTCAAGCGCATCGAGTTCGGCCTCGTCGCGTCGTCGTTGGCCGCGCTGGCGGCGTTCGCCCTGGCGTTGCGCCACAAGTTGCGCACCGGCGCGTCGCCGTCGGATCTGTCGATGCTGGAAGCGCTCACCGACATGCCCTTCGAGAGCTGATCGCGAAGGGCGAGGGAAATCAGACCTTCGCACCCTCGATGCGCAGGTCGTTCTCGACCATCATCTTCACCAGCGTGGGGAAGTCGACGTCGCGGGTCCAGCCCAGCTTCTGCTGGGCCTTGCTGGGGTCGCCCATGAGCAGGTCGACCTCGGCCGGGCGGAAGAACTTCTGGTCCTGGCGGACGTACTGCTTCCAGTCGTCGAGGCCGGCTTCGGCGAAGGCCAGCGACACGAGCTCCTCGCCGCTGTGCGTCTCGCCGGTGGCCACCACGTAGTCGTCGGGCTCGTCCTGTTGCAGCATGAGCCACATGGCCTTCACGTAGTCGCCGGCGAAGCCCCAGTCGCGCTTGAAGTCGAGGTTGCCCAGCACCAGCTCGGTCTGCAGGCCGAGCTTGATGCGGGCGGCAGCGTTGGTGACCTTGCGGGTGACGAANNTTGGCGCAGCCGTAGGGCGAACGCGGATGGAACGGGGTGCGCTCGTTCTGCGGGGTTTCGCGCACCTTGCCGAACATCTCGCTGGAGCTGGCCTGGTAGACGCGAATGGGGTTGTTGTGCGCACCGCCCACCATGCGCACGGCCTCCAGCAGGCGCAGCACGCCGAGGCCGGTGATGTTGGCGGTGAGCTCGGCCTGGTTGAAGCTGAGCGCGACGAACGAGATGGCACCGAGGTTGTACACCTCGTCGGGCTGCGCGAACTCGAGCGCCTTCACCAGCGACGGCAGGTCGGCGAGGTCGCCCGGCACGGGCTCGACGTAGGGGAACTCGTCGCGCATGGTGGTGAACTTCGGGTTGTTCTGCCCCTTCACCATGCCGAACACCTCATAGCCCTTCCCGTGGAGGAACTCAGCGAGGTGCTGACCATCCTGGCCAGTGATACCGGTGATGAATGCACGGGGCATGGAGGGAGCTTTCCGTTCGGCGTGTCGGGGGACGCCTGATTGTAGGCGCCGGGTGTGCCGCAGGGGACGCACGCACCGCAACTAACCTGGGTCGTCTCATGGGTGCCCTCCGCGTGGCGTACGACGTCGGGCCTGTCCACGGCCCCCTCACCGGCATCGGCTACGCCGTCGCCACGCTGCACGACACGCTCGTCCGACGCGACGACGTGGTGCTCACCGACTACGTGCTCTCGTTCCGCGCACAGCTCGCCCAGGGAGTGCACCGCCTGCCGCTGCCTGCCGCAGTGGCCCACCGCGCCTGGGCCCACACCGCCCACCCGCGGGTCGATCGCTGGCTCGACCACGCCCAAGTGGTGCACGGCACCAACTACGTGGTGCCGCCGAGCCACCTGCCCACCGTGGTCAGCGTGTACGACTGCTGGTTCCTGCGTCACCCCGACCACGCCCATCCCGATGTGCGGCGGGCGGGTGCGGTGCTGCGTGCGGCAGTCGCCCGCGGCGCGGTGGTGCACACCAGTTCGCTGGCCACCGAAGGCGCGGTGCGGGCGCTGCTGCCGGGTGCAGCCGTGCAGACGGTGCACCTCGGGCCGTTGCCGCTGCCGGCCCCGGCTGGCACCGCGCCGGTGCCCGAGCTGGTCGGGCGACGCTTCGTGCTCGCCGTGGGCACGATCGAACGGCGCAAGAACATCCCCCGACTGGTCGCCGCGTTCGGTGCGGTCGCCGCCACGCATCCCGACGTGCTGCTGGTGCTCGCCGGTGGCGCCGGCGACGACAGCGCGGCGGTGCAGGCGGCCATCGATGCGCTCGGGCCGGCTTCGGCGCCCTCGGTGCTCCGCACGGGCCGCATCGACGACCCCACTCGTTCCTGGCTGCTGCACCACGCCAGGGTGCTCGCCTACCCCTCGCTCGACGAGGGCTTCGGCTTCCCGTTGCTCGACGCGATGCAGGCCGGCGTGCCGGTGGTGGCCTCCACTGCCGGGTCGATCCCGGAGGTGGCCGGCCCCGCCGCGCTGTGCTGCGATCCACTCGACGTGGAGGCGCTCGCCGACGCGCTCGTCACCGCCCTCGACGACCCCGACGTGCGCATGCGCCTCGTGGCCGAGGGCACGCGGCGGTGGCCGCAGTTCTCGTGGCAGCGCTGCGCCGACGAGATGGTCGCCCTGTACCGTCGGGTCGAGGCACACGACCTCGAAGGGCTGCGATGACGATCGGTGTGGTGTGCGGCGGTGTGGGCGCCGCCCGCTTCCTGCGAGCGCTCGCCGGGGTGTGGCCGGCCGAGCGCACGGTGGGCGTGGTCAACACGGGCGACGACACGGTGATGCACGGTCTGGCCATCTCGCCCGACCTCGACACCATCACCTACACCCTCGCCGAAGCCATCGACCCCGAGCGCGGCTGGGGCCTGCGCGACGAGAGCTGGCGGGCGATGGAAGCCCTTGCCAGGTATGCCGCTGTGCGCCCTGTCGGGTCGTCGGCCGCGCCCACGTGGTTCAACCTCGGCGACCGCGACCTTGCCACCCACTTCTACCGCACGGCCCGCCTGGCCGAGGGCGCCACCCTCACCGCGGCCACCGCCGAGATCTGCCGCGCCTGGGGCCTCGCCCAACGTCTGCTGCCGATGAGCGACGAGCGGGTGAGCACCATCGTGTCGCTCGCCGACGAGGGCATCGAGGTCTCGTTCCAGGAGTACTTCGTGCAGCGCCGCCATTCGGTACCGGTCGACGGCGTTCGTTTCGACGGTGCCGGCTCGGCCCACCTCACCGATGCCTCGCGCTCCGCCCTTGCCGACAGCGAGGCCGTCGTCGTCGCACCATCGAACCCGCTCGTGTCGATCGGCCCCATCCGCGCGCTGGCCGGCGTCGACGACGTGCTCGCCGCACGGCGCGACACCGTGGTGGCCATCTCCCCCATCGTCGGCGGCGCGGCGCTGAAGGGCCCTGCCGACCGCATGCTCGAGGAGCTCGGCCACGAGGCGTCGGTGGTGGGCGTGGCCCGGCTCTACGCGCCCATCGCGGCCACGTTGGTGATCGACCCTGTCGACGCCCACCTGGCCTCACAGGTGGAGGCCGCCGGCATGCGGGCGTTGGTGGTGCCGAGCGTGATGAACGACCCCGCCGTGGCTCACGAACTGGCGCGGCGCACGCTCGCGGCGGCGGGCATCGTGGTCAGCGGTTGAGGCCGCGCACCCCGACGCCGAGCTCGGTCCACGGGGCCCACGCGAGGTGGATGCGTGCCCGCGTGGGGGCCAGCGCGAAGCGGGCCACGTCGTCGGCCCGACGCGGTGCCTGCGTGGGCTGACAGCCATCGGGGCCGGCCATCAGGCCCCACAGGTCGCGGATGCTGGTGGCCACACCCGTGCCGACGTTGACGACGAGGCCGGTGCCGCGATGTGCAGCGCGTACGAACGCGTCGACCGCGTCGTCGATGTAGAGGAAGTCGCGGGTCTGGCGACCGTCGCCGTGCATCACGGGCGCAGCACCGCGGCGCAGCGCGTGGGCGAACGCGCCCACCACGCCGCCCTCGGCGCGTTGCCGAGGTCCGTACACGTTCGCCAGTGCGAGGGCGGTGAACTCGACCGCATGCGTCTCGCGGTACACCCCCAGCAGCTCGGCGATCGTCCTGCTGACCACGCCGCGCACGCCGACCGGACTCCACGGCTGGCCCTCCTTGATGGGCTGCTCCTTGCCGGGTACGTCGCCGTACAGCGACACGGCCGACAGCCCCACCACCACCTTCACCCCGCCCTGGCGACGAGCGGCTTCGAGCACCGACATCAGCGACGCCAGCGTGCCGGCGGCGGCAAGCTCGGCCGGCGAGCCGGGCGGCAGCACGCCGAGGTGGTAGATCGCCTGCGGGGAGCGCATCGCCACCAGCGCGTCGAACTCGGCCGCCGACGCATCGAGCGTGTGGATCTTCAGCTCGCCGCCCCCTGCGGTGGCGGACGCACGCGACTCGGCAAGGTTGGCGAGCGAGCCCGACACCAGGCTGTCGACGACATCGACGCTGTGGCCTTCGGCGAGGAGACGTTCGGTGAGGTGCGAGCCGATGAACCCGGCACCGCCCACCACCACGACGTTCACGACGCGTCGGGGTCGGGGCGCTTCACGCCGTCGACGTGTTCACCAGGGGCCACGACGCCGTCGGCCCCCAACACGCTGTGGCGCACCTCGGCGCCTGCACCTACCCGGCCCATCACCACCGAGTCTGCCACCACGGCGTCGGTGTCGACCGACGCGCCGGTCAGCAGCACCGAATCGGTGACGAGCGCCCCTGCGGCGACGGTGGCGCCGGGCCCGACGATCGAGCGGGTGATCACGGCATCGGGGCTCACCAGGGCGTCGGGATGCACTGGGTGGCAGCGGTCGTGACGCCGGCGGCCGGCCGCGATGTCGATGTTGGCCTCGAGGTAGTACTCGGGGCGCCCCGTGTCGAGCCAGTAGTCGTCGGTGGCCATCGCGAACAGTCCGCCGTCGGCGACGATGGCCGGGAACGTCGCCCGCTCGATCGACACCTTCTGGCCGACCGGGATGCGCGCGAGCACCGAGGGCTCGAGCACGTAGGTGCCGGCGTTGATGAGGTTGCTCGGCGCGGTTCCCGGCGCCGGCTTCTCGATGAACCGCTCGACCCGACCATCGGCGTCGAGCGCCACCACGCCGAAGGCCGACGGGTCGGGCACGCCGATGAGGTGGATGGTGGCCTCGGCGTGGCGCGAGCGGTGGAACGCGACCATCGCCGACACGTCGAGATCGGTGAGCACATCGCCATTGGCCACCACGAACGTGTCGTCGATGCCGGCGTGGTCGGCTGCGAAGCGGATGGCGCCCGCCGTGTCGAGGGGCTCGGGCTCGACCGCGTAGTGCAGCGCGACGCCCGCACAGTGGCCGTCGGGGAACGCCTCCAGGAAGGGCTCCGGCTTGAAGCCGAGCGCCAGCGTGACCTCCACCACCCCGCCGCGGGCGAGGTTGGCGACGAGCCGTTCGATGATGGGCACGTGGCCCACCGGCAACATCGGCTTGGGGATCGACGACGTGAGTGGGCGCAGGCGGGTACCGAACCCGCCCACGAGCACGACGGCGCGCATCAGCCGCCCGTGGTGGCAGTGCTCGGCGCCGTGGTGGAGGCGCCTGCTGTCGTGGTGCTGGACGCGCCCGCTGTGGTGGTGCTGGGGGCGACCGTGGTGCTGGTGACGCCGGTGTCGGTGGAGACCGGCTGCGTGCCGCCCGTGACCGTCGTGGTGGTGCCGGTGCCCGAGCCGATGACGCCGAGATCGGCCAGCTTCGACGCNNGTCCTTGAAGTCGGTGACGTTGTTGACGAAGTCGCCCGTCGTGTAGTCCTTCCAGACACGCACGATCAGCTGGGTGGACTTGCCGTTGCACTTGAAGTTCTTCACGTCCCACTTGCGGGTCTCGCCCGGGCCCACCTGGCTGGCGGGCAGTTCGAGGGTGGTGTCGGTGAGCTTCACGCCGTAGATGTTGAGGAAGACACCGAGGCGGGCGTTGCGGCCCGTGGCCCCGCCGGTCTGCGGGTGGTAGTGGATGATGCCGTCGGCATCGGAGCCGGTGGCCACCTTCGTGGAGTCGCCTGTGCTCGCATCCTTGGTGAGCTCGGCCGACGTGCCGGTGAGGCTGGGCAGCCATTCGTCGCACACGCGGATGCCGTAGGCGTGCGACCAGGTGTCGCCCGGCTGGGGCGCACCACTCTCGGCACTCGGGATGCTGGCCCGCGAGTACACGATGAGCGCGACCATCAGCACAGCGACGACGGTGAGGATGAGCGGGAACGTGGTGCCGCCTTGGAAGCGCACCCTCTTGCCCTTCCCGCGCGAGGCGAGCTTGGCGACTTTGTTGGCGGACGATGACGGGGCCACGAGGGAGCGAGGCTATCGCCTCGGCGAGCCAAAAGCTGTCAGGCGAGGTCGGTGAACGAGCGCACCAGGCGTTCGTACGCCGAGGCCACGGCGGCGGGCGAGGCTGCGCCGAGCACCCACTGCCGGCCGGCGGCGCCCATCGCCGCGGCCCGGTCGGGATGGTCGAGCAGGTCGCGCAGTGCGTCGACGAACGCATCCTCGTCGTCGGGCGGCACCGCCACCCCGCCACCGCTCGCCGCCAGCATGCGCGGCACCTCCGTACCAGGGTCGATGGCAGCCAGCACGGGACGCCCGGCAGCCAGGATGGAGTACGTCTTCGACGGCACGCTCACCCGTCCCAAGCCCTGCTTGAGCGGCACGAGGTGGATGTCGCCGGTGGCCAGCACCTCGGGTACCCGCTCCTTGGGCTGGTATCCGCTGAACACCACGTTGGGCAGATCGGCGGCCGACTGCTGCAGCGTGGTGCGGGCGGCACCGTCGCCGTTGATCAGGAACGTGGCCTGCGGCAGCCGGCGGGCTGCCGCGAGCACCATCTCGAGCGACTGCGAGAAGCCGACGTTGCCGGCGTAGAGCACGACGGTGCCCTCGCCGATGCCCAGCTCCTCGCGCAGCGGGGTGAGGCGGTTCCCGGGCGTGATGAACTCGGTGTCGACGAAGTTGGGGATGACGTGCACCCGCGAGCGGAGCGAGGGCCTCATCTTGGCGGCGACGTTGTCGCGCAGGTCGTCGCTGAGCACCGTCACCGCTGCCGCTCGTCGGTAGCTCACCCGTTCCAGCCGGCGAGCCACCCCGATGACGCAACGATTGGTGATCGCCCCGGTCTCCACCGCCGCGTCGGGGAACACGTCCTGGATGTTGAACACCAGCGGCCCCCGGCGCACGAGGTGCGTGACCCACCCGGTGAGACCCATCGTGAGCGGTGGCGACATGGCGATGACGGCATCGACCCTGCCGCCGCGCAGCGACGTGACCCCGGCCAGCGCGCTGAAGCCGGCGAAGCCGAACGCGCGGCGCAAGAGGTTGCGCTTGTCGGTGCCGGGGAAGGGGTGCACACGTGTGATCGACCCCCACGGGGTGACCTCACGGCGCACCAGTCGTCCCTGCCAACCCGCCTCGATGCGGTGCTCGCGATACCAGGGCAGCGCCGTCACCACGTGCAGCTCGTGGCCGAGCGTGGCGAGCTCGTGCACGATGCGCGTGATCACCTCACCGGTGGGCGCGGTGTCGGGGGCGAAGTGCGGGCACAGCACGGCCAGGCGCAGCGGTCGGTCGGGCATCACAGGCCCAACGCTCGCGCATACACGGCGTCGAGCGCGGCTCCGCTCTTCGCCGACGTGAAGTCGAGCGCGCGACGGTGACCAGCGGCCACCAGTTCCGTGCGGCGGCGGGCGACATCGTCGAGCACGTCTGCCCACGCGTCGGGTGTGAGGGGCAGCACGATGCCGGCGTCGCCGACGATCTCGGGCATGCACGTGGCATCGCTGCACACCACCGGCGCGCCGAGCGTCATCGCCTCGATGAGCGGCGCGCCGAAGCCTTCGTACCGACTGGGGAACACCATCGCCTCCGCCATCGCGAGCAGTCCGTTGCGGTCGGCGGCGGGCACGCGGCCGAGACGTCGCACGCGGGGATCGGTGCACGCCCGCACGTCGGCTTCGGCCCCTCCTTCGCCGCCGGTGAGCACCAGCCGCAGGTCGGGGTTCGTCCAGTGCTCACGCATCATCTCGAGCAAGAACGCGTGGTGCTTGTGCGGGTGCGTCACCGCCGGGTAGACGAGCACCGGACCGTCACCCAGCGAGTACCGGCTGCGCAGCTGGGCCTCGGGAGTGACGTCGACGGCGAGCGCAGGCTCGATGCCGTGCGGCACCACCATCACTCGATCGCTGTGCACGCCGTAGGCAGCCACCACCGACTCGCGCACGTAGTCGCTGGGCACCGCCACCACCGTGGCCCGCCGGGCCGACGCTGGGATGACCGCCGACAGGTACGCGCGCTTGGCGCGGGAGAAGTACTGGGGGTAGGTGCGGAACTGGAGGTCGTGGATGGTGAGCACGTAAGGCCGGTGTGCGCGGAACGGGGCGGTGCCGCCACCGTGGTGCACCAACTGCACGTCGCGGGTGTGCCTGCGCAACCACGTGGCCTCGCCGACGATGCGGCGCACGCGCCCGCTGCTCTCGAACGTGGGCTCGGTGACATGGGCAACGGCAGCGAGCTCGGGGTGCGCGGCGGGCAAGCCCCTCGCCGCGACGACGCTCATCTCCCACCGCCGCTCGGGCTGCTCGGCGAGACCGAGCAGCTGGCGCACGAGGTACTCCTCCGACCCACCCACTGCGCCCGGCACGCACCACATCATGTTGACGAGCACGCGCGGACGTGTCATCCGCAGAGCTCCCGGTACGCGGCCGCGGTGGCCGCCGCCGTGCTGGCCCAGCTGCGCCGCTGGGCGCGGGCGAGCCCCTTCGCCGACAACTCGTTGCGGCGCTGCAGCGCTTCGTCGATGCCGCGGGCGATGTCGGCCACGTCGAGCGGGTCGACGAGCACCGCCGCATTGCCCGCGGTCTCCTCGGTGGCAGTGCCGCGGCTGGTGACCACCGGCGTGCCCTG
>PMCN01000119.1 GCA_003154135.1 Acidimicrobiaceae bacterium
GTGGCGGTGTGGCTGTCGCCGCACACCACGGTCATGCCGGGCAGCGTGCGGCCCTGCTCGGGGGCGATGACGTGCACGATGCCCTGGAGCGGGTCGCCCATCGGGAAGTTCAGGATGCCGAACTCGGCGGTGTTCTCGCGCAGCACCTCCACCTGACGGGCGGAGACGGGGTCGGCGATCGGCTGGTCGATGTCGGCNNTGCACGAGGTGCAGGTCGATGTACAGCAGGTCGGGCTCGTCGGGTCCCTCGTGCACCACATGGCGCTCCCACACCTTCTGCGCCAGTGTCGTTGGCAGGCCGGTCGTGGGCGGGCCGGTCGTTGGAAGGTTCATCGTCGTCTCACTCTCTGAGATAGCATTCCCGATATGGAGAGTGTATCGAACGTCGGCGTGCTCGACAAAGGGGTTGGCATCGTGCAGGCGCTGGCGCGCGGCCCGCTCGATCTGGCCGGCCTGCAGCGCGCCACGAGCCTGCCGCGTGCCACCGCCCACCGTCTCGCTCTCGCGCTCGAGGCACATCACCTCGTGCGCCGCGACGCGCAGGGCCGGTTCTGCCTCGGGTTCGAGCTCATCCGCCTCGGTCGTGCCGCGGCCGATCAGTTCCCGCTGGCCGAGCTGGCCACACCGCCACTGGTCGAACTGCGCGACGCGACAGGCGAGAGCGTGCAGTTGTTCGTGCGCGAGCACGACGCCCGTCGCTGCGTGGTGTCGTTGCAGAGCAGCCACGCGCTGCAGTGGTTGGTGCCGGTGGGCGCGCTGCTGCCCCTCGACCGCGGTTCGGCGGGTGCGGTGCTGGCCGGCCGGGCCCCGGTGAACCTGCACGAGAGCGTCGAGGAGCGCGAGCCGGGCGTTGCTTCGGTGAGCGCACCGGTGCGCGACCGTGAGGGTGTGGTCGTGGCCGCGGTCAGCGTCAGTGGGCCGGTGGAGCGCCTCACCCGGTCGCCCGGCACGCGGTTCGGTGGCGCAGTGCTCAGCGCGGCCGAACAGGTGTCGAGCGCGCTTGCCCGCTGATTGTGCCGGTCGCGCATGGTCGGTGTGCCCAGTGCGGGTGTGAACGACATCGACGCACTCGCACTCCCGTTGGCCCAGTGGTTCGAAGCGCGCCTGCACCAGACGTCCCTGCCGCTGATGTCGATGCCCACGTCGACGGTGCGCCTCTACGGCCTCGAGGTGATCGATGCCGAGGCNNCGCACTGGTGAGCCACCCATGGATGTCGACGGCGAGTGCGTCGACCCGTCCCGGCGCTCACGCCGCGCGGCGCCGCGCGTTGGTGGTGCAGGTCACGACGCGGTCGGCCGGTGCCACGGTGACTCGCTTCGACGACGATCCGGCCGTGGTGGTGTGCTCACCCGCCGCGTGACCCGCTGCGGGGCAATACCCTGACCGTGTGCGCGCGGCCTCCGACTTCCACGCCGTCGTCGTCGGCGGAGGTCCCGGGGGGCTGATGGCGGCGGAAGTGCTGGCCTCGGCGGGCATGCACGTCACCGTCGTCGAGCACATGCCGTCGGTGGGTCGCAAGTTGTTGCTCGCCGGCCGCAGCGGGCTCAACCTCACGCACGGCGAACCGATCGACCGGGTGCTCACCCGTTACACCAGCGACCGGCCGGAGTTGCTCCACGCGGCGGTACGTGCCTTCGGACCCGACGAGGTGAGGGCCTGGAGCAACGGCCTCGGCGAGCCCACCTTCGTGGGCACCAGCGGCCGCGTGTTCCCGCGCTCGTTGCGCGCGACGCCCTTGCTGCGCGCGTGGTTGGCGCGACTCGCCGGCGTCGGCGTGGTAGCGCAGACGCGCACCCGCTGGCTCGGCTGGGCCAGTGGGCCGGACGGTCGGGCCGACCCGCGCACCGTGGTGGTGCAACGCGCCGACGGTCGCCGCGACGAGCTGCCGGCCGACGTGGTGGTGCTCGCGTTGGGCGGCGCCAGTTGGCCCCGTGTGGGGTCCGACGGCGGTTGGGTCGAAGTGCTGCGCGCGGCGGGGGTGGCCGTGCGCGACCTGCTGCCGTCGAACTGCGGGTTCGTCGTGCCGTGGTCGCCGCCGTTCGCCGAGCGGCACGTGGGCACACCGTTGAAGAACGTCGAGTTGCGCCTCGGTCCGCACGGCCCGTCGGCGCGCGGCGATGTGATGATCACGGCGCAAGGGCTGGAGGGCGGGCCGGTCTACACCCTGTCGTCGGCCGTGCGTGACGCCATCGCCCGCGACGGCAGCGCGGTCGTGCACGTCGACCTCCATCCCGACCTCGCGGTCACGGAGCTTGCCGTCCGGCTGAGGCGCCGGCGACCGAAGGACTCGCTGTCGAGCACCCTCAAGCGCACGCTTGGCCTGTCGCCCGCGGCCGTTGCGTGGTGCCGCGAAGTGCTGCCCGGCCCGCTGCCCACCGACCCCGACGAGCTCGCCGCGCTGTTGAAGGCGGTACCGGTGCGGGTTCGCTCGACGACGGCCATCGCACGCGCCATCAGCAGCGCGGGCGGCGTCGCCCTCGACGAGGTCGACGACTCGTTCATGCTCGTGCGGATGCCGGGAACGTTTGTCGCCGGCGAGATGCTCGACTGGGACGCGCCCACCGGGGGCTACCTGCTGCAGGCCACGTTCTCCACGGCGGTGGCCGCAGCCCGCGGTGCGTTGCGCTGGATCGAGCGTCAGTAGACGTCGACGAGATCGAGCACGAGCACGATGTCGACGCCTGCCGGCAGGCTGAGGCTCGCGTTGCCCTGCCCGTTGAACATGTCGGCGGCCGGGAGGTGCGCCTGCCGCCTGCCGCCGATGCGCATGCCGCGCACGGTCTCGTCGATGCCTGGGTAGGTGCCGCCGGTGGCGCCGTAGACGAACACGGCCGGCACGTTGCCCCATGAGGTGAGGAGCTGGTCGCCGGTGTCGGCCCGGTACAGCGTGAACTGCACCGCGACGTGCTCGCCTTCGCCGGGCGCGCTGCCTTCGCCGGTGACGAGGTCGGACACCTTGGCCTTGGTGACGTGGCCCGAGGGCTTCACCGTGACCTGTGGCTGGTCGGCAGCGGAGCTGGCCGGCAGCACGGCGAGCACGTCGATGACGAAGGTGAGTGCGTCACCGGGCTGGATGACACCCGTGGCCGGAGGTGAGTCGCCGTACGCGAGGTCGGCGGGCACGTCGAGCTGCCGCCGGCCGCCCTGCTGCACCCCCACCAGTCCCTGGTCCCACCCGGGGATCACCTTGCCGACGCCGAGCGTGAGCTGGATGGGCTCGCCCTGGTCGTAGCTGTTGTCGAACTCGGTGCCGTCGGCCTGGCGCACGCCCACGTAGTGCACGACGAGGAGGTCGCCGTCGATCGCCGGCGGGCCGTCGCCCTTCACCAGGTCGTCCACCCGCAGCGAGGTGGGCGCCACGGCGGGTACGGAGACGACGGGCTTCCTCAGTGGTGTGGTGCTCGACGGCGGCACCACGGTGACGGTGCTCGACCCGGAGCCGCCGCCACACGCGGCGAGCGTGAGCAGGAGGGAGGCCGACAGGGCCACGGTGCGACGCATCCGGGCGACGCTACAGGGCCGGGTGCTCGCGCACCGCTGCGCGCAGCCACGGTTGCTCGTCGCTCGCCATCGGCGTGCTCGGGCGCCCCTGCACGAACGGCCAGAGCTCCTCGGCGATGCGCCGGTAGTTGCCCGTGGCGCGCAGCTCGCCGAGCAACGCATACAGCCCGAGGTTGATGCGCTGGATGAACACGAACGCCTTCGGCACGGTGGCGTACTGCGCGATGGGGCTGGTGCGGTCGAACGTGTGACGCACGATGCCGCTCGCGTACTCGCGGCTCCACGTGACCTCGCGGTCGTCGCGCACGCTCTCGTAGAACTGGCTGAAGTACTCGCCCACCTCGTCGTCGGGTGCCGGGCAGCCGGGCTGCAGCATGCCGGCGTGTTCGAGGATGCGGCGAAAGCGCGTGGGGTCGTGGTCGTACGCGGCGGCCTTCACCATGCCGATGAAGGTGGTCATCTCGTCGTCGGTGAAGTGCTTGACGAGCCCGAAGTCGAGGAACGTCACGCGACCGTTGCCGTGGAACAGGTAGTTGCCGGGATGCGGGTCGCCGTTGAACGCGTGCATGCCGTAGAGGCTGCGGAACACGAAGCGGAACAGGCACTCGCCGGCGAGGTCGCGCTCGTGCTGCGACCACAGCAGCATCTCCTGCCACGTGTGCCCGTCGACCAGCTCGCTGGTGATGACATGCGCGCTGCTGAGCTGGGCCAGCACGTCGGGCACGTGGATCGTCGGGTGCCCGCGGAAGAAGTCGGCGAAGCGTTGCTGGTTGGCAGCCTCGAGCCGGTAGTCGAGCTCTTCGGTGAGCCGCTCCTTCACCTCGGCCACCATGTCGTCGGGGTCGAGCCCGCCGAAGCCCTGCTTGAGCATCGCACCGAGCAGATCGGCGTTGCGCAGATCGGTCGCGACGGCCTCGGCAACGCCGGGGTACTGCACCTTCACCGCCACCGCCCGCTCCTGCCCGGTGTGCGGATCGATCGCCACGGCCCGGTGCACCTGGCCGATGCTGGCCGCGGCGATGGGCTCCGGGTCCCACTCCACGAACAGCTGCTCGGGCCGCGCTCCGAAGTCGTCGGCGATGACCTGCGCGGCGAGCTCGCCGCTCATCGGCGGCGCGCTCGACTGCAGCTGGGCCAGCGCCTGGCGCAGTGGAGCGGGCAGCGCGTCGTCGAGGTAGCTGGCCATCTGGCCGAGCTTCATGAGCGCGCCCTTCATGTTGCCGAGCCGTTCCGCAACGGCCTCCGCCGTGCGCAGCTCGAGGGCGTGGTCGAGCTCGATGCGGCGTTCTGCCGTGGCGAACAGCTTGCGCGCCGCGTTGCCCGCGTAGCCCACGCCGACGGTGGCGCCGAGCTTCACGACGTCGGCGTTGCGCTGCACGAGCGTGGTGCGCAGGCGCCTCCCGCCGCGGCGCCGAGACGAAGTGGCCCGCACGGCAACGGCACCGGCAACGGCAACGGCAGCTGCACCAACACCGGCAAGGACAGCGCCAGCGAGCAGCCAGCGGCGACGGCTCATGTGCGGTCGCTGGAGCGCTCGACGACAGAGCTGACGGCGCGCAGCAGCGTCGGGACGAAGCGCTCGGGGTGCGATGCAACGCTGTCGTGATCGCCGTCGACGCGGTAGGCCTCGGCGCGGTGGATGCCTTCGAACAGTCGCACCTGGCGGCGCACCGGCACGACGCGGTCGCGCATGGTGATGACCACCGACGTGGGCACGTCGATCTCGTCGATCCACTCGCGGGAGTTGAACTTGCCGATGGCGCGACCGGCCTCGAGCACCATGCGCCAATCGTGCAGCGAGGCCTCCTGGATGGCCCACGGCTCCCACTGGTCGGTCTTGCGCTGCAGGTACACCTGCTCGGTGAGCCACTGGCGGGCCTGCACGGGCGTGAGGCGGGCCAGCGCGGCCATGCCGGACAGGCCCATGAACCCGAGCTTCTCCTCACGCGACGTGAGGAAGTACGGGGCCGTCGCACACAGCACGAGGCTCTGCACCCGAGCGGCGTGGCGCCGCCAGATGAGCTGTGCGACCGGACCGCCCATGCTGTAGCCGACGGGGATGACGCGGTCGATGCCCAGCACGTCGCACACCGCCATCGCATCGTCGGCGCAATCCTCGAGGCGGAACCCCTTCTTCGACCGGATGCCGCGGCCGTGACCGCGATGATCCAGCGCCACGACGCGGTAGTGCTCGGCGAGCGGGTAGTAGCACGTGTACCAGTTGAGGTCGGACGTCGCGGTCCAGCCGTGCAGCAACAGCAACGTGGGCGCACCGGGCGGCCCGTCGAGCGTGCGCACGAAGGTGGTGCCGCGCCCGGGCAGTTCCATCGGTGCACCGGGCGGCAGAGCGGGCGCCGGCTGGTCGCCCACGCCCTTGCCGTCGCGGATGGCCACTAGGCGTGCTCCACCTTCAGCACCTGCACGCGCAGCACCCCGTTGGGTGCCTGGTACTCGACCCAGTGACCCTCGGTGGCGCCCAGCAACGCGGCGCCGAGTGGAGAGTTGGGGCTCATCGTGTCGAGGTCGCCGGTGCGCTCCTCCGGATGGCCCACCAGGTAGCGCTCGGCCATGTCGGGCGTGTCGCCCTCGTACACGATGGTGACGATGGTGCCGGCGGCGACCGAGCCGTCGTCGGCGGTCTCGATGATCTCCGCGTTCTCGATGAGGTGCTCGAGCTGACGCACGCGACCCTCCATGTGGCCCTGCTCGTCCTTCGCCGCGTGGTAGTCGCCGTTCTCGGAGAGGTCGCCCAGCAGCCGGGCGGCCTCGATCTTCCTGGCCACCTCGATGCGGCCGCGAGTGGTGAGGTCGTAGTGCTCGGCCTGCAGCCGTTCGACGGCGGCGCGGGAGAGTTTGGTGCTCGCCATAGGGAGGTCGATCCTACCGGCCCTGCCGCCGGGCCCGGTATGCGCCAGGAGCCATGCCGACGGCCCGGCGGAACTGACGGGTGAACGAGCTCTGGTCGTAGAACCCGCACGCGCCGGCGATGGCGGCGATCGGGAGGTCGGTGTCGTCGAGACGGCGCATCGCCTCGTCGAGACGGGTGCGCATGAGGAGCTGTTTGGGCGACATGCCCACGGCCCGACGCAGCGCGCGCTCGAGTTGCGGCGTGCTGAGCCCGGCCGCAGCGGCCAGGTCGGCCACGCGCAGCGGTTCGGCGTAGCCGCGGCGGGCCAGGTCGATCGCCGCCTGCAGGTTGGCGTGGTGGCGGTCGACGGCCAGCCCCGTGCGCAGGTCGTAGCTCACGGCGACGATGCCCAGCACGGCAACGGCCGATGCCGGTGTCGCGTCGGCGCGGTCGTCGAGGCGGGTCTTGGTGGTGACGTACCAGCCGCGAGTGCCGTCGGGGCGCAGGATGAGCTCGAGCTCGTTGCGCATCGGCTCGCCGCTGGCGAGCACCGCCGCGTCCTGCGCGTCGTAGGTGTCGGCGAGGTCGGCCGGGAACAGGTCGTGTGCGGTGTGCCCGAGCACGGCGCCGGCCGCCCGTCCGGCCCGCTCGGCGAACGCCTGGTTCACGGCGAGGTAGGTCCCGCCGGGCTCCTTCACCGAGAACATCACGTGGGGCACGCCCGCGAACACGTCGTTGAGGGCGGCGACCACGGCGTGCACGGGATCATTGTGACGCGTGCCCGGCGTCGCCTGGTACGAATGCGACACCCCACGGTCCGCGTCGGTGCAAGACGGCGGGAGTTGAGTGGAGGTGTGACCGATCTTGCGTCCCCCGCCACCTCGCCCATGTCGGCGCCGTCGGCTCTCGTCGCCGCCGAGCTGGCCGAGCGCCTGCTCGGCGCATCACTGGCCGGCGCAACGCGGGCCGAGCACGCGCAGCAGGGTCGGCTCGCCGCGGTGGTGCACGACCAGCAGCTCCGCGACCTCACGTTCGCGCTCACCGACGAGGTGCTGCGCTTCGACGACGACCGGCGTGCGGCCGCCCGCTTCCGTGCAATCGTGCACGAGGTGGGTGTGCCCGGCGCGCTGGGCCTGCTCGATCGGCTGCAGCTGCGCGTCGGCGCCTGGGCGTCGCGGGCAGTGCCCCGCGTGGTGATGCCGCTCGTCCGCCGACGCATCGTGAGCGAGAGCAACGGGGTAGTGCTGAGCGCCGACGACCCGGCGTTCGCCCGCCATGTCGAGGCCAGGCGTCGCGCGGGCTTCCTGCTCAACGTCAACGTCCTCGGCGAAGCAATCCTCAGCGATGCCGAAGCCGACGAGCGGTTGAGGCTCGTGCGCGCCCGCATCGCGCGACCCGACGTCACCTACGTCTCGCTGAAGATCTCCGCCGTGGTCGCCAACCTCGACGTGCTCGCCTTCGATCAGTCGGTCGACCGCATCTGCGAACGGCTGCGCACGCTCTACCGCGACGCGCAGGCGGCGGTGCCGCGCACGTTCGTCAACCTCGACATGGAGGAGTACCGCGACCTGCCGCTCACGCTCGCGGCGCTCATGCGCGTGCTCGACGAGCCCGAGTTCGACCGCGTCGATGCCGGTGTCGTGCTGCAGGCGTACCTCCCCGACTCGCACGCTGCCTGCGACGCGTTGTGCACCTGGGCGATCGATCGGCGGGCTCGCGGCGGTGGCACCCTGAAGGTGCGCATCGTGAAGGGCGCAAACCTGGCGATGGAGCGCGTGGAGGCGGAGCTGCACGGTCTCGTGCAGGCGCCCTACGCCACCAAGGCCGAGGTGGACGCGAGCTTCAAGCGACTGGTGCTCACAGCGCTCGACGCGCGTGGTGACGACGCCGTGCGCGTCGGCCTCGCCAGCCACAACCTCTTCGACATCGCTTGGGCGATGGGCCTGCCGGCTCGTGATCGCATCGAGTTCGAGATGCTCGAGGGCATGGCCACTGCGCAGTCGCGTGAGGTGCGGGGCGAGGTGGGCCCGGTGCTGCTCTACGCGCCGGTCGTTCGTCGCGACGACCTGCCGGCGAGCATCGCCTACCTCACGCGCCGCCTCGACGAGAACACGTCGCCCGACAACTTCCTGCGCGCCCTCTTCACGCTGCAACCGGGATCGGTCGAGTGGCACGAGCAGCGCGCCCGCTTCCTCGCTGCGGTCGAGGCCAGCAGCACCATCTCCACCGAACCGCGGCGCTCGCAGGATCGCACACAACCCGTCGACGTCGCGGCCGATGTCGCGACGCTCGACCAGTTCGCGAACAGTGCCGACACCGACTGGACGCGCGTCGAGAACCGCTCGTGGATCGGCGCTGCGCTCGCCGACGCATCGGTTCCACACTTCGCGGTGCTCGACACGGTGCAGGCGATCGACTCGGTGGTCGCCGACGCGCGCGGCGCCGCGGCCGCGTGGTCGACCTCGACGTTTGCCGAGCGTCGCGCGCTGCTCGCCGCGGTGGCGACCGAGATGGAGGCGTCTCGTGGCCGCACGCTGTCGCTCATGGCGCACACGGCCTGCAAAACGGTCGCCGAGGGCGATCCAGAGGTGTCGGAGGGTGTCGACTTCGCCCGCTACTACGGCTGGTGCACCCATGCGATGGAGGAACGCGAGTCGCGCGGCCGATCCTTCGCCCCGCACGGCGTGGTGCTGGTCGCGTCGCCGTGGAACTTCCCGTACGCCATCCCGGCGGGAGGGGTCCTCGCGGCCATCGCCGCCGGCAACGCCGTCGTGCTCAAACCGGCGCCGGAGGTGCGCGCCGTGGCGTTCGAACTGGTGTCCCAGCTGTGGCGCGCAGGCGTCCCTCGTCACCTCGTGCAGTTCGTCGCCTGCCCGGACGACGAGGTGGGACAGCACCTCGTCACCCACCCCGATGTCGACACCGTGGTGCTCACCGGTGCCTACGAGACGGCGCAGATGTTCCGCTCGTGGAAGCCCGGCGTCAGGGTGATGGGGGAGACGAGCGGCAAGAACGCGCTCGTCATCACCGCGGCCGCCGACGAGGACGCCGCCATCCGCGACCTCGTACGGTCGGCGTTCGGTCACGCCGGACAGAAGTGCTCGGCGGCCAGCCTCGCCATCGTGGAGGCCTCCGTGCACGACGACCCGTCGTTCATGCGCCGCCTCGCCGATGCGGTGCGCAGCGTGCGCGTGGGTGTGGCCGACGACCTGTCGACGATGACCGGCCCGCTCGTCGGTGAGCCCTCGCCGAAGTTGCTCCGCGCACTCACCACGCTCGAACCAGGGGAGCGGTGGCTCGTCGAGCCGGTGTGCCTCGACGCCGAGCGTCACCTGTGGTCGCCCGGTGTGCGCGTGGGGGTGCAGCCCGGTTCGTGGTTCCACCTCACCGAGTGCTTCGGGCCGGTGCTCGGCATCATGCGCGCCGATCACCTCGACCACGCCATCGAGCTGCAGAACGCCGTCGAGTTCGGTCTCACCGGTGGCATCCACTCGCTCGACGAGCACGAGGTGCTGCACTGGCTCGACCGCGTCGAGGTGGGCAACGTCTACATCAACCGCCACATCACCGGAGCAGTGGTGCAGCGGCAACCGTTCGGCGGCTGGAAGCGGTCGTCGGTGGGTTGCGGTCCCAAGGCGGGCGGCCCGTTCTACGTCGAAGCGTTCGGCACCTGGTCGGTCGCTCCAGGTCGCGGCGACGACGAATCGGAGTTCCGCCGGGTGTGGCAGCAGTGGTTCCAGGTCGAGCACGACCCGTCGGGTCTCACGTGCGAGCGCAACCTGCTGCGCCATCGACGCCTGCCGAGCATCGGGTTGCACGTGGCGCCCGACGCCGATCCCGCCGCAGTCGCGCTGGCGCAGATGGCCGCTCGGGTCGCCGGCGTCGTGCCGGTGCTCGTGGCCGACCCCGCCACGCGCAACGTCGCACGTGTCCGTGTCGTGGGCTCGCTCACCGCCGAGCAGCTCGCCGAGTGCCATCGGGCCGGGGTCGAGCTCGATCTCGTCGCCCCGGTGGCCGATGCCATGGTGGAGCTGCGCCGATGGGTGCGCGAGCAGTCGGTGAGCTGGACCCGCCACCGCCACGGCCGCTTGCTCGACTGAGCCGTCGTCCGTCGAGCTGTCATTCGGTGGTGGAGTCGTCGCAGCGGTACCCTCGTGCCCGTATGGCACATCGAATTGCAGTCGTTGGTGGAGACGGGATCGGACCGGAGGTCACGGCCGAGGCGCTCAAGGTGGTGCGCGCCACCGGCGTGCAGATCGAGACGGTCGACTTCGATCTCGGCGGGGCACGGTACCTGCGCGACGGCGAGATCCTGAGCGACCACACGCTCGACGAGCTGCGTGGGTTCGACGCCATTCTGCTCGGCGCGGTGGGCACCCCAGAGGTGCCGCCCGGCGTGATCGAGCGCGGCCTGCTGCTGAAGATGCGCTTCGAGCTCGACCTCTACATCAACCAGCGGCCCTTCGTCGGCATCGCTCCCGGTGGCACCGTGGCCCACGACTTCGTGGTCATCCGCGAGAACACCGAGGGCCCCTACGTCGGCGAGGGTGGCGTGCTGCGCAAGGACACCCCGTACGAGGTGGCCACGCAGGGCTCCGTCAACACCCGCATGGGCGCCGAGCGCGCCATCCGCTATGCGTTCGAGCTGGCGATGGGCCGGCGCCGTCACGTCACCCTGGTGCACAAGACCAACGTGCTCACCTTCGCCGGCGACCTGTGGCAGCGGGCGTTCAACGCGGTGGCCGCCGACTACCCCGAGGTGGGCACCGCCTACAACCACGTCGACGCTGCCTGCATCTACTTCGTGCAAGACCCGCAGCGCTACGACGTCATCGTCACCGACAACCTCTTCGGCGACATCCTCACCGATCTCGGCGGCGCGGTCAGCGGCGGCATCGGCCTGGCCAGCAGCGCCAACCTCAACCCGGCACGCACGGGACCCAGCATGTTCGAGCCCGTGCACGGCTCGGCGCCCGACATCGTCGGCACCGGCAGGGCCAATCCCACCGCAGCCATCCTGTCGGCCGCGCTGATGCTCGACTTCCTCGGCGAAGCCGCCGCGGCCGACCGCATCCGTGCCGCGTGCGACGAGCCTGTTACCGGCAGCACCAGCGACATCGGTTCCCAAATCGCTTCCCGCGTGGCACGCTGACCGACGACGCCGACAGCCACGGCTCGAGACGAAGACAGACGAAGACAAGGGGCAACGATGCCGATCCAAACCACTCCGAAGATCTGGATGAACGGCGAGCTCGTCGACTGGGACAAGGCCCAGGTGCACGTGCTCACCCACACCCTCCACTACGGCACCGGCGTGTTCGAGGGCATTCGCGCCTACGAGACCGCCGACGGCCCGGCGGTGTTCCGCCTCACCGACCACATCGTGCGGCTGCACAACTCGGCGAAGATCCTCGGGATGGAGCTGCCCTACTCGGTCGACGAGCTCGTCCAGGCCACCAAGGACACCGTGGCCAGCACCGGCCTGCCCAGCTGCTACGTGCGTCCCATCGCGTACTACGGGTACGGCGAGATGGGCCTCAACACCTTGCCCTGCTCGGTCGACGTGTCGATCGCCTGCTGGCCGTGGGG
>PMCN01000107.1 GCA_003154135.1 Acidimicrobiaceae bacterium
TGAACGGGCTGCAGGTCGCCTTCGGTGCCGCCGCGGTGGGCGCGGCCTGGTTCGTCATGCGGTGGATCGGCACGCACACGCGCCTTCCCGACGCGTGGGCATCGCGGCTCCCGCTCGTGCTTGCAGCGTTCGCCACGATGAGCGCCGTGCTGCTCGGCGGACACCTCGCCGGCTCGGATCACCAGGTGGTGTACGTCGGCGGCGACGTGGCGACCACCACCTATCCCGTGCTCTATCCCGGCCAACGGATCATGCCCGACGTCGCCGGCCTGTCGGTGCTCGACGCCGAACAGCAACTGACGTCGATGGGCTTCGCGGTGTTCGTCGACGGCAACCCTGCGGTCGACGACGTTGCGGGTCGCATCGTCCAGTGGACCGAGCCCGTCGCCGGCGCCGTCACGCCGCTGAACCGGGTGGTGCTCGGGATCAGCGATCGAGGTGTGTCGACGAGCCCTGCGCCGACCAGCGCTCCCGCAACGATCGCGCCGACGACGATCGCGCCGACGACGACTGTTGCGACGACGATCGCGGCGACAACTGTTGCCACGACGGCGGTTCCGACAACGACCGTTCCCGCACCCTGACTCTCCCCCGACGTGACGGGGCCGGTCAGGCGGGGGTGACGCGGTAGGCGCAGCGATGGCCGCCGTCGAGCAGATGCTGCTCGCGGTCGACGTGCACGCCGGGGCCGAGCACGTTGCGGAACAGGTCGAGCTCGGCGCTGCACAGGCCGGCGCAGTGGTCGGCGGCATCACGGATGGGGCAGTGGTGCTCGACCAGGTCGACCGCGACGGCGCCGTCGGCGCGGGCGACGACGCCTGCCACGGGGACCACCTCGGCGAGGTAGCCCTCGGCGCTGCGCAGCCGTGCCAGCGCGTGCACGCGCTCGGAGAGCGTGACTGCGCCGTCGAGTGCCGCCCGGTACTGCACCTGCTGACGTTCGGCGCGGGCGCGCACCACGCGCTCGAGGGCCTCGTCGCCGAGCGTGCTGCGGATGGACGAGATGATCTCGACCGTGAGGTCGGCGTGGCGGTCGGCGAACAGGCTTGCTGCCGAAGGTGCGAGCCGCCAGCGGACCGGCGGACGGCCGCGGCCCGCGCTGGGGGCGCTGGTGCGCTCGACCAGCTCGGCGTTCTCGAGCGCCTCGAGGTGCTGGCGGATGGCAGTGTCGGTGAGGCCGAACTCGGCGGCGAGCTCGGGCGCGGTGGCGGTGTCGAGGCGCTTCAGGCGCTCGATGATGCGACGCTTCGCGCCGGACAGGTCGGTGGCGACCTCGGACATGGCGAGGAGCCTAGCGATTTCGCAAGATGAACCTTCGAGAAACACGTTCGCGCGAAGTCGCCCGATGTTTGACAAAATGTCAACCATGAGCTCCCTTCCTGGTACCGGCGCGGGCATCCGTGCCGGCACCGACCCGATCGCCGACGCCCTCGAGAACCAGTTCGGCCTCGCCGATCGCGTGGTCGACGAGGCATCGCTGGCGAACAGCGTGGCCCGGTTCCGCGAGCGGGGCATCTCGCTGCCCACCTTCGCCCAGCTGGCCGATCCGTCGACCGTCGACCCCGGCGTGGTGGGTGACGCCGACAAGAACGCTGCCGACGCCCGCAACCTGTGGCGGGTGCACTGGTACAACGACGTGTCCGGCAACCGGGTCGCGGTGCCTGACCACGTGGTGCTGCCGCCCAGCCTCACCGGTGTCGCCAGCCCCATCATCGTGGTGTTCGGCGACCGGTTCCCGATGATCACGGCACACAAGGTGCTCGCCGCGTATGCATGCCTGGCTCCTCGCGTGGTCACCGGTCAGTTCGACCCCACCCGGCACCGCGCCATCTGGCCGAGCACCGGCAACTACGCCCGTGGCGGCATCGCCATCAGCCGCATCATGGCGTCGCGCGGGGTGGCCATCCTGCCCGCCGGCATGAGCCAGGAGCGNNCAGTTCTGCGAGTTCGGCAACCACCTCGGCCACTACGAGGTCACCGGGCGTGCCCTGGCTCATGTGTTCGAGCACGTCAAGGCGGGGAGCGGGCGGCCGTTGCGCCTCGCGGCCTTCACCAGCGCCACGGGTTCGGCGGGCACCATTGCCGCCGGCGATCGGTTGAAGGACACCTACGGCACCAAGATCGTGGCCGTGGAGGCGCTCGAGTGCCCCACCATGCTCGAGAACGGCTTCGGCGAGCANNCCGCTCATCCACAACGTGATGAACACCGACCTCGTCGTGGCGGTGAGCGACCGGTCCACCGACCAGCTCTATGCGATGTTCAACAGCGACGACGGGCTCGGCTACCTGAGCGACCGTCGTGGCGTGCCCCAGCAGGTCCTCGCGACGCTGCAGCACTTCGGCCTCAGCTCCATCTGCAACGTGCTCGCCGCCATCAGCACCGCCAAGACCCTCGACCTCGGGCCCGACGACGCCATCGTCACGGTGGCCACCGACGGCGCTGCCCTGTACCCCAGTGAGTACACCAAGATCACCGCTCGCGACTTCGGCAACGGCTTCACCAACCTCGACGCCGCACAGGTGTGGGGGGAGCACCTCGCCAACGTCACCACGGCGTACACGCTCGAGCTCGGCGAGCGCGAGCGCAACCGCATCTTCAACCTCGGCTACTACACGTGGGTCGAGCAGCAGGGCACGCCGTTCGAGCTGTTCGAGGCTCGCCGCCAGCAGACGTTCTGGCGCAGGCTGCGGCGGTTCCTGCCGGTGTGGGACGACATGATCGCCGAGTTCAACGCCCGCGTCGCGGCCGGCTGAGCCGTGAGCGGCTCGCCCGTCGTCGGCTGGAAGTGCGCCGTGTGCGGCGCGGAGGTGGGCATCGCGCAACCCTTCAGCTGGCACTGTCCGCGGGCCACCGAGGTCGATCGGCACCACGCGCCGCAGCTGGTGCAGCAACCGGTGCAGGAGCTGGCCCCGTTGCGGTCGTCGGGCGACGCCAACCCGTTCGTCGCCTTCCGTCGGTACCTGGCGTGGGACGCGTTCGCAGCGGCCGCCGGCATGTCCGACGCGAGCCGTGAAGCGCTGGTGGTCGAGCTCGACACGACCGTCGCGGCGGTGGCCGGCACCGGTTTCGTGACCACGCCGTTCGCCCGCGCTCACGCGCTCAGCGACGAGCTCGGGTTCACCGCCGACGGGGGGGTGTGGGTGAAGGACGAGACCGCGAACGTGGCCGGGAGCCACAAGGCGCGGCACCTGTTCGGCATCCTGTTGCACCTGGTGACGGCCGAGCGATCGGGCATCGCGACGTGGTCGTCGCCCGCCGACCGACCGCCGCTCGCCATCGCCTCGTGCGGCAACGCGGCGCTGGCGGCGGCCACTCTTGCAGCCGCGGTGCACTGGCCCCTCCGTGTGTTCGTGCCGCCGTCGGCGAATCGTCACGTGACGAATCGGCTGGTGGAGCTGGGGGCCGTGGTGGTCGAGTGCCCGCGGCGGGCCGACGATCCCCCGGGAGACCCGTGCGTGCACTGCTTCCGGGAGGCGGTGGCCGCGGGAGCCGTGCCGTTCAGCGTGCAGGGCACCGAGAACGCGTGGTGCCTCGACGGTGGACGCACCATCGGCTGGGAGATGGCGCAGCAGACGGAGCACGACGATGGCCCGCCCTTCGACCGGCTCTTCGTGCAGGTGGGCGGCGGCGCGTTCGCAGCGAGCGTGGCCGCGGGCTTCCGCACGAGTGGCGTGACGCCGAGGTTGCACGCGGTGCAGACCCACGCCTGCGCGCCGCTCTCGCGCGCATGGGACCTCGCACCTTCGGTGGGCGGACCGCGCCACGTGGCCGAGCACTGGTCCGACGTGATGTGGCCGTGGGAGCACGTGGGCGCCAGCGCGGCCGACGGCATCCTCGACGACGAGACGTACGACTGGCTTCCTGTGATGAGCGCGATGGCCGACGGTCACGGCGAGCCGGTGGTGGTCGACGAGGCCCAGGTGCTCGCTGCCAACGAGATCGGCTGCCGTACCACCGGCATCGACGCCAGCCACACCGGCACCGCCGGTCTGGCGGGGCTGCTGGCACTCGGTGAGCACGTGGCCCGCGACGAGCGGGTGGCGCTGGTCTTCAGCGGGGTGAGGAGGTAGCCGTGCCCGAACCGGACAGCACGAAGCCCGGTCATGCAGAGCCCGCGCGTTCGGGGCGCAAGCCCCCTGGCGTGAGCTGGGAGTCGTGGGTCGACCAGCAGATCCGCGAAGGCATGGAACGTGGCGATTTCGCCGACCTGCCCGGCAAGGGCAAGCCGTTGCCGATCGACGCCGGCGGTCACGATGACGACTGGTGGCTGAAGGCGAAGCTGCGCGCCGAGCGCCTGTCGTACCTGCCGCCCACGCTGCGCGTGCGCAAGGAGTTGGAGGAGGCGCGCGAGGCCATCGCCGCAGCGTCGAAGGAAGACGTCGTGCGGCGCATCATCGCCGACATCAACGACAAGATCCGCGACGTCAACCGCCGCGGCGCCGAGGGTCCGCCGTCCACCGTGATGCCGCTCGACGTGGAGGCCACCGTGGCGAAGTGGCGTGCACGGCGCGAGGCGCCCTGAGCGTCGGTCTGCCAGTCAGTCCACCGGGTGCAGGCGACCGTCGGCGACGTCGTACACGAAGCCGCTGATGTGGTCCTTGTGCCGCACGAACGGGCTCAGGTGCAGTCGCTTCATCGACTGGCGCACGTCTTCGTACGGGTCGCGGAACGCCTCGAGCGCCCACCACGGCCTGATGCCCACTTCGTTCTCGAGCTCCTGCATGAAGTTGTCGGCGCTCACACCCTCGAGCCCGCAGTTGGTGTGGTGGATGAGGACGATCTCGCGCGTGCCGAGGCGTCGCTGCGAGATGACCAGCGAGCGCACCACGTCGTCGGTGACCACACCGCCCGCGTTGCGGATGATGTGCGCCTCGCCGTGCACGAGGCCGAGCATCTCGAAGATGTTCATGCGGCTGTCCATGCAGGCGACGACGGCCAGCATGCGACGAGGCCGCACATCGAGGAGCTCGTCGGCGAACTGCTCGACGTAGCGACCGTTGTTGTCGATCAGCTCTGCGACGTTGGGCCGGAAGGCGGGGTCGGTCATCCGCAGTGACGGTAGCGTGTGTCGGCATATGAGCGACACCACTGGTCCCATGGCTCTCGACTCGGGGATGGACCCGCGTCTCGACGTCTTCAATCGTTTGTTGAAGAACCGCGTGGTCATGCTGGGCACCGACGTCAACGACGACATCGCCAACCAGATCTGCGCNNTCACGGCCGGCATGGCCATCTACGACACGATGCAGTTCGTCAGCTGCCCCGTCGCCACTGTGTGCATGGGCATGGCCGCCAGCATGGGCCAGTTCCTGCTCACCGCCGGCGCCGCCGGCAAGCGCTACACCCTGCCCAACGCACGCATCATGATGCACCAGCCGCTCGCCGGCCTGCGCGGCCAGGCCACCGACATCGCCATCCAGGCCGAGCAGCTCGCCTACACGAAGCGCCGCATGGCCGAGCTCATCGCCCAGCACTCGGGCCAGCCGCTCGAGAAGATCCAGGCCGACAGCGAGCGCGATCGCTGGTTCACGGCCGAAGAGGCAAAGGCCTACGGTCTCGTCGATGCGGTCATCCTGCGCCGCGGCGAGATGAGCTGATCCCCGGCAGCCGTCAGGTTGTCGTCAGGTGGTCGTCGTGGTGGACGTCGCCGTGGTCGTCAGGACCGGGGTCACCTTGCCGATGGTGGCGCCGCACAACTGGAACGTGTAGCTGATCACCCGGTTGGCGGCCGGTTCGCTGGCGCGGGCCGTGTCGGCCACCTTCTGCATCGACGCCGCGTCCCCCGGCTTCACCGTGGCAGCCGTCTCGAGGTTGACCATCATCGTGGTCCACTCCTGCTCGATGGCCAACGGGGCGGCATCGGCCACCGCCCGCCATGCCGCCAACGTGGCGTCGATGTCGGCCGCCGTCGCGATGGCCGGTGAGTTGAGCTGGCCCAGGTGGTTGCCCACCTCGGTGCAGTAGCGACCCTGGCTGCGCTGGTCGCCGGAGCTGCCGCACGACACCACGGCGACGGCCACGAGGGAGAGTGCGAGGGGGGCGACGGCCCGACGGGAGAACATCGGCGTGGATTCTCGCAGCCGCCCGCGCCGATTCTGCGTCACGCCGATATGGTGCGCGCGAACCCGTCGGGGAACCGGTTGCCGTTCCTCCAACACCCGGGCGCACTGCGCCCCGTCGTTGGAGGGAAGCCCGCGTGCTTGCTGCTGTTCGTTCTGCCACGTTGTTCGGCGTCGAGGGTCGCCCGGTCACGGTCGAGGTGCACGTGGCCACCGGTCTGCCTGCGTTCCAGATCGTCGGCCTCCCCGACGAGGCCTGCCGCGAATCGCGTGACCGCGTGCGCGCTGCGGTCCTGTCGAGCGGCCTGTCGTGGCCGTCGTGTCGCGTCACGGTCAACCTCGCGCCGTCGAGCCAGCGAAAGGGCGGGTCGGGTCTCGACCTGCCCATCGCCGTCGGGTTCCTCGCCGCCAACGGGCAGGTGCCGCTCGAGGCCATCGAGGGTCTGGGATTCATCGGCGAGCTGGGCCTCGATGGCGCCCTGCGCACCGTGTCGGGCATCGCCCCGATGGTGGCGGCGATGCGGCCGGCGCGGCCCGTGGTGGCCACGTCGGGCTTCCGCGAGGCGCAGGGAGTGGTGGGCGACGACGCCCGCGTGGCCGGCACGCTGCGCGACCTGGTCGATGCGCTCAACGCCGATGCGCCGTGGCCGCGCCCACCCGACGACGAGTTCGTCGACACCGACGAGCCTCCGCCCGACCTCGCCGATGTGCGTGGGCAGGGAATGGCCCGCAAGGCGCTCGAGGTGGCAGCAGCCGGCGGTCACCACCTGTTGCTCGTCGGGCCGCCGGGGTCGGGCAAGACCATGCTCGCCCAACGCATCCCCGGGCTGCTGCCGTCGCTCGCACCCGACGTGTCGTTGCAGGCCACCATGATCCACTCGGCCGCCGGGGTGCGTCTGCCCGCCGGCGGCCTGGTGCGTCGTGCGCCGTTCCGTGCACCGCACCACAGCAGTTCGATGGTGTCGCTCGTGGGCGGCGGCAGCACCGCCCTGCGCCCTGGAGAGATCAGCCTCGCCCACGGTGGGGTCCTGTTCCTCGACGAACTGGGCGAGTTCGCGCCGGTGGTGCTCGACGCCATGCGTCAGCCGCTCGAGGAGGGGGTGATCCGCCTGGCCCGGGCGCGAGCCAGCGCCACCTTGCCGGCGCGCTTCTTGTTGGTCGCCGCCACCAACCCGTGCCCGTGCGGCGGCGGCCCGCCCGGTGCGTGCGAGTGCGACGAGGCGGCCCGGCTGCGGTACCTGCGGCGTCTCTCCGGGCCGCTGCTCGATCGCTTCGACCTGCGTGTGGGTGTCATGCGACCGGGTGTCGACGACCTGCTCGCCAGCGGCGGCGGCGAGCCCACGGCCGTGGTGGTCGAGCGGGTCGCCCGAGCGCGTGCGTGTGCGATGGCTCGCATCGGCATGCTCAACGCCGACATCCCGCCGTCGCTGCTCGACTCGCTGGCGCCGCTGCACCCCACCGCCCGGCTGCGGTTGCGCGAACAGCTCGAAGCCGAGCAGCTCACCGGGCGCGGCTACCACCGTGTCCGCCGTGTGGCGCGCACCATCGCCGACCTCGACGGGGCCGGCGAGGAAGTGCTCGAGGAGCACGTGGTCACCGCCCTGCAGCTGCGAGTGCGGCTGCGCGTGTCGTCGCGTGAGCGTGTGGCATGAGCGCGCTGCCCCCCGAGGCGTACGTGGCCGCGCTGGCAGGTTTCGACCGCATGTCGGTGCACCGGCTGGCGGCCCTGCTGCGCCACGGCACGCCCGAGCATGCGTGGCAGGTGGTGAGCGGCCAGGCCCCCGCCAGCGGGCTCGTGGCCAACGTGCTGTCCGATCCGGCCGTGCGCGAGGCGTGGCAGCGCAACGCGCGCGACCGCGATCCCTCGGCCGTGTGGTCGCGATGCGTCGAGCTGGGCTGCCGTGTGCTGCCGTACGGTCACGCCGACTACCCCTGCGGCCTGCTCGACGACCTGCTGCCGCCACCAGTGCTGTTCGCGATGGGCGATCTGTCGCTGCTGGCCGGCCGGCGGGTTGGCGTGGTAGGCACGCGCAACGCCACTGCGGCGGGGCGGCAGGCCGCGATGCGGCTCGGTCACGGCCTCGCCGAGCAGGGCGTGCACGTCGTGTCGGGCCTCGCGCGTGGCGTCGACGGGTGGGCGCACCGCGGCGTGCTCTCGGCCGAAGGCGCCGGTCGGCCCATCGGCATCGTCGCCTCGGGCCTCGACGTCGTGTACCCCCGCGAGCACGGCGACCTGTGGGCGGCCACGGCCAACTGCGGGCTCCTGCTGTCGGAGGTGCCGCCCGGCGTGCCACCGGCCCCGCACCGCTTCCCGATGCGCAACCGAATCGTCGCCGCCCTGTCGGAGGTGGTCGTGGTCGTCGAATCGCGCGAGCGCGGCGGATCGCTCATCACGGCAGCCGAGGCGCTCGACCGGGGTGTGCCGCTCATGGCCGTGCCCGGCGTGCCGTCGAACCGCGCTGCCGCCGGCACCAACAACTTGCTGCGCGACGGCGCCGCGCCGGTGATCGATGCCGCCGATGTGCTCACCGTGCTGCAGCTCGACCACAGCCGTTCGGCCACGGTGCGCATGGATCAACGACCGCGGCCACGCACCGACGACGTCGAGGTCTACCGGGTGCTCCAGCGCGAGCCGCGCACCATCGACGGGGTGGCGCTGGTGGCCGGGCTCAGCCTCGTCGAGGCCGCGATGCGGCTGGCCCGGCTCGAGGCCGCGGGGTGGATCTCGGGTGCCGACGGGTGGTTCGAATGTGCAGGTGCCCCGTTGCGATGACCTCCACCGCATACCCTGTTCGGCAATGGACTGGCGAGCCACCACATCGTCTACGTCCGCGGTCCCCGCGGCGTGGCACCTCGACGGCTTCGTCGCGTCCCTCACCAACTCGGCCGACAACACCGTGGCTGCCTATCGAACCGATCTCGTCGGTTTCGTCGAGTGGGTGGGTCGCGGCGATGTGGTGGCTCCTGAGCAGGTCGATCGCACGCTGCTGCGCAGGTACGTGGCGTCGCTCACCACCCGCGGGTTCGCCAAGCGCACGGTGGCCCGCAAGGTGTCGTCGCTGCACCGCTACTTCGCCTACCTGCGGCGTGAGGGCATCGTGGTGGTCGATCCGAGCGTGGCGCTGCGTGCGCCGTCGGGCGACGGCCGCCTGCCGCGGGTGCTCGATCACGGCGACGTGCACGCGCTGCTCGACGGCCCCAGCCCCGACGACGAGCCCGAGTGGCGCCGGTTGCGCGACCAGGCCGTGCTCGAGCTGCTCTACGGCAGCGGCGTGCGCGTGGGCGAGCTGTGCGGCCTCGACCTCGACTCGCTCGACCTCCCCGCCGGCGCGATGTCGGTGTGGGGCAAGGGCTCCAAGCAGCGGCGCGTGCCGCTGGGTGTCCCTGCCGTGCAGGCCGTGCGCGACTGGCTGGTGGTTCGCCGCGACGTGGTGGGCACCGACGCCGGGGCGGCGCTGTTCGGCAACGAACGGGGTCACCGGCTGTCGCCGCGCGACGTGCGCCGCATCCTCGACCGTCGGTCGCCGCGACCCACGCACCCCCACGCGCTGCGCCACACCTTCGCCACCCACCTGCTCGACGGCGGCGCCGATCTGCGCGCCGTGCAAGAGTTGTTGGGCCACGCCGACGTGGCCACCACCCAGCGCTACACGCACATCAGCAACCATCGCCTGCGCGAGGCATATGCAGAGGCCCACCCACGAGCATGAGACGCGAACTCGACATCGACCAGGTCTGGCAGCAGTGGTTCGAACGACGCGACCCGAAGGCGCGCGATCGCATCATCGTGCACTACTCGCCGTTGGTGAAGTTCGTCGCCGGTCGCGTCGGTGCCGGCCTGCCCAGCAGCGTCGATCCCGGCGATCTGGTCAGTGCCGGCGTGTTCGGCCTCATCGATGCCGTCGAACGGTTCGACCCCGAGCGTGGCGTGAAGTTCGAGACCTTCGCCGTGCCGCGCATCCGTGGCGCGGTGTTCGACGGACTGCGCTCGCTCGACTGGGTGCCCAGGTCGGTGCGCAGCCGAGCTCGCGAGGTCGAGACTGCGTTCACCGAGCTCGAAGGACGACTCGGCCGTGCACCCACCGACGACGAGCTGTCCACGCACCTGCGCATCACGGCCCCCGAGTTCCAGAAGTGGCTGTCGTCCATCGCCTCCACCACCGTCGGCCCGCTCGACCGTGCGTTGGTCGCCGGTGTCGAGCCGCGGGCGCTCACCGGCGACGTTCCCGACTCGCCGGCCGCGATGGTCGAGGAGGGCGAGGTGCGCCGGCTGGTGAAGGTCGAGCTGCGCCGCCTGCCAGAGCGCGAGAAGCTCGTCCTGTCGCTGTACTACGACGAGGGCCTCACCCTCGCCGAGATCGGCACGGTGCTCGGCGTCACCGAGAGCCGCGTGTCGCAGATCCACACCAAGGCGGTGCTGCACCTGCGTGCCCGCCTGTCGGCGAGCGGCGTGGCCTGACCCTCGGGGTCGCACGGTCGCCACGATCGGCGGCCGCCAGATGACCGCCCGGTTCGTGTGCATGGTCGCGGCGCTGTTCGCGTCGACCGCGGCCGCGCCGGCACCCGCGTCGGCGCCCTGGCTGTGCTACCCGCCGCCGGTGGTCGCGCCGGTGGTCGACCCCTACGTCGCTCCAGCGTGCACGTATTGCGCGGGCCACATCGGGGTGGTGTTCGGGCCTACACCCGGCACCGCGGTCACCGCGCTCGCCGACGGCACGGTGGTGTTCGCCGGTCAGGTGGCCGGCGTGCGCTGGGTGGTGGTCGAGCAGGACGACGGCCTGCGCAGCACCTATGGCCGGCTCGGCGCACTGCGAGTGGCGCCCGACCAACGGGTGGTCGCCGGCCAGCAGCTCGGCATCAGCACCGACCGCGTCTACCTGGGCCTGCGCCAGCAGGGCAGGCCGATCGACCCCACCCGGCTGCTCGGCGTGTGGCGCACCCGACCCCGCCTGGTGCCCGACGGGCCCGCAGCCCGCCGGCCAGGCCCGAAACCACGTCTCACCTGCACGACGCCGCCGCTCGTCCGATAACATCTCTGCGGCCCGCCGACCCGGTGGACCGGTCATCACACCCGCATCAGCCCTCCTGCGGTCGCTTCGGCGCCCGGGCCGGTGCGCCGCCAACCGCAGGAGAGGAGAACACCATGGCTGTCGTCACGATGCGCCAGATGCTGGAGGCAGGTGTCCACTTCGGGCACCAGACCCGTCGTTGGAACCCCAAGATGAAGCGCTTCATCTTCGGCGAGCGCAACGGCATCTACATCATCGACCTCGATCAGACGCTCGTGCGCGCCGAGGCCGCTTACCAGTTCGTGCGCGACCTGTCGGCGAAGGGCGGCACCGTGCTGTTCATCGGCACCAAGAAGCAGGCGCAGGATCCCGTGCGCCAGTACGCCGACAAGTGCGGCATGCCGTACATCAACGAGCGTTGGCTGGGCGGCATGCTCACCAACTTCGAGACCATCTCCAAGCGCGTCGCGAAGATGA
>PMCN01000120.1 GCA_003154135.1 Acidimicrobiaceae bacterium
AGGGTGACGAAGCCGTTGACCAGCACGAGGCGCCACATCGTGGGCCGGCGGGCCTCGAGCTGCGCGCCGGCGGGAAGGCAGGTCGCGGCAACGACGGCGACGGTGCCGACGATCCAGGCCGGCACGCAGACCGCGATGACCGACACGCGGAGCACACCGCCCGCGGTGCTTGCTGCCGTGTCGCCCACGGCGAGCGCCACCATGCCGAGGAACCATGCAATGCGGGCCGGCGACCGTTCGACGAGCAGCAACAGGAGGAGCGCCGATGCGACGAACACGTCGACCGCGGGGTAGAGCACCATCAGGATCTGCGTGACGAGGCTGAAGCGGGTGGGGTCGCCCACGGCCGATCTGATGATCGTCTCCCACAGCACGAACGTGATCGCCAGCGTCATCATTGCTGCGTCGAGGAGGTGCAAGACCGTGTTGGTGGTGCCGGTGGCGCGCAGGTTGACCACCAAGAACGCGACGAGCCCCGCCAGCCACACCAGGTAGCCCACGTCGGCGAACGACAGCCACCGCTCGTCGAGCCAGGTCGACACACGCAGGCTGAGCATCGCGAAGCTGAACGCCAGGCCGCCGAACGCGACCACCACGAACACGAACTGCACCTGGGCGAGGTGTGAGCGCATCCACGCCATCACCAGGCCAAGGACGCTGACGGCGAGCAGCACCAGGTTGGCCCACTGGAACCAGTTGTCGAGGGTGTGCGTACCGGACGCGGTGGCGACGATGAGCATGAAGGCCACGATGACCAGCGCCACGGCGATCACCCGCGTGCCGAGCGCGCTGGAGGGCTCCAGCCCCGTCAGCTTCCGATCGCTCTCGCCAGTGCCACCCATTCGCCGCCACTTCCCCGTCATGGTCGGCAGCGTCGGCCACGGAGTTGGGTCCGCCGACACCGCCGGAGCAGCATTCTATCACTGAGAGTGCTGGGTCCGCCACCAATTGTCGAGTCGATCTCGGATGACCGAGTCGCCGAGCAACCCCTCTTCGAGCCGGATCTCGAGCAGGAAGGCGAGGGCCCGCCCGACGAGGGGGCCGGGCTGCACGCCCAGTTGCTCCATCACGTCGGCACCGTCGAGCTCCGGACGGATGGCCGCCAGCTCCTCGCTCGCCGCCAGCTCGCTGATGCGCGCCTCGAGATCGTCCATGCGACGCGACAGTTGCAGGGCCTTCTTCTCGTTGCGCGTGGTGCAGTCGCAGCGGGTGAGCACGTTGAGCTCGCGCAGCAGCGGACCCGCGTCACGCACGTACCGGCGCACGGCCGAATCGGTCCAGCCCATCGCGTACGTGTGGAAGCGCAGGTGCAGCGCCACCAGTTCGGTGATGGCCTGCACGTCGTCGTTGCTGTAGCGCAGTGCCTCGAGCCGCTTGCGGGTCATACGGGCACCTACCGCGTCGTGGTGGTGGAACGTGACGCCCTTGCCCTGTTGGTAGCCGCGCGTGCGCGGCTTGCCGACATCGTGGAACAGCGCCGCGAGGCGGGTGCGGCGGAAGTCGAACGGCGGATGATCGGCCGCCAGCTCCGACGGCGGGCGCACGTTCTCGAGCACCGCCAGGGTGTGGGTGAGCACGTCCTTGTGGCGATGGATGGGGTCTTGTTCGAGGCGCATCGACGGCAGCTCGGGCAGGAACTCGTCGGCGAGGCCGGTGTCGATCGCGAACCACANNGCGGCGCGCAACATGCGCAGCGGGTCGTCGCTGAAGCTCACCTCCGGAGCGAGCGGCGTGCGCAGCGTGCGCGTGAGCAGATCGGCGGCGCCCCCGAACGGGTCGACCAGCGTGGGTGCGTCGCTGGTGAGCTCGAGCGCCATCGCGTTGATGGTGAAGTCGCGCCGCGACAGGTCGGTCTCGACGTCGTCGGAGTACTGCACGTCGGGCTTGCGCGAATCGTCCTGGTACACCTCGGCGCGATGCGTGGTGATCTCGTAGTCGCGGTCGCCGAACGGTCCGCGCTTCTTCGCACCGATGGTGCCGAACCGCTCGCCCTGCGTCCACACCGCGTCGGCCCAGCCGCGCAGCAGCCGCTTCACGTCGTCGGGCCGCGCGTCGGTGGTGGCGTCGAAGTCGATCTCGTCGGCAGGTTCCCCTGCGAGCAGGTCGCGCACGGTGCCGCCGACGAGGAAGAGGCGGAACCCGGCGTCACGGAACCGTTCGGTGAGCGGCGCCAACTCGTCCAGCACCGGCTGGAAGCGAGGCGGGATCACAGCAGACCTTGGGCTTCCCAGAACGCGCGCATGGCTCCCACCGGTGCCATGCCCGGCCCGCCGGACGTGGTGGGCTCGATCGACGGTGTGCGCACGCCGGCGAGCTCGGCGAGCACGGTGGCGGAGCAGTTGGCCAGCGCGTCGAGGTCGTAGCCGCCCTCGAGCATCACCAGTCGATGTCCCGCAGGCACCAACGACAGGACTCGGCGGGTGAGTGGCGCGTAGTCGCCGGCGGCGAGACCGAGATCGGTGATGGGATCGTCGCGATGTGCGTCGAAGCCCGCCGACACAAGCACCCACGTGGGTTGGAAGCGGTCGGCGAGCGGCGCCACCAGTTCGTCGAACGCGTGCAGGTACACGTCGCCAGTGGTGTCGGGCGGCACCGGGATGTTCATCGTGAAACCACGTCCAGCGCCCGACCCCACCTCGTCGTGACGGCCGGTGCCCGGGTACAGCGGCCACTGGTGGATGCTGACGAACAGCACGCGCGGATCGTCGTAGAACACGTCGTGCGTGCCGTTGCCGTGATGCGCGTCGTAGTCGAAGACGAGCACGCGCTCGCCCTCCGCCGCCAGCGAGGCCGCGACGACCGCGATGTTGTTGACGAAGCAGAAGCCCATCGACTCGGTGCTGGTGGCGTGATGGCCGGGCGGACGCACCGCGCAGAACGCCGCGTCGCCGCGGCCCTCGCGCAACGCCTGCACCGCGGTGAGGCCGGCGCCCGCCGCGAGCACCGCGGCGTTCCACGAGCCCGCACTCGCGTACGTGTCGGGGTCGAGCCGGCCGCCGCCGAGAAGGCTGATGCGCTCGATGCGGTCGAGGTACTCCACGGGGTGCACGCGCTCGAGGTCGGCGCGACTGGCGGCCTGCGGCTCGAGCGGCACCAGTGCATCGCTGAGCCCTGCGAGTCGAGCGCCGTCGAGCACCGCGCTGAGCCGTTCCGGTCGCTCGGGGTGCCGCGGCCCGGCCAGGTGGTCGAGGTACGCAGCGTGGGTGGCGAACAGCACGGTCACCTGTGTGACGCTACCGTCGCGGTCGATGACGAACGAGGCCGATCGGCGCAGCCACGGGGCCGCGCGTGCACCGGTGCCGGTCGCGCCCACGTTGCGGGCCGGCGGCGTGGTGTCGCAGGTGCGGCCCTGGCCGGGTCGGCCGCGCACGGCGTACCTCGTGATGTACCAGCAGGCGCGACTGCCCACCGGCGCCGATCTCGAGCGTTGGAGCACGGAGCTGGCGGCGGCCGGTTACACGCACGCCCGCACGAGCGCGCTCGCGCTCACCGCATCGCTGCGCTTCGAGGCCGCCGGCTACCAACCCGTGCAGGAGCTGGTGCTGCTGCAACACGATCAACCTCGAGTCGCTCCGGCACCGGCACTCGCCACGCAGCGCCTGCAGCCAGAGCACTACGCCGACGCGGCACGGGTCGACCTCGCCGCGTTCGGCGACGAGTGGGCGCTCGACGCCGCAGCCATCGCCGATGTGTGCTCGGCCACTCCCCGGCATCGCGCGCGGAGCATCGCCCATCCGCTCCAGGGCTTCGCGATCACCGGACGCGACGCGCGGCAGGGGTTCCTGCAACGACTCGCGGTTGCGCCCGCTCACCAGCGCGCCGGGGTCGCCACCGCCCTGGTGCTCGACTCGCTCGCGTGGCTCGCCCGTTGGCGAGTGCAACGCGTGCTGGTCAACACGCCCGCAACCAACGCAGGCGCTCTGGCCCTCTACGAGGGCATGGGCTTCGAACGCCTCACCGAGCAGCTGCGCGTGTACGAACGAGCACTCACGTGATGCGCTGGCTGCGCGTGGTCGGTGCGGCAGCCGTCGCGCTCGTGCCGCTGCTCGCGGGGTCGCCGACGTCGGTGGCTGCGGCCCAGCGACTCACCCTCGTCAGCGAGCAGTTCAACGTCACGGTCGGCGACTCGCTCGCCCTCGTCGTCCAGGTCCCCGCCGTCGTCGACCTCACCACGCTCGGCGATTTCACGGTCACCGTCACCGCATACCGGGCCGTCGCCACACGGGAGGCGGTGGCACAGGCCGTCAAGGGGATCCTGCCGCGCAGCGTCGACAGCGTCGACGTGCCCTCGGCCGACGTGGTCAGGCCCGCCGCCGGTCAGCTGCAGGTGAGCATCCCGATCGAGGCCACCACGCGCACAGCGGCCGCACTGCAGTTGGCACAGCCCGGCCTGTATCCGCTCACGGTCGAGCTGCAGAGCAGGGGCACACTCGTCGCCGACCTGGCGACGTTCGTGCACCGCGTGCCGTCGGCGGCTGAACCACCCGACGAGTCGTTGCCGGTCGCGATGGTGATGACCACCTCGTCGGCGGTCACGCTCAGCGGAGCCGGCCGCGTGGTGCTGTCCACCGCCGACATCGCTCAGCTCACGCACCTGGCCGATGTGCTCGAGGCCAGCGCGGTGCCGGTCGCGGTGCGCATCCCAGCCGCGCTGCTGGCCGCGCTGCCCGACAGTGGCGCCGAGGGGGAGGCGTTGGCCGTCCGCCTCACGGCCGAACTGCAGCGCGACGAGGTGCTGTCGACGCCGTCGTTGCCACTCGACCCGTCGTCGGCCGCCGCTGCAGGACAGCAGGCTCTGTACACGCAGTGGTTGCGCGACGGCGAGGACAGCCTCGCCACGAGCACCTCGGCCAATCCGGTGCGCACCGCGGTCGTCGTCGACTCGCCGCTCAGCCAGGGTGGCGGCGCACTGCTGCGCGACCTCGGGGCACGACTCCTGGTCCTACCGGTCGACCTCTACTACGGGCTGCCCAACACCCTGGGTGGGTTCACCGACACCACCCAACTGGTGCAGATCCAGGTGTCGCCCGGCGTCACAGTCGATGCCACGGTGGTCGACCGCGTGGCCAGCAACAACCTCGCGCTCAGCAGCACCACACCCACGCTGTCGGCCATCTATGCAGTGAGCGACCTCCTCGCCGCCCGCCAGCAGATCGACGACAACGGAGGCGACCCGCGCCGCCACAGCATCACGCTGGCCACTCCCGACCTCTCGGCGCCCGCCGAGTCGACGGTGAAGGCGTTCACCGATCTGCTCGCCGACACCCCGGGCCTGCGTGCGACCACGCTCGACGAGCTCAGCGTGCGCACCGACCAACTGCTCAACGACGGCCGTCCGGTCGTGGTCGACCTGCCGGCCACCGCAGGCGGCGACATCAAGGACCGTACCGACCTGGCCAACGCGCTGGGGCTCGAAGCAGCCAGCACGTCGAGCATGCTGCCCACCGACGACGAACGCATCGCCGAGTGGACGCGCCTCGTCGGCGTCGTGCCCAGCAGCGCCCTCACCCAGGAGCAGGCCGTCGTCATCGCCGCCGACCTGCGCGCCCAGTACCTCGCGGTGCGCAGCTCGGTGAAGGTCCCGGCCGGGTTCTCGTTCAACCTCACGGGTCGCACCACCACGGTGCCGGTCACGCTGCGCAACGACGCCGACATCGCGCTCACCGTCACGGTGCGGATGAGCTCGTCGAAGCTGCTCTTCCCCGACGGCGACCAGACCGTCACGCTGCCACCCCAGTCGTACTTCGAAGTGCGCATCCCCATCGAGGCCCGCTCGAACGGCCGCTTCCCGGTGTCGCTCGCGGTGTTCACCCCCTTGGGCGGCGTGCCCATCGCACCTCCGGTGCCGCTCACGGCAAGCGTCAACGCGTTCAGCGGCCTGGGCAACCTCGTCACCGGTGCCGCGCTGCTGATCGTGCTGTCGTGGTGGTTGCGACACTTCCGGCGCAACCGCCGTGCGCGAGCCGCAGCCGACACCGCCCAGCGGCACCCGGTGGGCCGCGCCGGCGACGCGGCACCACACGAGACCATGCAGCACGGCGGGGACCTGTCACCCGACGCAGCAACGAGTACCCTGCCCCCTTCGTGAGCACCAATCGCGTCCGCATCGTCACCGACTCCGCCTGCGACCTCCCCCAACAGGTCGCCGACGAACTGGGCATCGAGATCGTGCCCCTCACCATCCGCATCGACGGGCACGAGTACGTCGACCGCGCCGACCTCACACCGGCCGAGTTCTGGGCCAAGTGCTCGGCGTCGAGCTCCCTCCCCGAGACCGCCGCGCCCGCCCCCGGCCAGTTCGAAGCGGTCTACCGGCGCTTGGCCGACGACGGGGCGACCAGCATCGTCGCGATCAACCTCAGCGGCGGCCTCTCCGCCACCATGCAGTCGGCCGAGCTCGCCGCACGATCGGTCGCCGACACGGTGAAGGTCACGGTGGTCGACAGCGAGCAGTGCACGCTCGGGCTCGGGCTGGTGGTCTCGCAGGCCGCGCGACTCGCGGCGAACGGCGCCACGCACGACGAGGTGGTCGCCGAGGCACGATCGCTCGCCGCACGCACGAAGGTCTGGGGTGCGCTCGACACGCTCGAGAACCTGAAGAAGGGNNCGCGACGGCAAGGTCGAGCAGGGCGGCAAGCAACGCACCCGCAGCAAGGCACTCGCGTTCCTCGTCGAGAAGCTGGTCGCTGCCGGACCGATCGATCACCTGATGGTGCTGCACGCCGACTGCCCCGACGTCGACGGCTTCGTCGACATGCTGCGACCCCACTACCCCGGCGAGATCGTCGTCGGCGACATCGGCCCCGTGGTGGGCACCCACGCCGGCCGCGGCACCATCGGCATCGCGTTCAGCGTGGTCGCCTGACCGATCCAGAGCTCCTCTCGACACTGTCCCATTGCCCGGGATTCGCGGGCCCTCCCCACTAGTGTCGATGTGCGGACATGTCTGCCACGCTCCCCGGCGCGAACCCCACGCCCTTGCCCCCCGCCCTCCTCGCCGGTCGATACCGCCTGGAGCGTCGACTCGCGCAAGGCGGCATGGCGGAGGTGTGGCTGGCCACCGACCTCTCGCTCACACGACAGGTGGCGGTGAAGCTGCTCAAGCCGCTGCTGGCAGCGGATCCGGTGGTGGCCGAACGCTTCCGGCGTGAGGCCATCGCGGTCGCGCAACTGAGCCATCCCAACATCGTCGCCGTGTACGACGCCATCGAGGAGCAGATCGGCGGCGAGCGTCGACAGGCCGTGGTGATGCAGTTGGTGAACGGCAAGAGCCTGCGCCAGTTGCTCGACGAGCAGAAGCGCCTCAGCCCCGACCTCACCATCCACATCGGTGCCTGCGTCGCAGCTGCGCTCGACTGCGCGCACCGCGCCCACCTCGTGCACCGCGATGTGAAGCCGGGCAACATCCTCATCACCCCCGACGGCCTGGTGCTCCTCACCGACTTCGGCATCGCCAAGGGCCTGGCCGGTAGCAACGACGACGACCTCACCAGTCCCAACGTGATGATGGGCACCGCCAAGTACCTGTCGCCCGAGCAAGTACGAGGCCGCCGCCTCGACGGTCGAGCCGATCTGTACTCGCTCGGCCTGGTGCTCTACGAGTGCCTCGCCGGGCGCGTGCCGTTCCTCGGCGAGACCGATGCCGACACGGCGCTCGCCCGCCTCAACCGCGACCCGACCGACCTCACGCGGCTGCGGCCCACGCTGCCCTTCGGTCTTGCACCGCTCATCCATCGCCTGCTGTCACGCAAGCCCGACGACCGCTACGCGAGCGGCGCCGACGTGCGCGCCGAACTGCAACGCATCGCCGGCCAGCCGCGCACCGACGACAGCCGCGACGTCACGCGCGGGACCACCCCGGCACGCGGGGCCGCACGCACCACCGGCAGCAACACCACCGTGCCCAACGCTGCGACGCCCAACGGCACGACACCCAACGCCACCACGCCCAACGCCACCACGCCCAACGGCACCACGCCGAACATCACGGCACCGAACATCACGACGCCCAACATCACGGCACCGCCGCGACGCGTCAGCACGCCGGTGGCCAGCGCCCACCCCATCGCCGCGGTCGGCGGCTACCACCCTGCCGGCGGGAAGGGCACGAACACCGGCACCGGCGGCCTGAAGGCCGGTCGGCCGGCGGGTGCGCCGCTGCGCGCCGACCGCACACCCACCTCGCCCGTGCGGCCACGGCAGCAACCCAACCGTCAGTTCGAGCACCGCACCGGTCCGTCGGCGATGGTGGTCGGCGGGTTGCTGGTGATGGCCTTCGTCGTCGGCATCGTCCTGTGGGTCACCATGGGACAGGACAGCAACAAGGGCATCCACACACCGGCCACCACCGTGGTGCCCGGCGCACCCGGCACCACGCCGGCCACGCAGGCCGGGGCCGGGGCTGTCGGCGCCGGCATCGTGGCGCTGCACAGCTTCGACCCCGACGGCGATCGCCAGGAGCACGACGACACGGTCGGCCTCGCCATCGACCACCAGCTCTCCACGGCGTGGACCACCGTCTGCTACGCCGACAAGTACCTCGGTGGCAAGCACGGCGTGGGCCTGGTTGCCGACCTCGGCACGCCCAGCACCGGCACCTTCACCGCCGCCATCGGCAGTGCGCCCTACCAGGTGCGCATCTACGCCGCGCCCGATGGTGCGCAGCCGACGACCTTTGCCGCCTGGGGCGCGCCCGTGCAGTCGTTCGACGGCACCTCGCCCACCTCGCTCTCGGTGCAGCTCACCACGCCGATGCGTTGGGTCCTGGTGTCGTTCACCGAGTTGGGCAAGGACCCCGGCTGCAACGCCAATCCCTACCGCGGGGCCATCCGCGAGCTCACCTTCGGCTAGGTTCGGCGCCATCGCAGCGCCCCTCGACGACCGAGCGCTGGTCATCGCAGCCCAGGGTGGCGACCGTGGGGCGCTCGACCAGCTCGTCCGCCGCCACTACGACCGAGTGGTGGCGGTGTGCCGCCGCATCACCGGCAACGAGGCCGACGCCGCCGACGCCGCGCAGGAGGCGATGATCGCGATGGTGCGCGGCCTCGCCAAGTTCGACGGTCGGTCGAGCGTGAGCACCTGGGTGTACCGCATCGCCACCAACGCCAGCCTCGACGAGCTGCGCAGACGGCGCCGCCGACCGATCACGGCCCTGCGTGACGACCAGCCGCATCACGAGCTGGCCGATCCCGACACCGGCATGCGCATCGAGCGCGTCGCTGACCGTCAGGCCCTCGACCAGGCGTTGCTCGCCGTTCCCGAGGACTTCCGGGTACCGGTGGTGCTCCGCGACGTGGCCGACCTCGACTACGCCGAGATCGCCGCCACCCTCGGCGTCCCCATCGGCACGGTGAAGAGCCGCATCGCCCGCGGCCGGGCGATGCTGGCCACGGCCTTTCATCATCTGGAAGGACCGCCAGAAGAACGACAGCCTGGGAACCCGCCGCCCGCTTCGCGACGTCCAACGGAGGCACCATGAGCGACGACGACCTCACCTCCACGCACGAGCTGGCCAGTGCCTACCTCGACGGCGAGCTCGATCCATCGGCGCGCGCCCTCGTCGACGACTCGCCCGAGCTGCTCCAACAGGTGGCCGTGTTCGGTCAGGTGCGTGCGTCGCTCGCCGATGTGCCGCCGGTGTCGGCCACAACCCGCGAGGCAGCGGTGGCCGCAGCCCTCGCCGCCTTCGACGCCGCCAGCGGCACCCTCTCCACCAGCAACACAGCGTCTTTCAGCAACACCGAGCCGTTCAGCAACACCGAGTCCTTGAGCAACACGGTGTCGCTCGACTCGCGCCGGCGCTGGTCGCGCGTGCTCACGGCCGCCGCCGCAGTGATCGTCATCGGCGGAGCGGGCATCGTCGCCGTCAACGGCATGCGCCACTCGTCGTCGCGCAGTTCGTCGGGCGCGCCGGCGGCCGACGCCGGCGCCACCGTCGCCATCGGCGGTGCAGCGACCAGCACCATCGGGGCCATCAACCAGCCGGCGTTCGCCCTGCCGGTCCTCACCGACGCCCAGCAGTTGCGCACCATCGCCGATCAACCGAGCCTGGGTGGCACCACCAAGACCGACACCGCTGGCGGTGCACCCAGCGACGCCACCACGGTCGGTGCGTCGGCGAACAGCACTGCCGCCACCACCCGCCCGGAGTCGACGAGCGGCCGCGGTGCCTTGCGCTGTCCGCTCGGCACGCACCAGGTGTTCGTCGCCGAGATCGTGTGGAAGACCACGCCGGCCGTGGTGGTGCGCGATACGGTCACGGGCGTCATCCAGGCCATCGACGACCAGTGCACCGTGCTGGCCGAAGCAACGCCCTGACTCGTCGCCCACTCGTCCATGCTCGCCCTGCAGATCACCCTCCTCGTCGCCACCGCGCTCGCGGCCATGGCCAACTGGTCGTCGCGGGTGCGTCCCAACGCCCGCCTCGAGGAGATCTCCAAACCACTCACCACTGTGCTCGTCATCGCCCTGGCGTTGGTCAGCGGTGCACCCGGCGCCCAGATCGCGGTCGCCACTGCGGCCCTGGTGCTGTGCCTCGCCGGCGACGTCGCCCTCCTCGACCGCATCGACCGGTTCATCGTCGGCCTCGCTGCGTTCCTGGTGGGACACCTGGTGTTCATCATCCTGTTCGCGCAGTACGGCATGTCGCACCTCGCATGGGGTGGGGTCGCGCTCATCCTGGTGGCCACTCTGGTCGCAACGGTCGGGCGCGTCATCGTGCACGCGGCGGGAGCCGGCGACGCCACGTTGAAGCTGCCGGTGGCGGCGTACCTCACCGTCATCTCGGCGATGGCCGTGTGCGGCTGGAGCACCGGCAGGCCGTGGGTGATCGCCGGCACCACGCTGTTCGTCGTGAGCGACGCGGTGCTCGGCTGGCGCCAGTTCGTGCGCGAGGAGTCGTGGATGGCACTGGTGGTGATGGTGACCTACCACGCCGCCATCGGGTCGCTCGCCCTGAGCCTCTGGTAGTGCCGACAGGATAGGCTCCTGCGCCATGCCGGGTAACCCGTTCACCGATCCCAACTGGGCGCCTGACCTCGCCGACACCGTCGAGCGTGTGGTGGGCAAGGTGAAGGCCACCGCAACCGACAACGCGGTGAGAGCCTCACGTGGCGTCGTGTTCGGCGTCGTGGTCGTGTTCGCCGTCCTCACCGCCACACCGCTCCTCGTCATCCTCTTCACGCGCCTGGTGCAGACCGTGCTCAGCCGCATGACGCGCACCGACCACGCCGTCACCGTCTACCTGTCGTACCTCATCGCCGGCGGGCTCTTCATCATCCTCGGCTTCGTGGTGCTGCGCTGGCGCCACAAGAAGGAACCTGCGTGAGCCACCATCACGTACTCGTCATCGGATCGGGGCCGGCCGGCCTCACCGCTGCCATCTACACCGCCCGGGCCAACCTCTCACCGCTCGTCATCGAGGGCGAGCCCTCGAGCACCAGCGACCAGCCCGGTGGCCAGTTGATGCTCACCACGGAGGTCGAGAACTTCCCCGGCTTCCCCGAGGGCATCATGGGTCCGGAGCTGATGATGCGCTGCCGTGAACAGGCCGCACGCTTCGGCGCCGAGTTCCTCACCGCCAAGGTCACCGCTGTCGATTTCAGCGAGCGGCCCTTCAAGGTGTGGGTGCGCGACGACCTCTTCACCGCCGATGCCATCATCGTCAGCACCGGCGCACAGAGCCTGATGCTGGGTCTCGACGCCGAGCAGCACCTGCTCGGGCACGGCTTGTCCACATGCGCCACCTGCGACGGGTTCTTCTTCCGTGGCCACGAGATCGCGGTGGTCGGCGGTGGCGACTCGGCCATCGAAGAGGCGGGCTTCCTCACCAAGTTCGCCTCCAAGGTCACCATGATCGTGCGCCGCGACGAGTTCCGCGCGTCGAAGATCATGCAGGAGCGGGCACACCAGAACCCGAAGATCGAGGTCCGTTGGAACACGGTCGTCGACGACCTGGTGGGCACCGAGAAGCTCGAGGGTGCCGTCGTGCGCAACGTGGTCACGGGCGACGTGAGCACCCTCGGCGTCACCGGGCTGTTCGTGGCCATCGGCCACCGGCCCAACACCGACCTCTTCAAGGGAGTCCTCGACATGGAGGACAACGGCTACCTCATCACGCGGCCGGGCTCGTCGTACACCAACATCGACGGCGTGTTCGCCTGCGGTGACGTGCAGGATCACACCTACCGGCAGGCCATCACCGCTGCCGGCTCGGGCTGCATGGCCGCCATCGACTGCGAGCGCTGGCTCGAAGCTCAGCACGGCTGAGGCAACCCGTCACACGCTCCACGTGGTCGGAATGGTCATCCCCTCCACCGTGTTGGACAGCGATAGCATTCATATTCCGACCGAAAGGACCCCGCCATGGCCGAGGGCATCGTGACGCTGACCACCTCCACCTTCGACGAGACCGTCGCTGCCGCGTCGCAGCCCATCGTCGTCGACTTCTGGGCCGAGTGGTGNNGCGGCCCGTGCAAGATGATCGCCCCCATCCTGGGCGAGATCGCCGCCGAGCAGCGCGGCGTCACCATCGCCAAGCTCAACGTCGACGAGAACCCCGAGATCGCGATGCGCTACAACGTGATGAGCATCCCCACCCTCCTCGTGTTCAACCACGGTGAAGTGGCGAAGCGACTCGTCGGCGCCAAGGGCAAGGGCCAACTCCTCCAGGAGCTGAACGAATTCCTGCCTACTTCCCGCTGACTCCCGGTCAGCGCGGCGAGGCCATTCGCGATCTGCAACGCCGCCTCGGTGCCGCCGGGTATCCACCCGCCGCGGGCGCCGAGGCGGGTGTCTACTGCGATACCACTGAGAGGGCGGTCCACGCGTTCCAGACCGTTCGCGGACTCCGGGCCGACGGCGTGTGCGACGAGCACACCTGGATGGCCTTGGTCGAGGCCACGTGGAAGTTCGGCGACCGCCTGCTGTTCCTCACCTCTCCGAACCTGCGCGGCGACGACGTCGCCGAGTTGCAGTCGCGCCTGGGCCGGCTCGGCTTCGACTGCGGGCGCGTCGACGGCATCCTCGGCCCCCGCTCGGCCCGCGCCCTCGCCGACTTCCAGAGCAACTGCGGCATGCCCGCCGATGGCGTCTGCGGCCCCGACACCGTCCGCACCATCATGCGGGTGAGCAGCCAGACCGGCAACGGGCCGGGAGTCTCCGCCGTCCGTGAGCGCGAGCGGTTGATGGAGGGCCTGGGCGCGATGTCGAACTGTCGCATCGTGATCGGTCAGTTCGGCGGCCTCAGCGCCCTGGTGCGCACGTTGTCGCGCGAGTTGCGCACCCGCGGCGCGTCGGTGATGCCGCTCGACGAGCCCGATGCCGTGGCGCAGGCCATCGTGGCCAACCAGTTCGCCGCCCACGTGTACGTCGGCTTCGAGGCCACCACCGACGCCGTGGCCGTTGCCCACTACTACAAGGTGCCCACGTTCGAGTCGGTGGGCGGGCGCACGTTGGCCGAGTTGCTCGCCGGCGAACTGAAGGGCATGCCGGGGCTGGAGCCGTCGGTGAGCGGCATGCGCCTGCCGGTGCTGCGCGAGACCCGCATGCCGGCGGTGCTGTTCACACTGGGACCCGTCCGTGCCGCCACCGATGCGGCCCCGCAGCTCGCGGCTGCCGTGCTCCGCGCCCTCGAACTGTGGATCTTACGCGCGACCTAAGGGTTTATCCACAGCCTTGTCCACTGGTGTGTGTAACCCTCATGCGAAGGTTTTTGGCCGAAAGTTCGACGGAACGTCGATAGTGACGGCTCAAATCTCACCCTGAGTGGTCATTTGGTGGTAGATTCGCTCGAGATCCTCAAGATCCGCGAAATCGATGACCACCTTCCCGCGGGTTGCGCCCATGCTGACGCTGACCCGTGTGGACAAGTGCTCGGCGAGCAACTCCTCCAGCTCGAGCAATCCGGGCGGCCGCAGCCTCGTGGCGCCCGTGAGGCCCGCTCCGTCGGCCTTTCGGCCGGGCGCTGCGGACGGTTCGTCGTCGGAGGTCGGTGTGGCCGCCCCACCGCGATCCTTCACCGCGTCCTCGAGCATGCGCACCGACCAGCTCTCGGCAGCAGCCCGGCGTGCGAGCTGCTCCTGGAACGCTCGGTCGGGTGTACCGAGCAACGCCTTGGCATGACCGACCGACAGCCGGCCGTCGGCCAACAGGTGCTGGATGCCCGCCGGCAGTGAGAGCAGTCGCAAGGTGTTGCTGATGGCCGACCGGCTCTTGCCCACCCGCGACGCCACTTGCTCGTGGGTGAGGTGGAAGTCCTCGATCAGCTGCTGGTAGGCCGACGCCTCCTCGAGGGGTGTGAGGTCTTGGCGGTGCAGGTTCTCGACCAGTGCCCGCTCGACCGACCCGAGATCGTCGGTGGCACGCACGATGGCCGGGATGACAGCGAGACCGGCACGTCGGGCCGCGCGCCAGCGCCGCTCGCCGGCGATCAGTTCGTAGGTCTGCTCCCCCGTCGCCCGCACCAGCACCGGCTGCAGCACACCGATCTCACGGATCGACGCCGCCAACTCGATGAGGGTCTCCTCGTCGAAGTGCACGCGCGGTTGATGCGGGTTGGGCACGATGCTGCCGACCGCGATCTCCTCGAGCCGAGGATGGTCGCCGGCCACCACCGCCGTCGCGTCGGCGGGGATGAGCGCCCCGAGACCTTTACCGAGTCCGCTGAGCCGGGCCACCGCTGACCTCCTTGGCGACACCGCGGTACGCCGTGGCGCCGCGTGAGGTGGGATCGAACGTGATGATCGGCTGGCCGTACGACGGTGCCTCCGAGAGGCGCACCGTGCGGGGCACCACGGAGCGGCACACCTTGTCGCCGAAGTGCTCGCGGACTTCCTTGACCACCTGATCGGCCAGCTTGGTGCGAGCGTCGTACATCACGCACACGATGGTGCTCACCTCGAGCCGGGGGTTGAGGTTTCGCTTGACGAGGTCGACGTTGCGCAGGAGTTGGCCCAATCCTTCGAGCGCGTAGTACTCGCACTGGATGGGTACGAGCACCTCCGATGCCGCATTGAGACCGTTGACGGTGAGCAGGCCCAGCGACGGGGGACAGTCGATGAGGACGTAGTCGTAGTCGTCGCGGACGGCGTCGATCGCCCGTCGCAGCCGGTTCTCACGGCTGAACGCCGGGACCAATTCGATCTCGGCGCCGGCGAGGTCGAGGCTGGCGGGGGCGACGAACAGGTTCTTCACCGACGACGGCTCGATGCAGTTCTCGAGCGGCACCTCGTGCATGATCACGTGGTACATCGACGTCTCCAGCCCGCGGTTGTCGATGCCCAGACCGGTGGAGGCGTTGCCCTGAGGGTCGAGGTCGATGATCAGCGTGCGATAGCCGAGCTCGGCCAGGCAGGCGCCGAGGTTGATGGTGGTGGTGGTCTTCCCCACGCCACCCTTCTGGTTGGCGATCGCGATCACGCGGGGAAGTGGTCGAGTCCCAACTACGTCTGACGTCATCGAGGAACAACTCCTGCTCGGTCACGTCCGTCGGGGGACGGACGAGAGCGAAGGATAGCGGACCACCGGTGGGCCGCGGTGGATCGCGGCGGCGACCTCCGGACGCAGCGACGAGGCCGGATTGTTCCACGTGGAACACTCTGCATGCCCAGGCCTGGCATCTCGGCTGGTCGCCGAACGTGATGCTCGACGATGTTCCACGTGGAACATCAGGCGCGGGAGAAGACGCGAACTCCCTGGTCACGGCCCTGGTCGGTGAGACCGCAGCGCTCGAGGAGCGCCGGGGGCCAGCGATGCGGGTCGTCGAGGGGTGGCTCGCTGACCACCAGGATGCCGCCCGCCACGAGCAGCGCGGAGGCCCAGCGAGCCGTCACCGGGGGAGCGGCGAAGCTCCGTGCGGTGACGACGTCGAACGCACGCGGATCCGTCAGCGCGAGTTGCCGGACGTCGTCGGCGACCACCGTCACGCGCTCCCCCAGTGCCAACGTCGCCACGGCTCGACGCAACAGGTCGGCCCGGGTGTGGCGCCGCTCGACCAACGTGATCACCAGGTCGGGCCGCCGCACTGCGATCACCAAGCCGGGGAGGCCCCCGCCCGAACCGAGGTCGACGAGCCGGCGAGCGCCGGCCGGGAGCATGCGGACGAATCCATCCGCATGCGCGACGGCGGTCGTCAGTGACGACTCGCCGATCGCGCCGCGTGCCTGGACGGCGGCGAGCGCCGCCAGCAATGCGGCGTCCCGAGCGACCTCGGCGACGACCGCGGGTTCGGGGTCGTCAGTCATTCGCCGGGGCGATGATGACCCGGCGGTAGGGGTCGTCACCCTCGGAGCGCGTGGCGATGCCATCCACCTCGGACAGGGTGTCGTGGATGACCTTGCGGTCGGCGGACGACATCGGCTCGAGCACTCGTGCGACACCGGAGACCTTCACCTCGTCGGCCATCTGCGTGGCGAACTGGCCGAGCGCCACGCGCCGCCGCTCGCGGTAGCCGCCGATGTCGATCCGCAGGCGGGTGTCGTGGTCGCCGAGGCGACGCTGCGACGCCACGCGGGCAAGGTCTTGCACTGCCTGCAGCGTGGTGCCGCGGGGACCGACGAGGAGACCGAGCTCCTGACCGTGCACGCGCACCTCGAGGTCGTCGCCGTCCTCCACGAGCTCGACGGTGCCGGTGGCACCGAACGCCTCGACCAGACCCGACATGAATCGGCTGGCCTCCTCACCGACCTGACGTGCGTCCACTGCCTGCTCCCCACTCTGCTGGTGCTGCTTCTCGGTTGTTGCGACGGCGCCGTCGACAGGAGCCTTGGCGGCCGGCTTTCGCTCACGCGGGACGCGGGTGCCGGCGGCTTTCGCCGCACGCGGCTTGGCGGCGCGGGCTGCCGGGGCCGCCTCGGCGGTGTCGGCCGAGTCGGCCGTCTCGGCGCGCTCGCCCTTGTCGGCCTTCTCAGGCTTGTCGGCCTTGTCTGTCTTGTCGGCTTTGTCGGCTTTGTCGGCCGTCCGCTTGCGATCGCGGCGATCGAGCTTCTGACGCACCTGTGCCGGACGCACCCGGGCGCGCACACGGGCCTCGCCACGGACCCGACCGAACAACCCGGCCTTGGGTTCCTCGAGCACGTCGAACTCGGCGTCCTCTTCGTGGACACCCAATTGATCGAGTGCCATCTCCTTGGCCTCTTCCACCGTCTTGCCAGTGGTCTCCACCCATTCCATGTTGCGTGACCTGCTCTACTTCTTTTTCGGGGCGCGGTTCGGGGCGCCGGGACGGGAGGCCTTGCCGCTGGACGGCGGCTTCCCGGTCGTGCGCGCCGATTGCGGCGTGGGTGTGTTCTTGGGCGGGGTGACCCGCTTGCTCACCGTGGTGCCGGCAGCCTTCTCGGGCTGCTGCTTGGCCGAAGCCAACTCTCTCTTCGCCTGCGAGAACAGGCCACCGCCGGACGATCCCGGCTCCTTCTTGTTGAGCTCGCGAGCACGCTCGCTGGCAGCTTGTGCCTGCCGGCCGAGCGACTCTTCACCCTTGTAGAACCGGTGCGTGATGTACCAGTTGAGACCGATGCGGAACACCGCCTGGGCGAAGTAGTACACCACCAGACCGGTGAGGTAGAAGCCCATGAACACGGCGAACACCACCGGCAGGTACTGCATCAGCTTCTGCTGGCCGGCCGAGATGGTGGGCGACACGGCGGCACGCGAGGCCACCATGCGCTGCTGCAGGAAGTACAACGCGCCGAGGGCGAACACCAGTGCGATGTAGAGCAGGCCTTGGCCGAAGGAATCCTTCATCACCAGGTAGGGGCGCTTCGACAGGTCGAGGCCCCACGCCAGCATCTCGTGCTTGCCCACCAGCGACTGGTACAGCTTGGTCGACGTGCTGAGGTACTGCGGGTCGAACACCTTCACCGCCTGCGACGCGGTGTGTCCGGCACAGGCCGTGGCGTGATTCTTGATGCCCGGGGCGTCGCAGGTGACCGTGGTGGTCAGGCCATGGAGCACTCGGAACATGATGATGAACACGGGCATCTGCAGCAGCAGCGGGAAGCACGAGGCGAGCGGGTTCACCTTGTGCTCCTGGTAGAGCTTCATCATCTCTTCGTTGAGCTTCTGGCGGTCGCTGCGGTACTGGTTCTGCAGCTTCTTCATCTCCGGCTGGAGCTTCTGCATCTCCAACATGCCCTTGGTGCTCTTCAGCACGAGCGGCGCGGTGATGACCATGATCACGAACGCGATCAGCGAGATCGCGAGGATGTAGTTGTGGGTGAAGCTGTAGAACCACGCGAGCAGCGAGGCCGGCGCTTCGAACAACCCGGCAATCATGCGAGGTACCCCTTGTCCTGATGGTGGTCGTGATGGTGNNGGGACGGGGTCCCAGCCGGACGGCCCGAACGGGCGGCAGCGAACGAATCGACGCAACGTGAGCCACAGACCGCGCAGCGTGCCATGGGTCTCGAGGGCCTCGATGGCGTAGCTGCTGCAGGTGGGGGTGAAGCGGCAGGGGGAGGGGCGACCGTCCATCGCGCGCTGGTAGGCGAGCACGAGGCGGATCATGCGTGCACGCGGTGCAGGAGCTGCGACAGGTCGAACTGCAGTTCGACGGCGGACTTCGACGCGGCAGTGGGTCGAGCGCCAAACAAGTACGTCCCCGACGGCAGGCCGCCGGCCGACGAGGCGGCCTGCAACATGGCCTTGAGCTGGCGTCGGAGGCGATTGCGAGTGACGGCGGGACCGAGGGCGCGACCGATCGCGAAGGCCACCCGCGGGGGAGTTGCCGTTCCAGGAGGATCGAGAATGTAGGTGCACCACAGGACTCCGGCCCGAGCGCGCTGCCCTTGGGCGGCGATGCGCGAGAACGCGCTGCGCTCTCGGATTCGCCAGATCAAGCCGACAGACGGTGGCGGCCCTTGGCACGACGTGACTTCAGCACGTCCCTGCCAGCGCGGGTGCTCATCCGGTGACGGAAACCGTGCTTCTTGGCACGGCGGCGGTTGTTCGGTTGGTAGGTGCGCTTCACGCAGCCCTCCTCGGCGCCACCCACAGGCAGCTAGTTGACAGTCGACGAACTTGGGGAAACCTGGCGCGTCGCAACGCGCCGGCAGCACCAGAACAATCGTCCAGACTACGGTCGCGCGACGCCCCGTGGCAACCGCAGGGGGCGCGAGACTCGGGACGACTCTCGCTGCCGACGCGGCCGAACAGGCCCGTTCGGGTGCCGTTCGGGTGCCGTTCGGTGGACGGGCACGCGCCTGCTAGCGTGCGCCCTTCGTGCAACGACGTTGTCCACATGATGTGGACATCTATGTGGACATTGGCCGATCGATCGAGAGGAGGTGCTGGTGAGCGACCATGAGCAGCTGTGGACAGCCGTTGCGCAACTCCTTCGCGCGCAGGTGTCCGAAGCCGTCTGGTTCTCCACCTTCCAGGACGTGTTCGCCCTGGACAGCGACGCCTCCATGGTGCGGGTGAGTGCGCCGAACGCACACGCTCGCGACCGCATTCTGTCGCGTTATCTGCCGCTGGTGAGGGATGCTCTCGAGGAGATCGGTGCCGCCCACGTGCAGTTCGTGGTCGAGGTGCAGGTGGCCGAGGCCGAACCGCAGCAGGAGTGGACTCCCGAGCTCGCCGTGCGCGACGCCGGCGGCGGCACCGGTTCGAGCAGCTCCTCCGAGTCGGGCTCGTCGAGCAGCGGCGGCACCACCGACGGCATGAACCCGCGGTACACCTTCGAGACCTTCGTCAAGGGCGCCTCCAACCAGTTCGCGCTCGCCGCCGCGTTGCGGGTGGCCGAGACCCCCGGCCGCAGCTACAACCCGCTGTTCATCTACGGCTCCGCCGGTCTGGGCAAGACCCACCTCCT
>PMCN01000121.1 GCA_003154135.1 Acidimicrobiaceae bacterium
CGCGACTTCCCCACCCTGCGCCACGTGGCCAACTGGGTGCGCGAACGCGCCGGCCTCGCACCTGCGACCCCGGCGGCCGCGGCCCCTTCCGAGCCGGCCGTAGCGACAACGACAACGACAACGACAGCGACAACGACAACGACAACGACAGCGACCGCGCCTGCGGCACCGCGGGTCGTGCTCGGCGACCTCGACGCCGTCGACGCCCTTCCCCGGCGCGTGCCCGTTCCCGCGCTGCGACCCGGCGTCGCCGACTGCGCCGCCACGGGCGTCGTGCTCGATGGCGCACGCGTCGTCGTGATGCTCGACGAGGGCGGCGTGGGCGAGGCGCTGGTGGGCCTGCTCACCGAGGCGGGCGCCACCGCGCTCTGCCTCCAATCCGGCGTGACGACGGCCGACCTGCTCGCGCAGGTCGAGGAGTGGCACCGGGAGGCACCCGTGACCGGCGTGTACTGGCTCGCCGCGCTCGACGAGGACGGCGACCTGGCCGCGTACGACCTCGCCGGTTGGCGGGAAGCGCTCCGCCGACGGGTGAAGACCCTGTACGCGACGATGCGGGCGATCTACGACACCAGTCCGTTCCTCGTCGCCGCGACGCGACTCGGCGGCTACCACGGCTACGACGCGGTCGGCGCAGCCAACCCGCTCGGCGGCGCGGTCGTCGGCTTCACGAAGTCGTACAAGAAGGAGCGGCCGGAGGCGTTGGTGAAGGCGGTCGACATGGGCGCCGCGCCGGCAGCGATCATCGGGGCACAGCTGATCGAGGAGACCTGCTTCGATCCCGGCTGTGTCGAGGTGGGGCGGACCGACGAGCGGCGCTTCGGCGTCGCCTTCATCGAGGTGCCGTTCCCGGCTCGCGACGAGCGCGGGCAGATCGTGGCGGTCGACGGCGCGCACCTCGGCCCCGACTCGGTGGTCGTCGTCACGGGCGCGGCCGGGAGCATCGTGTCGGCCATCACCGCCGACCTGGCGGCCGCCTCCGGTGGCACGTTCCACCTGCTCGACCTCACGCCCTGGCCCGACCCGGACGACGCCGACCTGGCGGCGTTCCGCAACGACCGCAACGCGCTCAAGGTCACCATCGCCGAGCGCATGAAGACGGCGGGCGAGCACGCCACGCCGGTGGCGATCGAGCGCGAGCTCAGCCGCATCGAGCGGCTCGAGGCAGCGCTGGTGGCGGTGCAGTCGGTGCAGGCCGCCGGCGGCACCGTGCACTACCACTCGGTCGACCTGACCGATGCCGACGCGGTCGCCGCCGTCATGGCCGACGTGCGCGAGCGCAACGGTCGCATCGACGTGCTGGTGCACGCCGCCGGTCTGGAGATCAGCCGCAGTCTGCCCGACAAGGAGCCCCGCGAGTACGACCTCGTGTTCGACGTGAAGAGCGACGGCTGGTTCAACGTCGTCCACGCCGCGCAGGACATGCCGATCGGGTCGATCGTGGTCTTCTCGTCGGTCGCCGGACGCTTCGGCAACCAGGGTCAGACCGACTACGCCGCGGCCAACGACCTGCTGTGCAAGATCATGAGCAACCTGCGACGCAGCCGTCCCGAGACGCGTGGTCTCGCACTCGACTGGACCGCGTGGGGCGGCATCGGGATGGCGACTCGCGGTTCGATTCCGAAGCTGATGGCACAGGCTGGCGTGCAGATGCTGCCGCCCGAGGCCGGCGTCGCCTGGATCCGCCGTGAGCTGACGTCGCACACCCACAGCGGCGAGGTCATCGTCGCCGGGGTGCTCGGCATGATGGCCACTGAGTACGCCGACCGGGGCGGTCTCGCCGCGACCGCGTTCGCCGACGACGGCGCGCGGGGTCCGATGATCGGGGAGGTCTCGCTGAGCGTGCACGACGGTGTCGTCGTGGAGGTCCGGCTCGATCCGTTGGAGCAGCCCTTCCTCGACCACCACCGCATCGACGGCACGCCTGTGCTGCCCGGCGTGATGGGCATGGAGGCCTTCGCCGAGGTGGCCCGAGTGCTGACGCCCGCTCATCGGGTGCTCGCCGTCGAGGACGTCACGTTCGCGGCGCCGTTGAAGTTCTACCGCGACGAGCCGCGCACGCTCAGGGTGCAGGCCGTCATCACACCCGACGGCGACGATCTGGTCGCGCACTGCATGTTGAGCGCGGAGCGGCTGCTGCCGGGTCACGAGACACCGCAGCGCACCGTGCACTTCACCGGGCGGGTCCGTCTCGGCGCCGATACACGGGTCGACGACCTGACCGGCGTGCCGGGGGCCGTGTCGACGGAGCCCGCCGGGGCGACACTCGACGCCGCGCAGGTGTACTCGTTCTACTTCCACGGGCCGGCGTACCAGGTGGTCGCCTCCGCGTGGCGGGCCGGCGACACCGCAGTGGCGTTGCTCGCCGATCCGCTCCCCGCCGACCACGTGCCCCTCGATCGACCGCTCACCACGACGCCGCGCCTGGTGGAGCTCTGCTTCCAGACAGCGGGTCTGTGGCAGGCCGGCCTGCAGGACGAGCTGGCCCTCCCGATGCGGGTGGGCAGCGTGCGCGCCGTTGCCGACGCGGCCACGGCCGCGGGGCCGGTGCACGCGGTCGCCAGCGAGGCGACGGCCGGGGTCTTCGACTGCGCCGTGATCGACGCCGACGGCAGGGTGATCCTGCAGCTCGACGGCTACCGGACGATCCCACTCCCGGCGTCGATCCCCGACGTCGTGGCGGCCGACCTGCACGCAACGTTCCGACGGTGACCACGGCGATGAGCGACCGGTCGATCATCGAACGCCTCGGCGTGCTCGAGACGGGTGAGACCGCGGTGCGCGTGCTGAACTCGGTCGGCGGGCTCAACCAGGCGGGCGACGGCCCCCCCATCACGACCGTGCTGCTGCACGGCCTCGACGGCCTCCAGCCGTGGTACGGCCGCGAGGCCGACGAGATGCGCGGGCTGCCCCACGATGCATCGGACGCCGACGTCGTGGCGTGCCTGTTGCAGGCGCGCATCGACACGTTGTGGCTCGGCGCACGGACTCCAGGGTCGCGGGTCGCGCTCATCGAGGCGTGCGCGGCCGCCGGCATCGCCGTGGTGGGCCCCGACGCGCCGACCGTGCGCCGCATGTCCGACCCCGACGCGCTCCGCGCCATGGCCGGTGGTGGCCCGCTCGCCGACGGCGTGCCCACTCGGCGCATCGAGGTCGACATCCTCGCCGACGACCACGGGCACGTCTGGATCCTGGGCGGCCGCGACGTCAGCGTGCGCCGGCACGGCCAGGCNNGCACGCCGTGCGGACTATCGCGGAGCGGGCACCGTCGCGTACCGCCACGACGGGACCGACTTCGCCATCGTCGGCTTCGACTGCGTCGCCGCACCCGATCACGCGACGACCGAGGAACGCACGGGCACCAGCGTCATCGGCTGGCGCCTGCGCATCCAGCGCGGCGAGTCGCTGCCGGCCGAGGAACCGAAAGGGCAGGGCATCGCCGTCGCCGCACAGCTGCTGGCCGTCGACTCCGACGACGGGTCGACCGCCGTGTCGCCGAGCCGCATTGCGCTGCTGTCGTTCCCGGTGGGCACCGGCGTCCGCATCGACGCCAACCGGCGAGTCGGCGACGCGGTGGACCCGAGCGATCCGCTGCTCGCGGTGGTCACGGCCTGGGGCCCCGACCGCGATGTCGCGCTGGGCCGCGTGCGCCGCGCCCTCGAACGCACGGCGGTGGTCCTCGACGGTGGTGCCACCAACCGCACCATGCTCCTCGGCGTCCTCGGCCACGACGACTACGTGCGTGGCGAGATCGACGAGACGTGGCTCGACCGCCTGCTCGCCGACGAGCCGATGGCCGAGCCGACCAACATCGCTCTCCTCGCCGCGGCCGTCGAGGCGTACGAGACCGACCGCACGCACGCCCAGGCGAACTTCTACGCGTCGGCTGCGCGCGGCCGCCCGAAGATGCCCGCCGGTGTGGGCGAGGGGATCGAGCTCGGCTACCGGGGCGCGAGCTACCGGCTCGCCGTCGACCGCGTCGGCCCGAACCGCTACTCGATCCACAGCGGGAGCAAGACCGCCGACATCACCGTCGACCGGCTCGACGCCTTCGAGCGCCGCATGACGTGTGGCGCCCGTCGACACCGGCTCGTCGTCGCGCCCACCGATCAGGGCTTCCGGGTCGAGCTCGACGCGGCGACCCACGTGATCGAGCGCGAGGACGGGCTCATCCTGCGCGCAGGTTGGCCGGCGCTGGTCGTCAGTGCGCTCGTGCGGCCCGGCGACACCGTGGCCGCGGGGGATCCCATCGCGGTGCTCGAGTCGATGAAGATGGAGACCACCGTGACCGCGCCGGTCGCCGGTGTGGTGGCCGCTGTCTCGATCATGCCCAACTCGCAGGTCGAGCGCGGCACACCGCTGGTGCGGCTACGGGTCCACGGGGTCGCGGCAGCGGCGGGCGACGACGTGCCCCGGGTGGAGCTGTCGGGCTTCGAACGACGCATCGACCCGGCGCGCAAGCCGTGCGACCGCGTCTACGAGCCACTCGGCGACTACCTGCTCGGCTACGACCTGTCGCCGGCGGCGCTGCGCCGCCTGCTCACGATGCAGCGCCGGCTCGCCGAGATCGCCGACGGGGGCGACGCCGACCTGCTCGCCTGTGAGGACGGGCTGCTCGACATCTACGCCGAGCTCGG
>PMCN01000034.1 GCA_003154135.1 Acidimicrobiaceae bacterium
CGAGTGGCTCTCCCGGTGGGCTCGGGGCCGAGCAGGGCCTCCGCCTTGCGGGCGAGCAGGCGTGGCCCGGTGCTGAAGCCGGTGAGTGGCTCGGTGGGATGCTCGGCAGGGCTGCCCTCGAGTGCCCGCAGGGCGGTCGACACGGCGTCGATGGTGGCGAGCACGTGGGCCTCCGAACGCCCCAGTGACGACAGGCCGAGGGCAGCCAGATCGTCCTGGAGCACACGCAGGTCGCGACTGCGCAGCGCCACGAAGTGGGCGAGGTTCTCGACGCTCGCGCGATGCACCTCGTGCACCTCGTCGAGGACGTCGTCGGTGGGCGTCGCCCGTTCGACGATGCCGCGCAGTTCCCGCATCTCGGCCAGTACGTCACCGGTGCAATCCACCACACCTACGACGTTACGGCCGTGACGGGCCGACCCTGTGAACCGCTGGTGAACGTTGGCCCAACGCCCGCCGACTTCCTGTCGTCACTCCACCTCGCGCGAGTTCGCGCGAGGTGGAGTGAGCGGCCAATCTGTGGGGATGCACGACGTCGTCGTCATCGGTGCCGGGCTCGCCGGGCTGCGCTGTGCCACCGACCTCGCTGCCGAAGGCGTCGACGTGGTGGTGCTCGAGGCCCGCGCTCGTGTCGGCGGGCGGGTGTGGAGCCATCGGTTCGCCGACGGCCAGACCTGCGAGCGTGGTGCCGAGTTCATCGACGGCGACCATCACGCGGTGCTCGCGCTGGCCGCCGAGCTCGGCCTCTCGCTCACCACCCGGTCGGCTGTGCTCGACCCTCACGCCACGCTGCTCGACGCAGCGGGTCGAGCAGTGCCGATGTACCTCCACGCCACACTGGCCGACGACATCGCCCGGTGGGAGCGCGCCGTGGCTGCTCTCCAGCCGACCGACCCCTTCGAGCACGCCACGCTCGCCGACCTGGTGAGCGGCCTCGGCCTGTCGGTGACGTCGCGCGTGGTCATCGGCCGCGACATCCGCACCGAGTACATGCTGCCGCCCGAGGAGGTGAGCCAGCGCTTCGCCGCCGAGCTCACGACGCGTCGGGTGCCGACCCAGCGCGAGGTCCATCGCGTGCGCGGCGGCAACGACCAACTCGCGTCGGGTCTCGCCGCCCGGCTCGGTGCCGCCGTGCGAGTGGCGACACCGGTGCACGAGGTGCGCGCCGACGAGGGCGCGGTGGTGCTCGCCGATGGCGAGGTGTTGCAGGCGGGCGCGGTGGTCGCTGCGGTGCCGCTGCCGGTGCTGTCGCGCATGTGGGCGGGCATGCCGCCGTCGCTCGGTGCAGTGGGCTACGGCGTCGGCGGCAAGATCAGCATGCAGTTCCAGCGCCGGCTGTGGCTCGACTACGGCCGCAACGGGCACGTGATGTCCGACCGTGCGTGGGGCCACCTGTGGGAGGCCACCGACGACCAGCCGGGCGATCGGGGTGTGCTCACCAACCTGCTCGCCTCCCACGACGGCGCCGCGTTCGTGTCGTTGCCCGATGCGGTCGACCACGTCGTACGCGAGATCGACCGCATCTTCCCCGGCGCCCAGGGCCTGGCCGGCGAGCGGGTGGTGACGAACTGGACCGACGACCCGTACAGCCTCGGCTGCTACTCGTGCTTCGGCCCGGGGCAATGGGCCGCCGCGCAACCAGCCCTGCACGCATGCCACGGCAGGCTGTGGCTGGCCGGCGAGCACGCCGACGGTTTCGCCGGGTTCATGGAGGGCGCGCTCCGCAGCGGCGCCCGCACCGCGACCCGACTCCTCGCCCGAGACGAGCCCCGAGACGAACTTTGGCGCTGAGGCGGGCCTGCGGCCCGTCCCAGCGCCAAAGTTGACGTGAAAGGATCGTCGCGTGCCGGGGCTCTCACAGGGTGTGGGCGCGCTGCAGGGGGTCGTGATCGACGCAGTGGACGACTTCGATCGGTTCGTGTCCGTGGTGGGCGCGCGACTTCGACGCGTGCTGATTGCGCACCACGGCGTGGAGGTGGGCAACGACGCCACCGACGAGGCACTCGCGTATGCCTGGGAGCACTGGGGTCGGGTGCAGGTGATGGACAACCCGGCCGGCTACCTCTATCGCGTGGCGTCGTCGTCCGCCCGGCGCCATCGGCGTTGGCGACGCACGGTGGATCTGCCCTTCGAGCGCACGCGGCCCGACGAGCCGAGCGATCCGGGACTGCACACGGCGCTGGCGACGCTGACCCCTCCGCAACGGGTCTGCGTCGTGCTCGTTCACGTGTACGACTGGACGTACGACCAGACGGCCGAGGTGACCGGTTACTCGGTGGCCGCGGTCACCAACCACGTCCACCGTGGCCTGCGCGGGCTGCGCCGAGCATTGGGGGAGCCCTCGTGAACGACGACCTCGAACGGCGGTTGGCGGCCTATCGCCCCGACCTCGATGGTGCGATGCGGCAACACCGCGACCCTCGGCTCGGCAGCACCGAGCCGTCGCCCGGTCCGCGGCGGCGCGCACTGGTGCTGACGGCCGGGCTGGCGGTGGTGGCGCTCCTCGTGGGCACCGCCGTGCTCGTGAACCACGACGACGACCATGCGGTGGCCCCCGGCTCCACGGTGCCCGCCACCGATGTCGCGTCGACCCCGGCCGAAGGCGACTGGGCGTTCCTGGCGTCGTTCGGCAACGAGACGCCGGCACCCCCTATGCCTGCCTTCTGGCAGACGATGGACTTCGGCGACTTCCGCTTCGCCGTGCCACCAGGATGGGGGGTGCCCATCGCTGGGTCCGTCGAGTGCATGCTCGGCCAGTCGCCGTCCGGGGTCGTGCTGGTGCCATCGTCCAGCGAGATGTCGTGCAGCACCGGACCGTCGGGTCCGACAACGACTGCGGCGCCGGCCCTTCCCACGCTCACCGTGCGACGATCGACAGGCACGATGGCCGACGGCGACACCGTGCAGGTGGGCACGCTGACGGCCCGCCGCGTCGTCGACCCCGCATGCTCGACGTGTGCGCCGATCTATCGCTTCGCCGACGACTACGAGGTCACGGTGACGGGCGACGATGCGTCGCGCATCCTCGCGACCTTCACCGACTCCGGTGCACGCCGCGTGTTGCAGAACGGCACGGTCGCCGACACCTCCACGTGGAAGACGGTGGAGTTCGACGGCGTCGCGGTGCGGGTGCCGTCGTCGTGGCCCACCGAAGATCTACCGTCGACCCTCTTCCACACCACCGATGCGGCAGGCAACGTGAACGGCGGGGGCGGGATGGTCGACCCCGGCACGTGCAACGGGTCGCTCTTCGGCAACACCGCCCAGCCGACCGCATACATCGGCGCGTCGGACTTGACCCCCTCGTGCGCCGTGGAGCTCTCGTGGAACATCTCGCCGAGGGAGAGCGTGTGGATCCGCGCCGAGGCCTCGTCCCCCGATGCTGCGAGCGGCAGCTCCATCGCACGGGGCTCGAGCAACGGTCTCGACGTCGCGGTGCTCGGCGTCGACGAGGCGCAGCACTGGTCGCCCGACATCGCCCTCGAGCTCGTCGTACGCACCGCTCACGACACCGTGCTCGTGTCGCTCGGCGTCGGCACCGACGCGTCGATCGCCCGCGCGGTCCTGCACTCCCTCCACGCAACTGCGTGACCCGCCGACGAACTTCGGCGCTGAGGCGGGCCCGTGGCCCGTCCCAGCGCCAAAGTTGAGTGGGGTGAGCAGGGGATTGGGTGCGAGAAGGGTCGCCTCGTTACCGTCGACCGCATGACTCACGCCCCCCGTCGTCTCCTCTTCGCCGCGCTCGCAGTCGGGCTGCTCGCCGCATGTTCCAGCGGCGGCACCGGCAACGGTGCCGCCTCCACGACCACCACCACCACCAGCACCACCACCTCCTCCGCGGGCACCACCGCCACGACCACGGCCGCCACCGCCGCCGGCACCAACGCAGCGACCGACGCACCCACCACCACCTCGGGCGAGCTCGCCCACATGCGAGGCACGGCCTACACGTTCAACACGCCGGACCCCATCGTGGGCGCCACCATCAAGGTGGAGGAGCTGCCCGGCGTGACGGCCACCACCGGCGCCGACGGCAGCTACGACCTCGCGGTGCCCATGGGGTCGACCGTCACCGCCTACATCGAGGCCGCGGGTCACCACTCGATCCACGTGCAGACGTTCATGCTCGACCAGGCCCACGACGGCGCCGAGCTCGACGGCGTGAACTTCCAGACGCCCACCGACGCCGTCTTCGACGCGCTGAAGGGCCTCGTCGGCGGGTTCGTCGGCAAGGATCCGTTCGGCGGCGGCTGTGTCATCGTCAGCACCGTCAGCGACGCCAAGGTGGTCGGCATGGACTTCCAGCAGTTCATCAACTTCCACCCGCACGGCGTGCCCGGCGCGACGGCCCGCATCTCGCCGGAGTCGGCGCAGCCGATCTACTTCAACGACCAGGTGATCCCTGACGCCACGCAGCTCACCACGTCGGGCGACGGTGGCGTGCTGTGGGCCGACGTGCCGGTGGGCAACTACACGCTCACTGCCAGCAAGGCCGACACGAGCTTCGACACCGTGCGCGTGAAGTGCAAGGCCGACTGGGTGGTCAACGCCAGCCCGGTGTGGGGCCTGCACGCCAAGCCCTGACCCTCCCGTCCTCCTTTGCGTACTTTGGCGCTGAGGCGGGCCTGTGGCCCGTCCCAGCGCCAAAGTTCAGAGGGAGCCGGTCGCGGGGTTGCGGTGGGTGAGGCAGTAGACGAGGCCTGCGGGGTCGCGCAGGGTGGTCCAGCGCTCGTGCGCCTGCACGAGCTCGGCGCCGAGGGCGACGTGATGGGCGGCGAGTGCGTCGACATCGTCGCCGGCCGCGAGGTCGAGGTGTGCCGACGCCACGGTGCGCGTGTCGTCGTCGCCGAGGCGCTGCAGCAGGACCCGCAACGGCATCGCGAGGGGCCGCTCGAGCACGCCGAACTCGGGGAGCGACGCCGGATGGTACGGCCAACCGGTGAAGGTCGACCAGAACTTGGCCTCCGCGGACAAGGCGGCTGCGGGCACGTCGAGGCACACCTGGTCGGCTCGCGACGTGCCAACGCCCTCGATGCGATGCGGGCGCGGACGCTTGCTCTCGCCCTCGTGGCGCACGAGACAGAACGTGAGGCCCGCCGGCGATCGCATGATGCGGTGGCCGCGGTTCTCGACGAGCGTGGCGCCGAGCCCGACCGCGACGTAGCTCGCGACCCCGACGTCGTCGACGTGGAGATCGAGATGCACGCCTCCCGGCCCATCGAGCACGCGCTGCACCCGCAAGAACGCGTCGCCATCGGCGGGCAGCAGCGTGGCGAACTCGCCGTGGTCGCCGCGCGCCGGTGACAGATGCGTGCCGGTGACCTCCTGCCAGAACTCGACGGCACGGTCGAACGACTCGGCCGGAAGGTCGACGAACGCAGTGAGCCAGTGGACGACGACGCGTCCTTCAGACATGATCGAGCGCCTGCGCGAGATCGGCCACCAGATCGGCGGCGAGCTCGATGCCCACACTGAGCCGCACCAGGTTGTCGGGCACCTCCAGCGGTGAGCCGGCGGCCGACGCGTGGGTCATCTGGCCGGGGTGCTCGATGAGGCTCTCGACTGCGCCCAGCGACTCGCCGAGCGTGAACAGCTCGGTACCGGCGGCCACGCGCAACGCAGCGTCGCGGCCGGCCCGCAGGGTGAAGCTGACCATGCCGCCGAAGTCGCGCATCTGCTTGGTCGCCGCGGCGTGGCCCGGATGGTCGGGCAACTGCGGGTACAGCACGCGCTCGACGGCCGGATGCCCGACGAGGAGATCGACGACGGCGCGTGCGTTCGCGCAGTGGCGCTCCATGCGCACGGCGAGGGTCTTCACGCCCCGCAGCGTGAGGTAGCAGTCGAACGGTGCAGGCACGGCACCGGCGGCGTTCTGCGTGAAGCGCAGCCGTTGCGCGATGCCGTCGTCGTCGAGTGCGACAAAGCCGCCCACCACGTCGCTGTGGCCGCCGAGGTACTTGGTGGCCGAATGCACCACCACGTCGGCACCGAGCGAGAGCGGTTGCTGCAGGAACGGCGTGGCGAAGGTGTTGTCGACGCACACGATGGCGCCGCGCTCGTGAGCGATGGCGCAGATGGCCTCGATGTCGAAGCAGCGCAGCAACGGATTGGTGGGAGTCTCGAGCCACACCAGCCGGGTGTCGTCGGGCCAGTCGCGTGCGAGCGCGTCGAGGTCGAGCAGGTCGACCGCGCTCCACGCCAACTGCGTGTGCACCTTGCTGATGAGTCGGAACGTGCCGCCGTACGCGTCGTTGCCCAGCAGCACGCGCTGTCCGGCGGCCAGCAACCGCAGCACGTTGTCCTCGGCGGCGAGGCCGCTGGCGAAGGCGAGGCCGTGGCGGGCGCCCTCGAGCGCGGCCACCTGGGTCTCGTACGCGGTGCGCGTGGGGTTGCCACTGCGGCTGTACTCGTAGCCGCGGTGCCGACCCACCTGCTCCTGCGCGAACGTGGTGCTCAGGCTGATCGGTGTGACCACCGCACCGGTGGTGGGGTCGGGCGCCTGCCCGGAGTGGATGGCCCTGGTCTCGAACCCCCACTGCGTGTGCTCTTCGAGCTCACCCATGGTTCACCGCCTCGAAGTAGGTGAGCACGTCGGTGCGTGTGAGCACGCTGAGCGGGCGGCCACCCGACAGCACCAGCAGCGCCGGAGCACCGTCGAGCATCTCGACCGCCTTCGACACCTTCTGGCCGACGCCGATGGTGGGCAGCTTGGGACCCATCACCGAGTGCACCGGCCGCGACATCGCTTCCGGGTCGCGGTAGACGACCTCCATGAGGTCGAGCTCGTCGACCGCGCCCGACACCTCGGCGGCCGCGAACGGCGGCGTGTTCTTGCACACCGGCAGCTGGCTGATGCCGTTGGCGCGCATCACGTCGATGGCCTCGCGCACCGTGTGCGACGGGTTGACGTAGAGCAGCGACGGCGTGTCGCCCCGGGTGGAGAGCACGGCGGCGATGCACTCGTCGCACTCGCGCAGGAAGCCGTAGTTGGCCATCCAGGCATCGTCGAAGACGCGCGACAGGTAGCCGCGCCCGGAGTCGGGGTTGAGCACCACCACGATGTCGTCGGGACCCGCGTCCTTCGCCACCTTGATGGCAGCGGCGACGGCCATGCCGCCGGACCCGCCGATGAGGATGCCCTCCTCGCGGCTCACCTCGCGTGCGGTGAGGAAGCTCTGCTCGTCGCTGATCGGGATGACGTCGTCGTACAGCTCCGGCGCCCATGCAGCGGGGTAGAAGTCCTCGCCCACTCCCTCGACGAGGTAGGGGCGTCCCGACCCGCCGCTGAAGACCGACGCGTCGGGGTCGCCGGCGACGATCTTGATGTCGGGGTTCTTCGACTTCAGGTAGCGGGCGGTGCCGGTGATGGTGCCGCACGTACCGGCACCGGCGACGAAGTGCGTGATGCGGCCACCGGTCTGCGCCCACAGCTCGGGACCGGTGGTCTTCTCGTGCGCGAGCGGGTTGTTGGGGTTCGCGTACTGGTTGGGCCGGAACGCGTTGCGCTCCTTCGTGAGCCGCTCGGCCACCGAGTAGTAGCTCAACGGGTCGTCGGGCTGCACTGCGACCGGGCACACCACCACCTCGGCGCCGTACGCACGCAGCAGGCTCACCTTCTCGGGCGCCACCTTGTCGGTCATCACGAACACGCA
>PMCN01000288.1 GCA_003154135.1 Acidimicrobiaceae bacterium
CGGAGGTTGGCGCGGATGAAGCGGTCCTTGGCCTCGGCGGCAGATGCCACCGCAGCCTTGAGGGCAGCTCCCTTGTCGCCGTTGGCAAGACGCTCTGCAGCGTCGCGGCCCGCTTCGATGACGCGCGACAGCTCGCGCTCCTCTTCAGCGGTGAGGAGGGACACCTTACCGATGTCGTTCAGATAGAGACCGATGGAATCGTTCATGGCAATGCTTCTCAACTTGTTCGTTCGTCGTCAGATTCCGCACAGATGTGTGTCGTCGGGCACAACGGCCCGAACTGGGACACACGTCCGCAACACATGACATGCCGTGAGCACCGTGAGTGACGGTTCACCCGGAAGTCCGATCGTGGGGGTGGATTTGGGGGGGACAGGTCACAGTACTACATCGGTCAAGAAAAATCCCACCACAAGGCACCTTGCCTGAAATCTGACAGTTCCACCTGCCCCACTTCGGCCGGAACGGCCGCCTACACTCCGTGCTCGTGTCCTTCCGTGTCGGTCTGTTCGGTGGCACCTTCGACCCCCCTCATGTCGGCCATCTCGTCACCGCGGTCAACGTGCGCTACGCCCTCCACCTCGACCTCGTCGTGCTGATGGTGGCCAACGAGCCGTGGCAGAAGGCGGGGGCCCGGGCCATCACGCCCGCCGAGCACCGGTTCTCGATGGTGGAGGCCGCGGTGGCCGACGTGCCGGGCCTGGTGGCGGGCCGCACCGAGATCGACCACGGTGGGCCCAGCTTCACGGCCGATACCCTGGCCGCCTTGGCACTCCAACATCCTGGCGCAACGCTGTTCACCATCGTCGGCGACGACGCTGCAGCCGGGTTCGAGACCTGGGACCGGTACGACGAGGTCGCCCGGCGTTCTCAGCTCGTCGTGGTCGACCGTCCGGGCATCCCGGTCGAACTGCCCGACGGCTTCGCCTGGACCCGCGTCGAGGTGCCCCGCCTCGAAGTCTCCAGCACCGATCTGCGCGACCGTGCGCGAGACGGTCGCCCGCTCGACTACCTGGTCACCGAGCCGGTGCTCGACGTGATCGCCCGGCTCGGGCTGTACCGGGAGGACCTGTGACCGCCCTGGCCTCGGTGCGCCGTCGCCGCACCGCGTTCATGCTCGGTGCCAACGTGCTGGTCATCGCCGCCGTCGGTGTGCTGCTCGTCACCGGGGTCACGGCGCTCCGCCAGTACACCGGGGCGAAGAACACGGTGAAGCCCCTGGTGAAGGTGCCCGTCACGCCCGTGGGCATGTTGGCCACCGTCGACGGCAACAACTCGCTCACCAGCGTCACCGTGTTCGTGCTCAAGCCCGACACGATGCTCGGCGGCAGCATCGTCTCCGTCCCCATCTCTGCCGACTCGGTCGCCGGTGCTGACGGTCGGCGGGTGCCGCTCACCGAGGCGTACGCCACGGGCGGTGCCGAGGCGCTGTCCGTCGCGGTCGAGAGCACGCTGTCGATCACCATCAACCAGTCCGCGGTGGTCAACGCGGAGCAGCTCACCTCGTTGCTGCAGCCCGTGTCGCCGTTCGCGGCCACGTTCCCGCTCGAGGTGCAGACCACCGACAACGGGCAGACCGTGTCGCTCTTCCCGAAGGGCGCGAACACGTTGGCGGCCGTCGACGCCGTCGCCGCGCTCAACGCCCGCACCCGCCAGCAGAACGAACGGTCTCGCCGGCCCACGCTCGAAGCCGTCTGGGCCGGAGTGGCCGCCGCTGTGGCGCAGGGACGCACGCACGCCACCGCTGGCGTCACGCCCACGTCGCTCAGCGACCTCGTCAACCGACTGTTCGCCGGCCCCATCGAGTCACGCGGACTGCTCGCCAACCGCCTCCCCAGCGGTCAGTCGAACGGCAAGGACGTGGAGGAGCTCGACCGGGCCGAGGCCGTCATGGTGTTCGGCATCGTCGCCCCCGGCAACATGTCGGCTCCCGCCACCGGCCTGGTGTGGCGCATCGAAGCCCCCAGCGGACACGATGCGCAGGTCAAGTACGCCGTCGAGCTCATCCTCTACCTCGGCGGCAACGTGCAGTCGGTGTACCTCGAAGGACCCGCACAGGTGCAGACCAACATGATCCTCTACGACCCGCGCTTCGACCAAGCCACCACTGCGGCGCAGAAGGTGTTCGGCGATGTGAAGCTCGGCACCCCCGACCAGCGCATCGAGGGCGTCGACGTGGTGCTGCAACTGGGCTCGAGCTTCCTCGACGCCAACAGCGGCACCGACAACACCATGCCGGCCACCACCTCGACGACGGCCGGCTGATGCTCGAGTCGCCCGGTGCCGCCGCGGCACGCCAACTCGCCTGCGTGGCCGCCCGCGCAGCCGACGACAAGAAGGCCGACCACACACTGGTGCTCGCCGTCGGCGAGGTGCTGTCGATCACCGACTACTTCGTCATCACCAGCGCCAGCAACCGCCGGCTGGTGAAGACCGTGGTCGACGCGGTGGAGGAGGCCGTGCGGCTCGAGCTCGGTCGCTCGCCGTTGCGCATGGAGGGCGTGTCCGAGCAGCAGTGGGTGCTGGTCGACTACGGCGACGTCGTCGTGCACGTCTTCGTCGAGGAGATCCGCATGTACTACGAGATCGAGCGCCTCTACCGCGACGTGCCCAAGGTGGCGTGGGCCGAGTCCGAGCCGGCCTGATCCAGCCCACCCGGCTGTGATCCGTCTGTGATCCGGCTGTGATCACCGTCACCGATGGGAACAACCGTTCCATCGCTACGGTTGATGACCCTGTATGTCGCTCGCTCTCTCCGGCCCCTTCGACACCGCGCAGCTGCCGCGTGTCGCCTCCGCACCCGTCACCCTGACGGTGGCGCGTACGGTGCTCCCCGGCGCCGAGGACCAATACCTGGCATGGGCCGACGACGTCATCGCCATCTTGCGCAAGTTCCACGGCTGCCTCGGCGCCGGCGTGCTGCTACCCGGGCCTGACGGCGGCGAGTACCAGTTCGTGTTCCGGTTCGTCGACGGGCTGCACCTGCGTGAGTGGGAGCGTTCGCCGCAGCGGGCCGTGCTGATGCAGCGGGCCCGACCGTTCGTGGTCAGCGAGCGCATCACGCGCACCGTCGGCGTCGACGAGTTCTTCGAGCTACCCCATCGCGCCGAGCCGAAGAGGTCGCTGTCGGCACGCATCTTCACCGACGTGGCCTGGGTGTACCCCGTGGCCATCGGCAGCTCCATCGTCGTCGCCCCGCGCATCGCGGAGCTGCCCATCGGCGTGCGCGTGGTCATCTCGTCGGTGCTCATCACGTTGGTGATGCGCTTGGGTGTCGGCCCGTTGCGCACGAGGCTGCGTGCGAAGCGTTCGCTGTGACGGTGATTGCCTGATCACGTTTTGAGAGCGGGGCCCGCGCTGATAGCGTCCTGCACTCGTTCGGGGCTGTAGCTCAGTTGGCAGAGCGCTTCCATGGCATGGAAGAGGTCAGGGGTTCAATTCCCCT
>PMCN01000232.1 GCA_003154135.1 Acidimicrobiaceae bacterium
CGACCCATCGTCCGTCGAGAGCGGATGTCGCTCCTGTGGTGGAGATCGTCGACGGTGTCGTCACTGCGGGCAGTGTGGAGTCGGTCGCGCCAGGCGCCGTCGACCGGCCGCGACCGATCACGACTAGGCCGATCGCGAGGATGGCGGCCGCCGCCGTGACGATCGCCGCAAGTTGGATCCGGCGACGCCTCGGCCCCGACGGGGTCGAGGCCACTACCAACGGCGTGGGAGGTTGGTTCGAGTTGCCCGACCCCGCATCCGACCGGTCAAGACGGTCGGTGATGCCCGGGCGATACTGCGGTTCGTCGGGCGGGTGTGCCCTGAGTGCGGCCTCGATCCTGCGACGGTCGTTCATCGTCAGCTCCCACCGCTCAGCCGACGGCGGAGCGCAGCCAGTGCCTGGGTGCAATGGCTGCGCGCGGCGCTCGAAGTGATGCCCATCGTCGCGCCGATGTCCTCGAACGGCAGGTCCGCCCGGAACCTGAGGTACAACACCGCACGCTGCCGTTCGGGGAGCAGATCGACCTGCGTCCACACCTGACGGCGTTCGTGGCTGTCGGCCGGGTCGTCGTCACCCTGCCCTCCCCAGGTCGGTACCACCCGTAGCGCACGTGCGCCACGACGGTGCTCGTCCATCGCCAGCCGGTACGCGACATGGAACGTCCACGACTTCGCATCCTGGATGGGCTCACCGGAGCAGAGCGCGCCGAACAACTTGAGCAGCGCCTCCTGTACGACGTCGACCGCGGCGTCGTCACGAACACCCAACCGGCGAACGAAGCCGAACAGCACCTGCCCGTGCGACTGCTCGAGGTCTGCCACGACCGCGACCGCAGCGTCACGTGTCGGGTCACCAGCGGTGCCCGCGTGCACGGCCTGCCCCGATCGACACGACATCAGCATCCCACGGCTGACGTGGAGCCCGTGCCGAACGCTCAGNNTGCTGCCGCGAGCGGTGCCGGCGCTCCGCCTGCACGATTCCTGCACAGGACTCGGCCGCATTGGCCGGACCTGGGCGGACTCAACGGACTGGGCGGACGCAGGCGCCGGACATGAGCAGGGCAGACGGACTGAAGAGCACCAGCTGGACGGGATTGTGAAGTCTTAAACCCCCCTTCCCGCAAGGGAGTGTGGGTTCGAATCCCACCCTGGGCACCGACAGGGGAAACGAGATCCTGTCGTATCGGTTGCTCCACGTGCCGAACGGGTCGCTGCGGGACCGGCCGCCGAGCGCTACTCGCGGTCGAGCGACACGGCCATGCCGGGTAGCGACACCCACGGCTGCCGGTCGGCGCACCACACCTCCACGGTGGGCAGCACCGTGGACTTGTCGTCGAGCGTGCCGGCCTTCACGGCGATGACGCCTGGTGTGAGCACGAGCTCCGACACGATCGGTGATCCGCACGTGGGGCAGAACCGGCGGCGCACGTATTCGCCGTCGTTCTGCTCGCCCGTCTCCACGTAGGTGTGCAGCTCGCCTTGGATGGTGAGCTGCGACTCGTGGGCGATGAGGTTCACCGAGAAGGCCCCACCGCTCTGTCGTTGGCAGTGGTCGCAGTGGCACACCGCGGTGGCGATGAGGTCGCCGGCCAGCTCGTAGGTCACTTCACCGCACAAACAACGTCCTGTCGCCATCCGGCCCATCGTAAGCCCGCCCCCGGACCTGGCTCGTCACCGGCCGCCGTACCTACGCACCGTGAGCTGAGCGCCGCACGATCTCGGCCGCATGACGTCGTATCCGTTCGACCGCACGCGCCACGTCGAGCACGTCGTCGCGCTCGGCGAGCAGCAGTCGATGCTGCAGCCACACCGTGGACGCCGCCGCGTGCTCGGCGCGCGGAAGGTGGAGGTGCGCGTAGTCGATCCCGGGGTCGTGGGTTCGACGGCGCGGCCCGAAGCGATGGTTCCGGAACACCGACAGGTCGCTGAGCGACGGGTACGACACCCCCATCGGCACGCCCTCCGCAGCGAGTGCCGCCTCGAGCGGGCGGAGCGGCAGGTCGGCGAACTCGGAGGTGTCGTAGTGGAACACGAAGCAGTAGTTGCCCTGTGTGTTCATGCGTGGGTCGCGGCGCTGCGCCCGGATGCCGGGAATCTGGTCGAGCGCTGCGATCAGCGCGAGTGCGTTGGCGTTGCGCACACGGTTCTGCTCGGCGAACCGGTCGAGCTGGGCCTGCAAAACGGCGCCCTGCCACTCGGTCATGCGCAGGTTCGTGCCCACCGTGGCGTGGTGGTAGAACCACTCGCCCTTCACTCGACCGCAGTCGGCATACGCCCACGCGGCGTCGCGCAGGGCATCGTCGTTGCAGATCAACACACCGCCCTCGCCGGCCGTCATCAGCTTCGAGCGCTGCATCGAGAACGACCCGAAGTCGCCCCACGAGCCCACGCCGCGACCGCGCCAGAAGGTGCCGTGTGCGTGTGCGCAGTCCTCGACGAGCCGTAGACCGTGGCGCGTGCACAGTTCGACGAGCGCGTCGAGGTCGGCAGCGGCTCCGGCGACGTGCACGGCGATGATGGCCCGCGTGCGATCGGTGATCGCAGCCTCGGCGGCCACCGGATCGATGCACAGCGTGTCGGGGTCGATGTCGACGAACACTGGCGTGGCGTTCACGGCCAGCACAGCCGATGCAGAAGCGACGAAGGTCATGCCCGGCACCAACACCTCGTCGCCCTCGCCGATGTCGCACGCGATCAGCGCCGCCTCCAGCGTGTGAGTGCCGTTGGTGAGCGCCAGACCGTGGCGTGCACCGTGGTAGTCGGCGAACTGCTGGGCGAACGACGCGGCCACGGCACCGTCGCCCTGCCACCATCCACCGGCATCGAGGGTGTGCAGCAGCCGCGTGCGTTCGTCGTCGTCCCACACCGGCCACGGCGGGTAGTCGGCACTCCGCACGGGTGTGCCGCCGAGGATGGCAGGTGCGTCGTTCGTGTTCATCCGGTCCTCGCATCCAGGTAGGCGGCGTCGATGATGCGCATCGCGGTGAGGCCCACGTCGGCCGACGCCACCGGGGTGTCGCCGGTGGCGCAGCAGTGCGCGAAGTCGGCCATCTGGGCCGTGTACATCTGCAGGCTGCAGTGCACATAGTCGGCGGGCGGTGGCGCAGCGGGAGTGAACTGCGGCCAGATGCGCTCGTAGCCTGCGGTGCCGTGGATCTCGGTGTCGGCCTCCACACCATCGAGCCGGGGCTGCCACCACCCGCACTCGACCACACTGCGCACGCCGTTCGACCACTCGATGAGCACGACGGCGTCGTCGTCGACCGCGTACTCGCCGTACGCGGTGCCGATCGACGCGCTGACACGAAGGGGCTCGGGGTCGCCGAGCACGAAGCGAGTGGTGTCGATGGCGTGGATGCCCATGTCGATCAGCGCGCCGCCGCCCGCCAACGCCGGATCCGTGAACCAGCCCGACGGACCCCAGCCGGCGTGGATCCCGTAGCCGCGGGTGCGCACGGGACGTCCCACCGATCCGGCGGCGATTCGATCGCGCGTCGCGATCACCTCGTCGCGGTAGCGCCACATGTGCCCGACGAGCAGAGTGCGACCGGCTGCCTCCGCAGCATCGGCGATCTCCTGCGCCTGAGCGGTGTCGAGCGCCATCGGCTTGTCGAGCAACACGTGCTTGCCGTGCTCCAGTGCGGCCATCGCCTGCGGATGGTGCAACGCGTTGGGCGTGCCGATGACCACCGCATCGACGTCGGGAGCGCGCACGGCCTCGGTCCAGTCGTCGGNNTGCATCGTGCCGATGAAACCGTGGCCGAGGAGCGCCAGTCGTAGGGTCATGACCGCCTCACCCCGAAACGCTCGAGCACGGCGGAGAGACCGCCGAAGGTGACGATGCGGAACTCCTCTCCCGCGGCCACCCCGTGAGCGGCCCCAGTGGCGGCGGCGCCGGCCCGCAGCAGCGGCTCGATCATCGGGCGCACATCTCGGCTCGCCACCACGTCGGCTGCGAGGGGCAGGTCCCATCCACCGGTCGCGGCCTGGAGCGTGAGCTGGTGGGCGAAGTTGGTGAGCATCGTGACGTGCTCGCAGGCCGCGTCGACCTTGCGATCGAGCGTGGCCGAGATGTCGATCACGTGGGTGGGGTCGACGACGTGGCGCCCGAAGTACCACCGTTCGAAGCAGCCGTGCGGTTCGAGCCCTTGAGCGCGTTGCTCGGGATGGTGCAGGTCGAACTGGCTGGTCCAGAACGCCTCGTCGGTGGCCGCCGCGACCATGTGGTGGTCCTGGTTGTCCTCGCCGTGAATGGCGTCGGGGTCGAACGTGACCAGCGCGTACGGCCGGTGGCTGCGCACCTCACGGATGATCCGCTCGCGTAGCGCCACTTCGCTGGCGTCGGCGAGTGTGTCGGTGGGCAGACCGAACTCCACGATCTCGGCGACGCCGAGCACGTCGGCCGCACGGCGAAATTCGGCAGCGTTCGCGTCGATCGTGGCTGCCTCCGTCATGCCGTACGAGTCCCATCGATCGTCGGTGACGCGGACGACGACCACTCGCCACCCGGCGTCGGCCCACGCCGCCACGGTGCCGCCGATGAACAGAGCAACGTCGTCGGCGTGGGCCACCACGAGGAGGACGACCCGCTTGTAGCCGGCCTCGATCCGGCGGATCTCGCTCATGTGGTGGCCGCGTGTCGGGGCCAGGGCGAGTGCTGCTCCCAGATGCGAGCCAGCCGCAGGCAGATGTCTTCACGGTGCCGGGGTGCGGTGACCATCAGCCCGATCGGAAGGCCGTCGGACGTGACGCCGGCGGGGAGCGTGATCGACGGCAGGTTGACCACGTTGGCCAGCATCGTGAGCAGTGCGGCGTGACCGCCGTGGCAGCGCCGACCGCCGATCTCGGTGGGCATCGGGCCCTCGGCGGCGAACGGAGGGCAGGCGTTGGTCGGTGTGAGCAGCACGTCGGTGTGCTCGAACAGATCGGCGATGCGAAGCTCCAACTGGCGGCGGTCGCCTTCGACACGGGAGAACGTCGGCAGTGTCACCGTGCGGGCCTTGCGCCAGCCCTCCACGACGAGTGGGTCGAGTTCGTCGATCCGCGCCTCCCAGCCGTCGGGGACGTCGACGAACTGGTCAGCCGCCTCCATGAACACGTACACCCGGATGAAGTCGTCGAGCTGCACGTCGATGCCACTTGGTCGCAGCCGCGCCGCGCCGATGAGCGACGCCGCGGCGCGTGCGGTGATGTCGGCTACCTCCGGATCGATGGTGACGAACCCGAGATCGGGCGACCAGGTGGCGCGGAGTCCGCCGACATCGAGTTGTTCGATCACGTCGGAGTAACGCAGCCCGGGATGGGGGAGTGAGGTGCGATCGCGTGCATCAGGCCCGCAGGCGATGTCGAAGAGCAGGGCTGTGTCGGCCACCGTGGTAGCGAGTGCGAAGTTGACTGCGTTCTGAGCGTGGCGCGTGACGCCGAACGTCGGGATGCGTCCGTAGGTGGGCTTCAGACCGGGGAGCCCGCACGAGCTGCCCGGCCCGCGGATGGAGCCGCCACCGTCGCTGGCAGTTCCGAACGGGATGATGCCCGCCGCCACCGCTGCCGCGGTACCGCCGCTGGAACCACCGGGCGTGCGGTCGGTGTGCCACGGGTTGCGCGTGACGCCGAGCAGCGGGCTGGCGGTGTAGCCCCAGGCACCGAACTCGGGCGTGGTGGTCTTGCCGATGGGGATGGCACCTGCAGCCCGGAAACGGCCGACGTGGATGTCGTCGCGGACGGCGGGAGGGTTCGACGCGTACCAGCGTGACCCGCGCGTGGTCGGCATGCCGACGCAGTCCTCGAGGTCCTTCACGCCGAACGGCACCCCGGCGAGCGGTGGCAGTGTCTCGCCCGCTCGGCGCGCCGCATCGACCCGATCGGCGGCGGCCAACGCACCCTCGGCATCGACACGTACGAACGTGTTGAGCGTCGGGTTCGTCGCCTCTACACGGTCGAGCGCGTCCTGCACCAACTCGCGGGCCGAACGCTCGCTCGATCGGACGAGTGCAGCAGCGGTGATCACGTCGGGAAGGTCCACGTGCGCGACAGTATGCGGTGGAGGGTGGCCAATGATCGACGAGGGAACCTTCGGCACGCCGTTCGCGTGCGTGGAGGCCGACACGGTCTCCGTGCTCGAGGGGCGTGGTGCGCCGTTGATCGTGTGCGCGAACGAACCGCCGTGGTCCTCCGTACGGTCGGCGCTCGGGAGCGTCACGCTCGCGGCCGAGATCGAGGCGTGGAACATGGACGTCGCGCACCTGGCTGCGACGGTGGACCAGCTCCGTACCACGGTGCCCGTCGAGTTGCTTGCCGAGTCGACCGTGGTCGGCCTCGGTGGCGGCACAGCGCTCGACACCGCCAAGTACGTGGCGTGGTCGACGGGTCGTCCGCTCGTGCAGGTGCCGTCGATCACGTCGGTCGATGCCGGCTTCACCGACGCCATCGGGGTGCGCGACGCCGGCCGGGTTCGCTACATCGGCACCGTGATCCCCGAGGTGGTGGTGCTCGACCTGGCACTCGTGCGCTCGGCACCGCCTCGACTCAACCGTGCCGGTGTGGGCGACGTGTTGTCGTGCCACACGGGTTTGTTCGATTGGCGAATGGCGAGCGATCGTGGGCTCGGCCATCCGTGGCATGCCGGTCTCGCCGCGCTCGGTGTCCGGCTGCTCGACGAATTGGAGGCGGCAGCCGACGACATCTGCGCCGTGTCCGACGATGGCGTCCGGTTCCTGGCCGACGCCTACCGGCGAATCGGTGCCGCCTGCGCATGGGCCGGTCACAGCCGGTTCGAGGAGGGGTCTGAGCACTTCTGGGCCTATGCCTTCGAGCACGCCACAGGCGCGCACCCGGTGCACGGCGAGATCATCGCCTTCGCCGTGTGCGCGATGGCCCACGTGCAGGGCAACGATCCGGAGGGCACCCGGCGCATCGTCGAACGGTCGAAGGTGCGTGCCCATCCCGATGACCTCGGCGTGACGGAGGATGACTTCCGGAGCTGCCTGCTCGGCCTGCGCGACTTCGCCCGTTCCACCGACCTCGACGTCTCGGTGGTCGACCTGATCGACGTCACCCCGGCCCAGGTCGACGCTGCCTGGACTTTCGTGTCGACGCTGCCGCGCTACTGAGCCGAGCGATCTCAGAGGTCGAGGGGGATGTGGGTTGCCTCGGGATCGCCGGCGAACCGAGCGATGGTGATCGTGTGGCGACCCGCCGCGGCGCGCCACGCGCGGTGCTCGCTGTCGCGGGTGGCGAGTCGGTCGAGCGGAACCGTGATCTCGAAGGTGGCCGACGTACCGGCGGCGACGTCCACACGAGCAAATCCGATCAGCCGATCGGGTGCATCGCCGTCGGGCAGCGTCACATACACCTGCACCACGTCGGTGCCGTCGCGATCGCCGGTGTTGCGGACGATGCCGCGAACGACGACGCCGCGTTCGTCGACTGCCCCTGACGCGCCGCCGAGCTCGAACGTCGTGTACGAGAGACCGAATCCGAAAGAGTGTGCCGGTGCGATGTTCCGGCGCGACGCCCGCCACCAACCGTGCCAGCGGTCGTAGGTGAACGTGGTGGCGTCGATGTCGAACGCGGGCAGGTCGGCCTCGTCGACAGGGACGGTGAAAGGGAGGCGAGCCGATGGGTTCACCGCGCCGACGAGCACGTCGGCCAACCCCGGCCCGGCCTCGGCTCCCCCGTACCAGGCCTGGGCGATGGCGGCGACCTCGTCGGCCCACTCCGTGGTGATCACAGCGCTGCCGGCCTGCACCACCACCACGGTGCGCGGGTTCGCGGCTGCGACGCGGTGGATCAGTTCGACGTCGGCGGGCAGAAGGCGCAGCGACGTGCGGTCGCCGCCCCGGCTGAACATGCGCGGGCGTTCGCCGAGCCGGGGCGGCTTCACGGCGGGCGGCAGATCGTGCAGCGAGCCCTGGAACCGATCGATCACGTCGGGCTCGTCGCCCTTCGGGAACATCGACATCAGCGAGCTGTCGGTCTCGCCGATGTACTCGCCCTCGTCGAGGTAGGTGTAACCGACCACCACGACGGCGATGTCGGCCGCGGAGGCCACCGTGGCGGCTCGCTCGACGTCGCTACCGTCGTCGTGGGTGACGTCGGCGATCGCGTCGCGCACTCCGTCGAGAACTGTGCGGCACGACAGGTCCCACACGTCGCTCGAGCCACCGTCGCCGATGTTGACCGTGTCGGCCAGCCGACCGATCACGGCAACCCGCTGCGACGGGTCGAGCGGCAGCGCCGTCGCGCCATCGATCGGCTCGTTCCGAAGGAGCACCACGGCTCGACCTGCCGCCTCGCGGGCAAGTGAGCGATGCTCCGGGCCACCGAGCAGGTCGATCGACGGCGAGGGCGACGACAGCACACGATCGAAGCGGAGCAGGGTGGCGATGATTCGCTCGACGGAGCGATCGATCGTGTCCCACGACACTTCGCCGCGCTCGATCGCCGCCGGCAGGTACTGCTGGCGCACCATGCGGTAGGGCATCTCGATGTCGAGGCCTGCGTTCACCGAGGTCGCNNCCGTTCACGCTGTTGTAGGCCGACATCACCGAGGCGATACCTTCGTCGGCGACTCGCTTGAAGTGGGGAAGGTACACCTCGTGCAATGCGACGTCGTCGACCTCCACGTCGACGCTGAACCTGGCGTTCTCCATCGAGTTGCAGGCGAAGTGCTTCATGCACGCCATGACGTGCCGTTGCAGGCCGCGGGTGAACGCCGCGCCGAACTCGCCGACGTGGAACGGGTCTTCGCCGTAGGTCTCCTGCGCTCGTCCCCAGGCCGGATGGCGCAGNNAGGTTGATGCACACCGCGCCGGTGAGGTTCGCCCCGACGGCCCGCAACTCTGCGCCGATGACGTCGCCGATGCGCTCCTCCAGGTCGAGATCCCAGGTGGCGCCTCGGGCCATCGCCACCGGGAACGCGGTCGCGTTGCCCACCACGACGCCGCGTGGTCCGTCGGAGAACCGGATGCCCGGGAACCCGATGCGCTCCAACTCTGCACCGATGAACACACTCTTGTGGTAGCCGTCGTCGCTGAGGAACTTCAGCCCTGCCCACGTGGGAGCATCGCCGTCGAGACACCAGAGCTTCTCGTGCTCGGTGAGGTGCTCGACGAGGGCACGTGCCGCGTCACCGGCTGTCGTGCCTTCGTCGACCGCGCGGCGTGCCTCGTCGAACGTGTTGATCGTCATGGTCGGTCAGTCTGGCTGCCTCGCTCGGCGTTGCTGGTGTTGGGCGCGCTTCGTCCCGTTTTCGTGACGTCTCGCGCACACGGGCGGTGAATGTCCCGGAAGTGGGACGTTTCGCGCCCACTCAAACCCTGTGGCGATTGTCGCAGCAGGACGGGGGCATTCGGCGCCAGCGTCGCACACCACGCACAGAGCTGCCTCTCGGAGAAATCTCTCGACAGTGACGAGGGTCACTGCTATAGTTCGGACTCAAGTTCCATGTAGTGGAACTGCAGCCCGTTTCAGACCTGCGAGGAGATGTCGTGTCCCGAGTCGTCGTTGACTATGAAGCGCCGGTCGCCATCGTTGGCGGGGGACCGGTCGGGATGGCGCTCGCCATCGATCTCGCCCTGCGCGGGGTGAGGAGCATGGTCCTCGAGCTGCGCTCCGAGTCGCAGATCTATCCAGCCCGCGCCAACCTGACGAACGTGCGGTCCATGGAGCACTTCCGCCGGTGGGGTATCGCCGATGCGCTCAGGGAGAACGACCCGGTGAGCGACGCCGTGCTGCGCGACGTGGCCTTCGTCACGCGTCTGAACGGCTACCAGATCGAGCGGTTCCCTCGTGCCTACGAGTGGGACGAGCGGCTCCCGATCGCCTCCGAGGTCGCGGAATGGGCGCCGCACGGCGCGATCGAACGCACGCTGAGAGAGCGCATGGCGAGCCTCCCAGAGGTCCAGGTGCTCTTCGAGCACTCCGTCGACACGTTCACGCAGGACGACTGGGGAGTCGATCTCTCGATCACGACGCCGGCCGGTACCAAGTCGGCACGCGCCGACTACATCGTCCTCGCTGATGGAGGCAGGAGCAGCCTTCGTGGCAACGTGCTCAACGTTCGCATGGAGGGCCACCCAGGTATTGCGCGCAGCTTCTTGTGGCACTTCCGTGCGCCGCGGCTCTCCGAGTACTGGAAGGCGACGCCGATGTCCTCCATGCTCCTCTTCTACAACGAGGACCGAAACGCCGACAGCCTGGTGCCGCAGTCGGGTGTCGACGAGTGGGCCTACTTCAGCTCCCCCGTCCCCGAAGGCGTCGACGGTGACGATTGGGAGGCCTGCCGGGCGATGCTCTTCCGTGCGGTGGGCGAGGAGTTCGACGTCGAGCCGCTCAGCGGAGGAACGTTCATCACCAATACGCTGCAGGTGCCGAGGTACGACTTCGGTCGCGCCTACCTGATCGGCGACGCCGCCCACCTCGTGTCGCCGATGGGTGGCTTCGGCATGAACATCGGCATCGGCGATGCTGCCGACCTCGGCTGGAAGCTTGCTGCCGTCATCGAGGGTTGGGGCGGTCCCATGCTCCTGCCCAGCTATGGAATCGAACGAGGTGAGGCGGCTCGCTTCATTCTCGCCGGATGCGAGGCCAACCAGGCCGTTGGCGCCAGGGAGCTGGTGCGCCCGGGCATCGAGGACGCAGGCCCTGCTGGCGAGGCTGTACGCGCCCAGGTTGCCGAAGCCATCAACATCCAGAAGGCTCGCCAGTTCAAGCGCATGGGCGGGCAGCTGGGATACCGCTACTCCAGTTCGCCGGTGATCGTTCGTGACGGCATCGACGAGCCGGAGGCCTCGTTCGAGGACTACAACCCGTCGGCGTCGCCGGGAAACCGTGCGCCTCACATGTGGTTGTCCGACGGCTCGTCGCTCTTCGATCACTTCGGTCAAGGGTTCACGCTCCTCGACCTCGGCGACTTCGACTCGGTGGGCGTGTTGTCCGCGGCCGCACAGCGCGGAATTCCGCTCGAGCGCTTCGAGCCGACCGAGCCCGACCGTTCGGCATTGCGCGAGTTGTTCAAGGCGGGCGCGGCCATCGTCCGTACGGATCACCACGTGGCGTGGCGGGGCGATGCCGCCCCCTCCGATCCAGGCGCTGTCCTGAACGTCATCGTCGGGTGGGGCTCGTTCTCGAACCCGGCTCCGGCCGGCGGCCGAAGCCGCTCGACCACCGGGGCGCCGAAGGTGACGGGGCTCGGTCACTTCGGTCTCTACGTCAACGACATCGAGAAGATGCGCGAGTTCTACAGCGACTTCCTCGGCATGACCGTGACCGACCGGGACGACAAGAAGGTGTTCCTCAGCGCCCAGCCCGACGTGGAGCATCACGAGCTCCTCCTCGCTCAGCACGAGAGCAAGCACACCGATCCCCAGCAGATGTCCTTCGTGCTCGACTCGCTGGCAGACCTGCGCCACTTCTATGCACGGATCGTCGAGCGCGAGTACGAGATCGACCACGTGAGCAACCACGGAAACGCGATCGGCTGCTACTTCCGCGACCCGGAGGGCAACCGAGTCGAGGTCTACTGGCACACGGGGATCGACTGGCCGCAGCCCTACAGCGACCGAATTGACTTGAGCTTGTCCGAGAGTGAGATCCGGCAATACCTCCGGGACATGGTCGTCTCGGCGGGGAGCCGGTAACTCATGGGCAAGACAGGACGAAGGGGCGCCCCTTGAAAGGCGCACTCTTGGCCGAGTTCGTCGGTTTCGCTGGACATCATTCGGATGTGATCGAGGGATACTTGGCGCGGCCGGTCTCTGACGCACCCGTCCCTGGAATGGTGTTGCTGCACCACGCCCCGGGTTTGGATCCTTGGAGCCGAGAGGTCGTGCGACGGTTTGCCACCGAGGGCTACGCCTGCGTTGCACCTCACCTGTACCACCGCCGCGGACCAGGGAACTGGGCCGACGT
>PMCN01000216.1:0-22292 GCA_003154135.1 Acidimicrobiaceae bacterium
CCGAACTCGGTGACCACCTTGTCGACGGTGTTCTTCGAGTTGGTGACCACCTCGCCGGTCGCGAACTGGGGCACGATGCGGCTCACCGCGCCGTGTGCGGCGGTGCTGTGCAGCACGATGAAGCCCTGGCCGCCCTCGCTGTACATCGCACCGCGAGCGAAGTCGACCTGACCGCCCGACGACGAGTAGTAGTGACCGCCGAGCGTCTCGCTGGCGCACTGGCCCAGGAAGTCGACGCTGAGCGTGGCGTTGATGGACACGAAGTTGCGTTCGCGGCTGAGGAGCCTCGGGTCGTTGACGTAGCGGGCGCTCCACAGCTCGATGGCGGTGTTCTCGTGCAAGAAGTCGTACAGCCGCTGCGTCCCGAGTGCGAACGTGCCCACCACCTTCGTGCGGTTGTGCATCTTGCGCACCCCGTTGACCACGCCCTGCTCGACGAGATCGACGAGACCGTCGCTGAGCAGTTCGGTGTGCACGCCGAGGTCGCGATGTTGCGCGAGCGCGGTCATGATGGCGTTGGGGATGGCACCGATGCCGGTCTGCAGGCAGGCGCCGTCGGGGATGCGGTCGGCGACGAACGCGGCGATGGTGTGGTCGTCGTCGTCCATCTCGGACGGCGGCACCTCGGTGAGCGGCTGGTCGTTGCGGTACCAACCCTCCACCTGGCTGATGTGGATCTGGTTGCGACCGAACGTGCGCGGCATGTGCTCGTTGACCTCGAGGAAGAACCTCGCCCGCCCGATGAAGCTGCTCGTGTAGTCGGCACTCACACCGAGGCTGAAGTAGCCGTGCCGATCGGGCGGTGCCGCGCAGGCGATGATGAGCGGGTCGTTGGCCCTTCGCTGCATGTGGCTGAACACTTCGCTGAAGTGGTTGGGCACGAGCTCGACCGTGCCGCTCTCGTAGCAGGGGCGGGTGACGTGCGACAGGAAGTACGACACGTGCCGCAGGCGATCGCCGTATGCGGCGTGCAGGTACGGGCGGTCGTGCAGGGCGTGCATCTGGTGCACGGTGACACCCTCGATGGAGCCGGCCGCGGCGGCCGCCTCGATGGCGTCGAGCAGCGCGATGGGCTCACCGTTGGCGAGCGGCACCACCAGATGGCCGTGCCGGCGCACGTGGTGGAGCACGTCGGAGGCGCTCTCGGAGGCGGTGATGGTGTGGTGCGGGTTCATCGTGTTGCCCAGTCTCGGCTGCGTGCGACGGCACGTACCCACCCGCCGTGCGCGAGGTCGGTGAACGTGCGGTCGGGTTCCGGTGCGAACGTCGCGTCGCTGCTCCACTCGGCGGCGATCGCGTCGAGGGACGGCCACACACCTTCCGCGAGCCCGGCGAGGTAGGCGGCCCCGAGGGCGGTGGTCTCCTGGTCGGCGGCGCGGCGAACGGTGACGCCCAACTGGTCGGATTGCATCTGCAACATGTCGTCCATCACCGACGCACCGCCGTCGACGCGCAGGTCGGCGATGGCGACACCTGACACGGCCGCCATGGCCTCCATCGCGTCGCGCACCTGGAAGGTCATGGCCTCCACCACGGCGCGGGCGAGGTGCGCCTTGGTGGTACCGCGCGTGATGCCCACGATGGTGCCGCGCGCGTAGGGGTCCCACCAGGGGCTGCCGAGGCCGGCGAACGCCGGTACCACGTACACCCCGCCGGTGTCGGGCACGCTGGCCATGAGCGGACCGATCTCGGCCGCACTGCTGATGACCTGCAACCCGTCGCGCAGCCACTGCACCGCTGCGCCGGTGACGAAGATGGCGCCCTCGAGCGCATACGCCACCGTGCCGTCGGCGAGGGTCCAGGCCACGGTGGTGAGCATTCCCTCGGCCGGTTCGGGGCAGGTGGGACCGACGTTGAGCAGCACGAAGCTGCCCGTGCCGTAGGTGTTCTTCGCCATGCCCGGGATGTGGCACGCCTGCCCGAAAAGCGCTGCTTGTTGATCGCCGGCGATGCCGGAGATGGGGATGCCGCCGGGCACTCCACACCGCTCGCTGGTGACACCGAAACGGCCGCTCGACGGGAGCACCTCGGGAAGTGCGGCGGCGGGCACGGCGAACAGCGAGCACATCTCGGGGCTCCACGCCAGCGAACGGATGTCGAACAGCATCGTGCGGCTCGCGTTCGAGGGGTCGGTGGCATGCACCTCGCCGCCGGTGAGGTTCCAGAGCAACCAGCTGTCGATGGTGCCCACGGCGAGGTCGTCGTCGACCGGGATCGGCCGGTTGGCCAGCAGCCACTCGATCTTCGAGCCGCTGAAGTACGGATCGAGCACCAGCCCCGTGATGGCTCGCACCGCCGCCAGCGCGCCGCCGGCGGCCAGTTGGTCGCATCGTGCGGCGGTACGGCGGTCCTGCCACACGATCGCGTTCCCATACGGGCGTCCGGTGCGCCGGTTCCAGGCCAGCACCGTCTCGCGCTGGTTGGTGATGCCGATCGCGGCAACGGGTCCCACCTGCGCCAGCACCTCGACCAGCGTGGCCTTGACGGCCTCCCAGATCTCGACCGGGTCGTGCTCGACCCAGCCCGGCTGCGGGAAGTGCTGCGTGAACTCGCGGTAGGAGGCGATGCGCTCGGAGGTGCCCGACCCACCGGGGTAGACGGCCCTGCTGCGCACGCCGGTGGTACCGGCGTCGATGGCGATGACACAGGGTTCGCTCGTCACGGTGTCAACCTAGTCAGCGCTTCTTCTTCTGCGGGCGGTTGCTCGGCCCCGACGACGTGCGGCTGGTGGGCGCAGGCTTGGGCCGCTGCGATGGTGCGGACACCTTTCCCACCACCCTGGCGGGCTGCGCCGCCGCTTCGACACGCATCTGCTTCAGCGACTTGCGGGCATAGCCGAACTTGGCGAGCACTGCGCCGAAGACGAGGTAGACACCGCCGGCGAGCAGGATGGCGATGTAGTTGCTGGCCTTGTGGTTGTGCGAGACGACCCACGAGATGACCACGATGACCACCGCGATGAGGGCGAATTCGGTGGTCAGCCGCTTCCACGGCACCGGTCGGGAAGAGTCCCAGCTCATCTTGTGTGCGCCCTTTCCGTATTTGCTGCCGAATTGCCTCTACCCTGTGGACACGTGCGTGTCGGCATTCTGACAGGTGGCGGCGATTGCCCAGGCCTCAACGCGGTCATCAGGGCCATCGTCCGCAAGGGCGAGCTGGTCTACGGCGACGAGCTGATCGGCTTTCTCGACGCGTGGGACGGCGTGCGCGAGCGGCGCACGATGGCGCTCGATGTGGCGTCGCTGCGCGGCATGCTGCCCCGGGGCGGCACGCTCCTGGGCACCCGTCGGGGCAGCCCCTACGACCACGAGGACGGCGTTGCTCAGGTGCAGGCAACGTTTCGCGACATGGCGCTCGACGCCCTCATCGTCATCGGCGGCAACGGCTCGCTGTCGGTCGCGTGCAAGCTCCACGAGGAGCTGGGCCTGCCCATCGTGGGCGTGCCGAAGACCATCGACAACGACGTGGTGGGCACCGACGTCACGTTCGGGTTCAACACCGCCGTGCAGATCGCCACGGATGCCATCGACCGCTTGCACACCACTGCCGAGAGCCACGACCGCGTGATGGTCGTCGAGGTGATGGGCCGGCACAGCGGCTGGATCGCCACGCACGCAGGCATCGCCGGCGGCGCCACCGCCATCCTCATCCCCGAGCAGCCGTTCGACATCGACGAGGTGTGCGAGTTGTTGCGCAGCCGGCACGAGCGCGGGCGCTACGCCTCCATCGTCGTCGTGGCCGAGGGTGCCGAGCCGCGCGAGGGCAGCATGTCGGGACGCGACAAGGTGTACGACCAGTTCGGGCACGTACGGCTGGGCGGCATCGCCGAGACCATCGCCCACGCGATCGAGGAGCGCACGGGCTTCGAGACGCGCATGGTGCTGCTGGGCCACATCCAGCGTGGCGGCACGCCCACCGCGTTCGACCGTGTGCTCTCCACTCGCTACGGCGTGGCCGCGATCGACTCGGTGCACCTGCAGGCCTGGGGCCAGATGGTGGCTCTGCGCGCCGGTGAGGTGCTCACCACGCCGCTGTCGGAGTGCGTGGGCAAGACCCGCCCCGTCGACATGCACCTCTACCACGAGGTCGCCGAGGTGTTCTTCGGCTAGGCCGGCTGGCTGGGCGTGGGGATGGCGGGGTAGGCGGGCTGAGCCGACACCACCAGGCCCGGGTAGTCGTACACGGTGAGCGGTTCGCTCTGCAGCGCGCCGTCGCCTGCGGGCCACTGCTGATCGGCGCCGTCGACGAGGATCTTCACTCCGCGCACGCCCTCGACCTCCGAGGCCGTGAACACGATCTGGGCGAGCGCATCGACGAGGTCGCCCCCCGAGAGCTGGAGCAGCTCCTTCGACACGTTGACGCGCAGCGTGCCACCCTGCAGCCGTGCCGACAGCATGCGCGTGCCGCCGGGGATGGCGGTGCGGAACTGCCGCGCGAGCTCGTTGGTGTTGGCGCCACCGAACAGCGAGGTGAGCACCTCGGTGGGCGTCTCGGGCACGTCGCGGGCCACGGGCTGCAGGGTGGGCCCTTGGCCCGACACCACAGGGGAGAGCAGGTAGATGCGCGCCGTGCCGGTGGTGGCGCCTGCGCCCCGGTCGGTGTTCACGCCGAGCTCCTTCTGGTCGACGGCAGGGATGTCGCGCGGGCTGTCGTCGGTGCCGACTCCGCAGGCGGCGAGCACGAGCAACGCCGCTGCCAGGAGCCCGAGTCGTCGTTGCACGGTGCTCACACTCCCACCTCCTCGGCTGGGAGCTCGAGCACGAAACGCGCGCCGGGCTGCCCGTCGACGCGGTCTTCCACCCACACGCGGCCACCATGCATGCGCACGTGCTCGTCGACCAGCGCGAGGCCGAGGCCGGCGCCATCGCTGCTCGATCGGCGGCCGGCCACGGCACCACGCGCAAAGCGTTCGAACACCAGCTCGCGTTCCTCGGGCGGCACGCCGGCGCCGCGGTCCTCGACGGCGATCCACACGTGTGCAAGCGGCTCGCCTTCGTTGTCGGGTTCGGAGACGGTGACCGTGGCGTCGCCGCCGCCGTGCAGACGGGCGTTGTCGATGAGGTTGGCCACCACGCGCGCGAGGCGCCGTCGGTCGCCGCTGATGATGACCCGCTCGGCGCGGTCGGTGACCTCCAGGCGGGTGGTGGGCACGCTGCTCACGGCGACCGCCTGACGAACGAACTCGGCCACCAGCAGGTCCTCGAGGTTGAGCCGAATGGCGCCTGCGTCGAAGCGGGAGATCTCGAGGAGATCCTCGACGAGGCCTTGGAAGCGGATGACGTCGGCCACCAGCAGGTCGAGCGCGGCCTGGGCACGTTCGGGCATCTCGTCGCGTCGTGCCAGCATCACCTCCACACTGGCCGCGAGCGTCATCAGCGGTGAGCGCAGCTCGTGGCTCACGTCGCTGGCGAAACGTGCGTCGCGCTCGACGCGTGCCTGGAGCGCCGACGCCATGTCGTTGAACGCGTTGGCCAGCACGCGCAGGTCGGGGTCGTCGGAGGGTTCGAGTCGGGTGTCGAGGCGTCCGCCGGCGATGGCCTTCGCCGCTTGTGCAGCGTCGCCCAGCGGCCGCACAGCGCGGCTGGCGACGAGCATGCCGAGCAGCGCACCGGCGAGCGTGGTGATGAAGCCCGCGAACAGCAGGCTGAGCAGCACGCTGCGCAGCGTGGACGACACGTCGTCGAGCGACACGAACTCGAAGTACGTCGCATCGGTCACCGTGAGCGGGATGCCGATGACGAGCACCGGCTTGTCGTCGATGCGGGTGATCATGCGCGACGGCGTGCCCGCGCCGGCCACTCGCTGGATGAGTGCCGCCGGGATGCTGTCGGGGCCGAACTGGGGCGAGCTGGCGCTCCAGGTGCCGCGGTAGTCGATGGCGAAGCGGGCAACGCCCAGCGACTGCAGCCGGTCGACCGCTGCCTGCGCCGACGGGTTGTTGGTGCTCAGCTCGTTCTGGGCCACCTGTGCGTTGCGGTACGCCTGCTCGATGGCGGCCTTGTCGCGCTGGTTCACCACGCTCGACCGCGTGAAGCTGTAGCCGGTGGCGGCCAGGAAGCAGGCCAGGAACAGTGCGCCCAGCCCGAACATGAGCAGGATGCGGGTGCGCAGCCCGAGGCGACGCGGTTGCATCGCGTCGATGCGGTCGGCGAGGCGGCGCCGCCACCCCGGTGAGCCGAGCGGTAGCTCGATGGTGGGATCGGTGGGCGCGATGGTCACGACTGGAGGCGGTAGCCGAGACCCCGGACGGTGACGACGTGACGCGGGTTCGCCGGGTCGGACTCGACCTTGGTGCGCAGACGGCGCACGTGCACGTCGACGAGGCGGCCGTCGCCGAAGTAGTCGTAGCCCCACACCTTGTCGAGCAGGCTCTCGCGGCTGAACACGCGGCCCGGGTTCTGGGCGAGCTCGCACAGCAGGCGGAACTCGGTCTTGGTGAGGTGCAGCTCGCTGCCGGCACGCATCACCTTGCCCTCGTCGGGGATGATCTCGAGGTCGCCGAAGACGAGCTTGGCGTGTCCCGGGCTGATGGGCCGGATGCGGCGCAGCAGTGCACGGATGCGCGCCGACAGCTCCTTGGGGGCGAACGGCTTGGTGAGGTAGTCGTCGGCGCCTGCCTCGAGCCCGGCCACCACGTCGTGGGTGTCGTTGCGCGCGGTGACCATCACGATCGGGACGTCGCTGTGACGGCGCAGCGTGCGGCACAGCTCGAAGCCGTCGATGCCGGGCAGCATGATGTCGATGAGCACCACATCGGGGGCGGAGCGGTGGAACAGCTCGATCGCTTCCTCACCGCTGCCGGCTTCGTCGACGGTCCAGCCCTCGTCCTCGAGCGCGAGCTTCACCGCCGTGCGGATGCGTTCGTCGTCTTCGACAGAGAGGATGCGGGTACCCACGGTCCCCATGATGCCAGGCCGGAGCCCTGACGCGTGGCTCAATGGGCCGACTGCTCAGCCGCCGAGACGTGCGTCGATGCCTGCAATGAGCTCGCGGGCGCGTTCGAACAACGCCGGGTTGGCCGCGATGACGCTCGCCGGCCGCGCTGCCCCGCCGTCGAGGGCGCCGGTGACGCAGCCTGCCTCGCGGGCGATGAGCTCTCCGGCGGCGAGGTCCCACGGGCCGAGGAACTCCTCGAAGTAGACGTCGACGCGACCCGCCGCCACGTAGCAGAGATCGGGCGCGGCCGCACCGAAGCGGCGAAGATCGCGCACCTGCGGCAGGAGCTCGGCCACTCGTCGGGCCTGCACCGCACGGCGGGCGGCGAGGTAGCTGAACCCGCTCGCGACGAGGGCGTGCGACAGGTCGGTGGTGGTGCTGCAACGGATGGGCGATCCGTTGAGGTGCGCCCCGCCGCCGGCGGTGGCCGTGAACAGCTCGTCGGTGGTGGGCACGTACACCACGCCCACCTCGGTGCGGTGCTCGCTGCAGGCCGCGATGGACACTGCGTAGCCGGGCAGGCCGTAGAGGAAGTTGGTGGTGCCGTCGACGGGGTCGATCAGCCAGTGCACCCCGGAGGTGCCCTCGGTGTCGGTGCCCTCCTCGCCCACGATGCCGTCGTGCGGACGTGCCGCGAGGATGCCGCCGACGATGAGGGTCTCGCTGGCCCGGTCGAACTCGGTGACCATGTCGGTGGCCGACGACTTGGTGTCGGTCTGCGTGATGCCGCCCGCGGCGCGGCCGTCGCGAACCATGCGGCCAGCCTGCAGCGCCAACGACGTGGCCAGCGCCAGCAGCTCCGCGTGCTCACGCGTCTGCTGATCAGGCGTCACCGTTGGCGCTCGCGCTGTTCGATCTGACGCCACTCGCCCACGGCGCGCAGCACCAGCACGGCGACGATGCTCATCCCCGCGGCGGCAACGACCGCGCCCACCAACGTGCCGATGCCCTTCGGTGCTGCGCACGAGCCGTGGCACTGCAGCTTCACCAGCGTGTAGCCGATGAGTCCGCCGGCGAGACCCCCGAGGAGGATGGCCACGAACGCGGCCACCCGGGCGGCGGGGGAGGGCAGTGCGCTGAGGGGCCGTTCGTCGTCGGGCACACGGAGAGCGTACGGGCTGACCCCGCCGCCGCGGTCGGCGGCGCCTAGGCTGGTCGACCGTGCGCGCCACGGTGGTCGTCCCCACGTACAACGAGATCGACAACATCGATCGGCTGTGCCGAGAGGTGCGTGCCGTCGTCCCCGACGCGCAGATCCTCGTGGTCGACGACGGCAGCCCCGATGGCACGGCCGACCGTGCCGAGGCCCTCGGTGCCGAGCTCGGCCACATCACAGTGCTGCGCCGCAGCGAGAAGAACGGCCTCGGTGCTGCCTATCGCGCCGGTCTGCGCAGGGCCATCGACGACGGTGCCGAGGTGTGCGTGCAGATGGATGCCGACCTCTCGCACGACCCGAAGGTGCTGCCCGCGCTCATCGGCAACGTCGAGAACGGCGCCGACCTCGCGATCGGCAGCCGGTACGTGCCCGGTGGCCGCACGGTCAACTGGCCGCGCCGGCGCCGTTCGCTGTCGCGCTGGGGCAACCGCTACGCCGCCGGCGTGCTGGGCCTCGCCATCAACGACGCGACGGCCGGCTACCGCGCCTACAGCTCAGCGGCGCTGGAGAGCATGGAGTTCGAGAAGGTGCAGGCGCAGGGCTACGGCTTCCAGATCGAGATGACCTACCGGTTGGTCAGCAGCGGCGGCAAGGTGGTCGAGTTCCCGATCAGCTTCCAGGACCGCACCGAGGGCGTGTCGAAGATGTCGGGCAGCATCATCAGCGAGGCGCTCGTGCTCGTCATGCAGCTCTGGGTGAACGACTTCTGGGGTCGTCGCCGGCGCCGCGCAGAAGGTGGCTGACATGCGTCGCTGGCTGGTCGGCGGGGCGCTCATCCGGCACGACGACGGGCTGGTGCTCGTGTGCAACCGGCGCCGCGACCGCTCCATCGAGTGGACCCCTCCGGGCGGTGTGATCGATTCCGGGGAGACCCTGTTGGAAGGCCTCGCACGCGAGGTGCGCGAGGAGACGGGGCTGGTCGTCGCCGGCTGGGCGCAGCGCTCGTACACCGTCACCGTCGACGCGCCCGACATGGGGTGGCGGTTGCGCGTCGAGGCGTGGGAGGCCACGGCCACCACCGGCGACGTGGTCATCGCCGACCCGGACGGCATCGTCGAGGAGGTGCGCCACGTGTGCGCCGCCGACGCGCCGGGGCTGTTGCTGGCCAGCCCGCCCTGGGTGCAGGCTCCCGTCGTGGAGTGGTTGGGCGGCAGCACCGCCGAGCGCTACCGGTTCCTCCTGCGCGGCGCGCACCGGGGCACCGCGCAGATCGAGCGCATCGAGTGACTGCCGGGCCGCGCGCCATCCTGCACGTCGACATGGACGCCTTCTACGTCAGCGTCGAACTGCGCCGCCGGCCCGACCTGCACGGCAAGCCGGTGGTGGTCGGCGGCACGGGGCCCCGCGGCGTCATCGCCGCGGCCAACTACGAGGCGCGGCGCTTCGGCGTCTACTCGGCGATGCCCTCGAGCACGGCGCGGCGGATGTGTCCGCACGCGGTGTTCCTGTCGGGCGACCACGAGCTGTACGCGCAGGTGAGCGCGCAGGTGCACGAGATCTTCCAGTCGGTCACCCCGTTCGTCGAACCACTCGCGCTCGACGAGGCGTTCCTCGACGTCACCGGCGCGCTGCGGTTGCTGGGCGACGAGATGCACATCGCGCGGCTCGTGCGCGCCGAGGTGTGGCAGCAGCTCGACCTGCGCTGCAGCGTGGGCGTGGCACCCAACAAGTTCCTGGCCAAGCTGGCGTCGAAGGCCGCAAAGCCGGTCGCCCGGCCCGACGGCGTGCACGAGGGCCCGGGGGTGGTGCAGGTGCGGCCGGGTGACGAGCTCGCGTTCTTGCACCCGCTGCCGGTGACGGCCCTGTGGGGCGTCGGGCCTGCCACGCTCGAGCGGCTCCAACGGCTGGGCGTGCGCACGGTGCGCGACCTCGCCGAGCTCGACGAGGCGGCGCTGGTGTCGGCCGTCGGTGCGGCACACGGGCAGCACCTCCACCGCCTCTCGTGGGCGATCGACGACCGTCCAGTCGAGGTCGACCGCGAGATGAAGTCGATCGGTCACGAGGAGACCTACCCCGCCGACCTGCACACCTACGACGAACTGCGGCGCGAGCTCGTGCGCCTGGCCGACGGCGTCGCGTCGCGGCTGCGAGCGCACGGCACCGCGGCCCGAACGCTCTCGCTGAAGGTGCGCTTCGCCGGCTTTCACACCATCACCCGCTCGACCACCGTGCCGGGCGCAGTGCACACCGCGAACGGCATCGTGAAGGCGGTCGACCCGTTGTTGCAGGCCGTCGACCCGTCGCCCGGCGTGCGTCTGCTGGGGGTCAGCGCCAGCAACTTCTCGCCACCGGCCGAGCAACTCAGCCTGCTCGACGACGCCGCGGCCGCCGAGAGCGAGTGGGACGCCGCCGAGGCCACGGTCGACGCCATCCGGTCGCGGTTCGGCAACACCGCCATCGGACCTGCCAGCGCGGTGCGCGGCGATGGCCTGCGCCTGGTGCGCAAGGGCGCCCAGCAGTGGGGTCCCGACCAGCAGCAGTGATCCGCTGCGCGCGTTGTCATGCTCCCCGAAGTCTGCGAAGATGCAACCCAGGCCACGTTCAGGAGCACGCATGCCGCTCTCGGAAGACGAACAGAGAATTCTGCGCCAGATCGAGGAGCAGCTCCAGCGCGACCCGGGTTTCGGTCGCCATCTCCACCATCGCGCCCAGGGCGATCGTCGTCTGCTCATCGCGTCCGGTGTCGGTGCCGTCTTCTGCCTGGTGCTCACCATCGCACTGCTGTCGGTCAGCCCGTACCTGTCGTTCGTCGCCTTCATCGGCGCCCTGGCGGCCGCACTCGTGTGCGAACGTCATGCGCGCTCGCTCGGCGAGGCCGGCCTCGGTCACCTGTCCGAGACCGTGCGTGGCCGCTTCGGCCAGGCCACCCAGCCCCGCAGCGACGACTGACCCACCCGCCCATTTCCGCCCGCCCGCCCCATTTCAATGGGCGCGGTTCGTTCCACATCTGGGACTTTTCGGACCCGTGGGCTCGGGATGCCTCACCAATGGGAGGAATCGCGCCCGAGTGGGATCGCGCCCGAGTCAGCTCGCGCCCGACTGGGTGGGGCGGCGGTGGGTCAGCCGGCGAGGCGTCGGCGCATCAACCGTGGATCGATCGCCGCCCGCACCCGCTGCGCGAACGGCGTGACTGCCCGGCACATCGAGTCGACCTCCACCTCGAGCGCCTCGCAATGCGCGGCCACCGAGGTGTCGAGGTCGTTCGGTGAGTACACGGCGCGGGTGACCTGCACGGCGAGCTCGTTGAGTGCGTGGTGGTCGACCCATCCCTCGAGCGATGGCGTGGCCGCGTACTCCAGCGGGGTGGACGCGCCCACGGGTGGCGCCCCCGCGCTCGACAACGCGTAGCACGCCCGGTGCCATGCGGAGATGACCCGTTCGCGGGCGGTCTGCTGCCCTCGTCGCGACCACGCCGCGACCACGCGGGGCGCGAGCAGCAACCACAGCACGAACGCGATGAGGAGACCGAGCAGCGCGATAGGGACGGCGCTCGACCCGCTGCTGCCCGACGACACGGCGTGCACGATGGTGGTGGTGGTGCTGCCGTTGCCGGTGCCGGGGCCACCGTTGCCGTCGATGTTGCGCAGCGTGGTGGGCGTGTTCGGGTTGAACACCGTGGTGACCGTCGGCCCACCGCCGGTGCCCACGGGCCCGCCGACGCCCTTGCTGTCGTCCTGGCCCGCGGCGACCCCCGTGTACGCCACGCCGTCGGGGCTGCCGCGGCCGGGCGTGGGCTCGAACGCCACCCAGCCGAGCCCGTCGAACCACACCTCGGGCCACGCGTGCGCGTGCCGGCCGAACACGTGGTACAACCCGTCGCTGCCGAGGTCGCCCGGGGTGTAGCCGACGGCCACGCGTGCCGGCAGGCCGAGCATGCGGGCCATCACCGCGAACGTGCCGGCGAACTGCTGGCAGAAGCCGCGACGCAGGCGCAGGAACGCCTCGATGGCATCGCTGCTGTTGCCGAACTGCACGTTGAGGTCGTAGGTGAACTGCGTGCGGAAGAAGTTCTGCAGCGCCATCGCCTTGTCGTACGCAGTGGGGGCGTCGATGGTGAGCTGCACCGCCAGCTGTCGGGCCTCGTCGGGAAGACCGCCGGGCAGCTGGTAGTAGATCGAGTCGGCCTGGTTGGTGGTGGCCGCCCGCAGCTGGGCGACGGTCGGGGCGGTGATCACCGACGACACCCTGATCTGATCGCCCGGCTTGAGGTTCTGGTCGGGCAGCACGAGGCTCTGCGAATCGGGTGCCCAGTACACCGCACTGGGTGACACCCGCGTGGGGTGGTAGGCGGCCGGCACGAGGTGGCCGCCGAGGTTCTCGATGCTGATGATCTGCGTCATGCGCGCACCCGGATGCGGCACCTCACTGGTGCGGTCGCCCATCTTCGACAGGTCTTCCTCAGGGGGCGACCATGCGCTGCCGTCGAAGGTGGGCAGGCTGATGACCCGCCAGTAGTGGGCGCCGTTGGTCGACTGCACCGTGAACAGCTCGGCGTTGCCCTGCTTGGTCATGCGGGCGCGGATGTCGACCAGCGGGCTGAGCACCTCGGTGACGCTGCCGCCCCGGTTGCGCGTGTCGATGAGTGCCTGCTGTCCGGCACCGGGCAGGCGCGGGGCGACGGCCGCAGCAGCCACCGCGCTGAAGACGATGGTGACGACGATCGCGGGCAGCGCGGCACCGAGCGTGGCCCGACGCGCCCCCATCCACGTGATGTCGTGGCCCTCCTGGGCGAAGCGGAGCACGGCCACCACCAACAGCGCAGCGCCCACCCACAGCGCGGCCACCACGATGCGGTGCCGGTCGGTACCCAGCGCGGCGGTGAACACGAACAGCACGCCCGACGGCACGACGGCTTCGACACGCCCGAAGGCGCGGAACGCGAAGGTGTCGCTGAGCACCACCGTGAGACCGATCGCCCCGGCCGACATCACCGCGAAGCTGCCCGCGCTGGGCACGGGTGCGACGGCACTCGAGAACTGGTCGAGCACCAGGCGCAGGTCGAGGCGCATCAGGTCGATCGTGCGCCCGGTGGGCAGCAGCATCGACAGCGTGTCCCGGTAGTACACGAGGCCGAGCAACCACACCAGACCGAGCACCATGACGGGGAGCGCGACCCACAGCGGGGAGCGGGCTGCGCGCAGCAGGGCGGCCACCAGGTGCACGCCGAGCGCCACCACCAGCATCGGCCGCAGGAACGACCAGTCGGCGAACACGCGGCACATCGAGATCACCGTGACGGTGGTGAGCATGGCGAGGGCGAGCGACGGCATGACCTGCGCGTCGTCGAGCCGGGTCGCGGTGCCCTTGCGTTCGGGCCGCGTGACGGTGGGGGCGAAGCTCATCTCGGGGACCGTCCAGCGCCGTGCACGAGCTGGTTCCAGCCGTTCTGCATCGCCTCGAGCGACGTGCCGTCGACGACGAACGCGGTTCCGCCCGATGCGGGGTCCATGGTGCTCACCACGAGCACCACGTCGTCGGGACCGGCGACCGCCCGTGCCGCCGCGACCGCTTCGGTGCCCGCAGAGGCGGTGGCCACGACGACGAGCCCGAGGCCGTCGATGCCCGTGCCGCCGGTGAGCGCCGGGTCGGCCACGACGTCGCCGGGCTCGACCATGGCCAACCAGCGCAACGATTCGTGGGCGACGGCAGGGCCACGCAGGTCGAGGCCCGGCGCGACGAGGCGGGTCATCACGCCGGCGAGCACAGCCGCGTCGACGGCACTCGCTGCAGCGGTGATGGCGCGTTCGAAGCCGTCGCTGTCGTAGTTGACCGCTTGCGTGTCGAGCACCACCATGCATCGCTGCAGTCCCTCGACGGCGGTCTCGCGCACGATGAGCGTGTTGGCGCGTGCCGAGGTCTTCCAGTTGATGCGGCGCAGGTCGTCGCCGGGGACGTACTCGCGCTGCGAGTGGAACTCGGTGCCGGTCTGCCCCCACGACTTCATGCGCAGGTACTGCCCGAGCCGGCCGTTGCTGGTGACCGTGGGGAACGCGAGCATCACGCGCTCTGGAGCCACCATCACCTCGCTGGTGCCGGCGAGGATGAAGGTTCGCCGGCACAGCCCCAGCAGGTCGGTGCGGTCGGCGCGCAACGGCCCCGTGCGGACGACACCCCGGCGCGACGTGGGCACCCGGTACGCGGCCGTCACCGCATCGTGCCCCGTGAGTGGCGCGAGTTGCATCGGAGCGCCACCGCGCTCGCCGACCGGCTCCCACAGGCGCAGGCGCGGGGTGGTGCGTGCCGATCGGTTGGCCACCTCGATGTCGACGCGAGCGGGTTCCCCCACCGACACCATCGACGGTCGTGCCACCCGCCGCACGCGCAGCTCGGGCAGTCGCCGGTTGGTGGCCACGAGCGCCACGACGAGCACGGCGCCCAGCGCGGCACCGAGCACGTACATCTCCACGAGGCCGAACAGCCGCCCGGCCGCGAATGCACCCACCACGGCGGCGAGACAGGCCCAGCCGTGGCGGGTGAGCATCAGCGGCCCACCGGGACGGGCACCGCCGCGAACAGGTCGTCGATTGCGCTCTCCGGGGTGAGTCCTCGCGCCGCCGCGTCGGCGCGCAGCACGATGCGGTGCGACAGCACCGGCACGCTCACGGCCTTCACGTCGTCGGGGATGGCGTAGTCGCGCCCGTTGGCGGCGGCGTGCGCACGGGTGGCGCGGGCGAGCTGCAACGTGGCGCGCGGCGACAGACCGAGCATGAGGCCCGAGTGCTGACGGCTGGTCTCGGCGAGGTCGACCATGTACCCCTTCAGCACCGGCGCGATGTGCACGCTGCGCACGGCCTCGCACATGCGCACCACTTCGCTGGCGCTGATCACGGGGCGCAGCGCCAGCAACGCATCGGCGGCTCCGTTGCTGTCGAGGATGGCCAGCTCGGCCTGCCGGCCGGGGTAGCCGAGCGACAGGCGCATCAGGAAGCGGTCGAGCTGGCTCTCGGGCAGGCGGTAGGTGCCCTCCTGCTCCACCGGGTTCTGTGTCGCCGCCACCATGAACGGCACGGGCAGCGGGTGGCTCACGCCGTCGGCGCTCACCTGCCGCTCCTCCATCGCCTCGAGGAGGGCCGACTGCGTTTTCGGCGACGCGCGGTTGATCTCGTCGGCGAGCACGATGTTGGCGAACAGCGGGCCCGGCTTGAAGACGAACGACTCGGTGGCGCGTTGGAACACGCTGACGCCGACGAGATCTGCGGGCAGCAGGTCGGGGGTGAACTGCACACGCTTCCACGAGCACTCGATGGACGCGGCGAGCGCCTTGGCGAGGCTCGTCTTGCCCACACCGGGAACGTCCTCGATGAGCAGGTGACCTTCCGACAGCAGGCACATCACTGCCAGATCGATGGCGTCGCGCTTGCCGTGCACCACCGACGACACGTTGGTCGTGATGGCGTCGAACAGTTGGGCGAAGGTGGGGGAGGGCGGTATCGGGGAGTCCGTCACGGGTGGCAAGGGTAGACGTTGCCCGACCCCTCCTCCTGTCGGGGCGGGTGCCCGCTCTGCCGGGACCGGGGTTATGGTCGACTGCGTGAGCTCCTGCTACCTCGCCATCGACGTCGGCGGCGCCAAGTTGGCCGCCGCCATCGTCGCCGACACCGGCGAGGTGCTGGTGCGCGACCGGGTGTCGACGCCGGCACGCGAGGTGTGGCCGGCGCTGTCGCGTCTGGTGCTGCGCGTGATGGCGGCGGCACCGTCGACCCCGGTGTCGGCGGGCGTCGGGTGCGGTGGGCCGATGAACCCCGTGGGGCGCACCGTGTCGCCGTTGCACGTGCCGTCGTGGAAGGACTTCCCGCTGGCCGGCGAGGTGGAGGCCCTCACCCAGCTCCCCACCGTCATCGACAACAACGCCAAGGCCGTCGCCCTCGGCGAGGCATGGTGCGGCGCGGCGGTGGGCGTGCGCGACTTCGTCGTCGTCGTGCTCGGTGCCGGCGTGGGCGGTGGCATCGTCAGCGGCGGCAAGCTGCTCGAGGGGCGGCTCGGCAATGCCGGGCACATCGGCCACATGGTGGTCGAGCCCGACGGGCGCCGCTGCCCGTGCGGAGGCGCCGGGTGCCTCGAGGCGTACTGCAGCGGCCAGGCCATCGAGGAGGAGACCGGCAGGCCACCGCAACGGGCGCCGCAGGCCATCGTCGAGCGCACCGGCCTGCTCGTCGGGCGTGCCCTCGCCTCGGTCGGGGCCATCTGCGACCTCAAGCTTGCGGTGGTGGGCGGCTCGGTCGCGCTCGGCTTCGGCGAGCCGTTCTTCGCGGCTGCACAGAGCGAGCTCGACCAACGCGCGCGGCTCGGCTTCCTCACCGGCTTCAAGGTGGTGCCGGCGGGTCTCGGACAGTTGGCCCCGTTGGTCGGCGCAGCCGCGCTCGCCCGCCGTGCCGCGCCGCGCCTCGCCGAACCGGCCGGTTGATGTCGGGCCGGTTGATGGACGGCTGCTACCGGTGGGTAACATCGCGGCATGCGCCCCACCTACACCGCTGAAGCAGAGGCCTACCGCGAAAAGGTCCAGGCCTTCCTGGCCGAGAAGCTGCCCACCAACTGGGGCGGCATGGGCCGGCTCGAGGGCACCGACCTCACCGAGTTCGTCACCGAGTGGCGCAAGACGCTCTTCGCCGCCGGCTACCTCGCCCCGGGGTGGCCGGTCGAGTACGGCGGCGCGGGCCTGTCGTCGCTCGAGCAGGTCATCATCGCCGAGGAGTTCGCCAAGGCGGGTGTGCCCACCGGCGGTCCCAACGATGCGTTCGGCATCCAGATGCTGGGCAACACCCTGCTGCAGTGGGGCACCCACGAGCAGAAGGCTCACTACCTGCCCCGCATCCTGAGCGGCGACGACACGTGGTGCCAGGGCTACAGCGAGCCCAACGCNNGATCAGTGGATCCTCAACGGCCAGAAGATCTGGACCTCGGCCGGTCACCTTGCCGACCACATCTTCACGCTCGCCCGTACCGATCTCGATGCGCCTCGCCACAAGGGCATCTCGTTCCTGCTCGTCGACATGCGCCAGCCGGGCGTCGAGGTACGTCCGATCAAGATGATCTCCGGCGAGAGCGAGTTCAACGAGGTCTTCTACACCGATGCCACCACGCCCAAGGGCGAAGTCGTCGGCGGGGTGAACAACGGCTGGGCCGTCGCCATGTCGTTGCTCGGCTTCGAGCGCGGCGAGGCCGCCGCCACCGGCCCCATCCGCTTCCAGGCCGAGATCGACCGGCTCCTGCTGCTCGCCAAGGAGCGCGGCGTGGCCGACGACCCGCGCATCCGCCAGCGGCTCGCCGACGCCTACACCAAGGTGCAGATCATGCGCTACAACGGCATGCGCGTGCTCACCCAGTTCCTCGCGGGGCACCATCCCGGGCCCGACGCCGCGATCGGCAAGCTGTACTGGAGCGAGTACCACAAGGTGGTCACCGAGCTCGCCGTCGACATCCTCGGCGCAGACGCCATGGTGCCCACGGGCCGCAAGCCCAGCTCGTCGTTCTCGGCCGACGACTCGGGCGCACCGAACAGTTCGTGGAGCTGGGTGGGCACGTTCCTCAACGCACGTGCCGGCACCATCTACGCCGGCTCGTCGCAGATCCAGCGCAACATCATGGGCGAGATGGTGCTCGGCCTCCCCAAGGAGCCGCGCCCGTGAGGCCGTCGGCGGCCGCCCGCGTGGTGGCTGCCGTCGCGCTGCACCCGTCGCTGTGGGTGGTGGCACTGCGCCAGTGGCGACGGACCACTCCGGCGGGTTGGTGGCAGCACGCTCCGTTCCTTCCCGTGCCGAGCAGCCAGTACGTGCGCTTCCGGCTGATCACCCAGTACGGCAGCGTCGATCATCGCATCGAGGCCGCCGATGTGCTGAACTACCTCTCGTGGTGCAAGCAGCAGCCCCGCCCGGCATGAGCCGCCTGCCGTTCCGGATATGCCGGGGCGCGTTCGAAATCCCATCGTCGCGCGACGGATCGCGTCGATAGGTTCCGGACATGAGGAGCGCCTTGGTGTTGAACGCAACATACGAGCCGCTCTCCGTGGTGCCCGCCCGTCGCGCCGCCTGCCTCGTGCTCGCCGATCGCGCCGACCTCGTGGCCGACGACGGCAGCAACATCCACTCGGCCCGACTCACCGTGCCCAGCCCGTCGGTGGTGCGCCTGCGCTACATGGTGAAGGCGCCGTTCCACCGCCGCACCACGCTCTCGCGTCGGGCCTTGTTCGCCCGCGACGAGTTCCGCTGCCAGTACTGCGGTGGCTTCGCCGACTCCATCGACCACATCGTGCCCCGCAGCCGCGGCGGACAGCACGAGTGGGAGAACGTGGCGGCCGCCTGCCGCCCCTGCAACCTNNCGCAAGCGCGACCGCACGCCCGCCGAGGCCGGGATGGTGCTGGCCCGTCCGCCGCGCGCGCCCAAGGAGCACACGTGGGTCACGGTCGCGGTGGCGCGCGTGCCCGACGAATGGAAGCCGTACCTGGCCTGGGCCAGCTGACTCGCGGGCTCGCACCCGCGTACGCTGGCTGCGCATGACCGGCCAGTGGATCGTCGAGCATTCGCACGGCGACGCGGGAGCGTTCCACCGTCGCACGCCCGCGCCGATGAGGTCGGCCACCTTCCACACGGTCGGGCAGCCCACGCTCGTGCTCGGCTCGGCGCAGTCCGTCGACGACGTCGACGCCGCTGTCGCGCACGCGCTCGGTGTCGAGGTCGTGCAGCGACGCAGCGGCGGAGGAGCAGTGCTCCTGGTGCCCGGCGAGTTCGTCTGGCTCGACCTCGTGGTGCCCGCCGACGACCCGCTCTGGCGAGCCGATGTCGCGCAGGCGATGGTGTGGGTGGGCGAGGTGTGGGTCGACGCGCTGGCGTCGTTCGGCATCGAGGGCGAGGTGCACCGCCAGGCGCTCGCGCCGAGCGCGTGGTCGCGGCAGGTCTGTTGGACCGGTCTCGGGACGGGCGAGGTGGTGGGCGCCGTCACCGCGGCGGGCCGGGCGAAGCTGGTCGGCGTGTCGCAGCGTCGCACCCGCGCCTGGGCCCGCTTCCAGAGCATGTGCCACCTGCGGTGGCGGCCCGAGCTCGTCGCGGCACTCGTCGCCCCGCCCCGCCCCGACCCGGCGGCGCTGGCGGATGTCGCCGCCACCGTGTCGGTGCCCGCCGCCGATCAGACGGCCGCGCTCGCCACCGCGCTCGTCACCGCACTCCTTCGTCGCTGATCGCCTCGTCATGGCGCTCCTTCGGCGCTGATCGACTCGTCGCTGATCGACTCGTCGCTTCTGGGCGGGTTCACCGCCGCATTCCGGTACAAGACCAGCCCAGAACGCCGGAGCACGCGCCTGATCGTGCCGGTGCGTGTTCTGGGGAGGCTCAGTGCCACTCAGCTTCTGGGCAGGTTCCGTACCGAATTGGGGCACGGAACGTGCCCAGAAGGCGATTTGGCGGGGAGTACACCCAGAATGTGGGGGGAAATGGGGAAGGGTGGTTGACTCTGGGGGTGAATGGGGGGCAGAATGGGGCTCCGTGGGGAGTGTGGCGTCAGCGCCAGTCACATTCCTTCGAGGCAGGCGCAGCGAGGTGGTGAGGCGAGGTGTTGTTCGTCGGGGCGTTCGAACGCCAACTCGACGACAAGGGCCGGCTGGCGTTGCCGGCCGCCTTCCGCGTCCGCCTGGGCGAGCACTGCTACCTCGCCAAGGGCCCCGACAAGTCGGTCACCGTCGTGCCCGCCGCCACCTTCGAGGCCGAAGCGGCGCAGATGACCGCACGCGTGCAGAACGGTGAGGTCCCCCGCAACGAGCTGCGCGCCCTGGCGGCGAGCGCCGTGCTGGTGACGCTCGACAAGCAGGGGCGAGTGCTGGTCGACGAGCAGTTGCGCACCTACGGCGAGCTGCAGACCGAAGGCCCGGTGGTCGTGGCCGGCAGCTTCGACCGCCTCGAGATCTGGTCACCCGACCGCTACGCCCGCGTGAACGACGCGGGCACCGAATCGATGGCCGGTGCCGGCGAGTGAGCCGATCGAACAACGCACACACATACGAAAGAGAGGGGAGAGAGGCAGCACCACGAATCAGTCGAACACCCACCCACCACACGATGAACGTCCGCCCATCTGCAGTCCTCCGGTCAGCAAGATGGACAGCCCACACTCCGCCCGCTTCCACCGCGCACGACCGGGGAGACATCCCGGCGGCATCCGCGAACCGGGGGACTGCAGATGGACGGTACGACATCGTTGCCACGGGTGCCCGATGAGTGAACCGACGCCCGAGTTCCATCACCTGCCGGTGATGGTGCACGAGATCGGGGAGCTGTTCGCCCACGTCCCTCCGGGGTTCGTGCTCGACGCGACGTTGGGCGGCGGTGGTCACGCCGAGCACCTGCTCGAGCGTTGGCCGCACGTCTCGATCCTCGGCATCGACCGTGACGAACGGGCGCTGGCAGCAGCGCAGCAGCGTCTCGCACGGTTCGGCGAGCGGGTACGGGTGTACCACACACGATTCGACGGCCTCCACGTCGCCATGGAAGCACTTCACATCCACTCGCTGTCCGGCGCGCTCTTCGACCTCGGTGTCAGCTCGCCCCAGCTCGACCTCGCCGAGCGCGGCTTCAGCTACCGCAACGANNCCCGCGGAGCAGCTCGCGCGGGTGCTGCACCAGTACGGCGACGAGCGCTTCTCGCGCCGCATCGCCGCTGCCATCGTCGCCGCCCGCCCCATCGAGAACACCACGCAGCTCGCCGAGATCGTGGTATCGGCCATCCCGGCACCGGCTCGCCGCACCGGCGGTCATCCGGCGAAGCGCACCTTCCAGGCCATCCGCATCGAGGTCAACGGCGAGCTCGAGGCGTTGCCGGTCGCGCTCGATGCAGCAATCGAGCACACCGAGCCGGGCGGACGCATCGCCGTGCTCTCGTACCACTCCGGCGAGGACCGCATCGTGAAGGAGCGGTTCCGCGCTGCCGAGACGGGGGGCTGCGAGTGCCCGCCCGAGCTGCCGTGCGTGTGCGATGCCGTGCAGACGGTGCGCCTCGTGCGCGGCGTGCCGCGCACACCCTCCGCCGACGAGCAGTCCGGCAACCGACGCGCGACCAGCGCCCGCCTCCGGGTCGTCGAGCGCATCGCCGACCTGGCCACTCGCGGTCGTCGCTGACCGAGCCGAGCGGACGACACCATGGCGATGACGGCACGAGCCGAACGGAGCGAACGAGCAGAGCGGTCGACCGCTGTGCGCAGCCGCGTGCACGGCGGCTCCGACGTGCGCACGATGGTGAAGGTCACCGCGCCCGTCGCCCACGTCGCACGTCCCACGCTGCTGGTGGTGCCCCGTCGTCGCCGCGCAGCCCGCCTCATCGCCGCCGGCTTTGCCGTCGTGTTCGTGCTCATGCTCGGTGCCGCGGCGTTCCAGACGCAGCTCGCCCGCCGCCAGCTCACGCTCGACACGCTCGACCGTCGGATCAGTGCCGCGCACGAGCAGTACGACGTGCTGCGCCGCGAGCGCGCCGAGCTGCGGTCACCCGGCCGTCTCGCCGAGGAGGCCGCGCGGCTGGGCATGGTGCCGGCGACGCAGACGCAGTTCGTGTCGCTCGATCCCGACGTGGTGGCGACCGTGCAGCGCAGCGGCGCGCCGAGCAGCGGCAACGCGGCGCCGACGGTCGACGACGAGTTCAGGGCCTACGCCACCGTCAAGGCGAAGGCCGGAGGAGCCCCGTGAGCAGCGATCTGCGCACCCGCCCGAGCCGGCCCCGCCCGGGTGAGCCCACCGCACGCTCGGGCACTCGTCCGTCGGCAGCACGCAGTGGCACCCGTCGTCACGGGCGCACGCGACAGCACGGCAACAACGGCCGTGTGGCGACGCGGCGCGAGCCGCACCCGCGCACCCGCGAGGTGAAGGCTCGCGCCCTGACGACTCGCGACACGCAGGTGAAGCACGTCCGCGCGAAGCGCACCAAGCGACCGCCCGCGATCAAGCTCACGTTCCGCGCCGGCGACGTGCGCCGCCGCCTCGTCACCGTCTTCCTCATCTCGACGCTGCTGTTCCTCGCCGTCATCGTGCGGGTGGCGTACCTGCAGACCGCCGGCCGCGACCCGCTCCTCGCCGCGGGCAAGGCGCAGCGCGTCACCGAATCGGTGCTGCTCGCACAGCGCGGCACGATCTTCGCTCGCGACGGTGGCGAGTTGGTGCTCAGCGTGCCCTCGAGCACCATCGTCGCCAACCCCAAGCTCGTCACCGACCCGAACGGCGTCGCCGC
>PMCN01000216.1:22417-22556 GCA_003154135.1 Acidimicrobiaceae bacterium
GCACGGCAGGACTCGAGCTGCAGTACAACCCGATGCTCGCCGGTGTCGACGGCGAGCGTGTCCGCGAGCACGACAGCAAGGGCCGGTCGATCCCCGGCTCGGGCGCCACCACGAAGCAGCCGGTGCCGGGCCAGGACCT
>PMCN01000023.1 GCA_003154135.1 Acidimicrobiaceae bacterium
ACGTGCGGGCGCTTGGTGACCTGCTTGGCCAGCTTCACCGCGCCCTCGGTGATCTCGGCACCCGAGTTGGCGTAGAAGAACGTGTCGATCGCGCCGGGCGCGAGCTCGGCCAGCTTCGCGGCGAGCGGCTCGAGCAGGTCGTGGCGGTACACGTTGACCTGCGCGTGGATGAACCGTTGCGCCTGCGCACCGATCGCTGCCGCCACCTTCGGGTGCGCGTGGCCGGTGGAGTTCACGGCGATGCCGGCCGCGAAGTCGAGGTACTCCTCGCCGTCGGTGGTGGTGACCCAACAACCCGAACCGTGCGACACCTGCAGGGGCGTGACCGAGAACCAGACGTTGGAGAGGTGGGAGGGTGATGACGGCGCTGTCATGCCGTCAGCTTACGACTCGCCCATCGCCACCGAGAACGGCGTCGCACTCACCGCAGGCCCATCGTGTCGATGAGGAACAGCCGCCACGTGCGGTCGATCTCGGCCTGGCGCGTAGTAGATGCTCTCGGCGTGTCCGGTGTCGAGTGCGTAGAAGTTGCGGGCCACGGGTGTGCCCACTGCCTCTGCGCTGGCCGTGGTGGCGGCCGAGCAGCTGAACGGGATGAGTGGATCGCCGCCCGCTGCCACCATCGCGATGGGCGCGTCGGCCGCGTCGATGGTGCCGTCGAAGTAGTTGCAGCCCGACATCGCCAGCACCGCCGACACCCGCGACGCGGCGGGCGGTGGGTTCCCGGGTGTGTTGAGCGTCTGCCCCACGTTGATCGCGGTGACGGCGCCNNGCGCCCAGGATGGCCCTCTGGCAACGGGCGTAGGCGACCGCGTACGCCGTGGGATCGGTGATGAGGCCGAACTGCACCTGCAGGCACTGGTTGCCCGGGTCGAGGCGGTAGTCGATGGAGGCCGTGACGTACCCGAGGCGCGCGTACGCATCGGCCTCCGGTGCCATGATGCTGCGGTCGCCCACGGCGAACCCGCCACCGTGGATCCACACGATGAGCGGTCGGCTGGTCGCCACGTCGCCGGCGGGCTGATACACCGTGAGCGACTCCTGCACGGGCGCTCCCGACACCAGGTCGGGCGCGGTGCGGTACACCGCGCTCGACGACGTCGTGCTCGGGAACACCTGGGCTCGGTACCGCGTCGTGGCGAGCGAGTCGCGTCGTGCCGGGAGACCCGCCGTCGCACTCTGGTCGACGCCGATCGACGCGTCGGGCCGCAGCACCTGCCGTGCGGAGCCGTCGCGGCCCGCGAGCAACGACACGGCCAGCAACGACACGGCCAGCAACGACACGGTGGCGGTGGTGCGGCGGTGCATTACCCCAGTGATATCAGGCGAACGCGGCAGCCAGCACGTCGGCATACGTGTCGGCGAGATGGAACGTCATCTCGTTGCGCACGCGCTCGGGCACGTCGTCGAGATCGGGGCCGTTGCGCTTGGGCAGGATGACCTCGGTGAGGCCGGCCCGGTGCGCAGCGAGCACCTTCTGCTTCACGCCGCCGATGGGCAGCACCTTGCCCTGCAGCGTGATCTCACCCGTCATGCCCACGGTGGGCTTCACCACCTTGCCCGTGAGCAGGCTGACCAGTGCGGTGACCATCGTGACGCCGGCCGAGGGTCCGTCCTTGGGCACCGCTCCGGCGGGCACGTGCACGTGCACGCGACGAGCGATCGTGGCCGGGTCGACGCCGAGCTCGGCCGCGTGCGACCGCACGAAGCTGAGCGCGATGTGTGCGCTCTCCTTCATCACGTCGCCGAGCTGCCCGGTGAGCGTGAGCGTGGGCTCGCCGTCCTGCGCGAGCGGGAACGCGGTGGTCTCGATGAACAGCACGTCGCCGCCCATGCCGGTGACGGCGAGACCGGTGGCGATGCCCGGCACGTTGGTGCGCTCGGGCACCGAGTCGTCGACCTTGGGCCGCCCCAGCCACTCGCGCACGTCGTCGGCTCGCACCTCCACCGGCGTGGTGAGCGGTTCGGCGGCAGGTGCACCGGCGATGCGGGCAGCCACCTTGCGGGCCAGCTTGCCCAGCTCGCGCTCGAGGCTGCGCACGCCCGCCTCGCGGGTGTAGCCGCTGATCGCGCTGCGCAACGCCTGCTCGTGCACGACCACTTCGTCGGCGGTGAGGCCCGCACGCGTCAGCTGCCGGGGCAGCAGGTAGCGCTGGGCGATGAAGACCTTCTCGTCGTCGGTGTAGCCGTCGAGACGCACGAGGTCCATGCGGTCGAGCAGGGCCGGCGGAATGGTGTCGGCCACGTTGGCGGTGGCGATGAACACCACCTGCGACAGGTCGAGCTCGACCTCGAGGTAGTGGTCGCGGAACGTGTGGTTCTGTGCGGGGTCGAGCACCTCCAGCAACGCCGCCGTGGGATCGCCGCTCCAGCCGCCGGCACTGAGCTTGTCGACCTCGTCGAGGAGCACGACCGGGTTGATGCTGCCGGCCTCGATGATGGCGCGCACGATGCGGCCCGGCTGGCTGCCCACGTAGGTGCGCCGGTGACCGCGGATCTCTGCCTCGTCGCGCAC
>PMCN01000223.1 GCA_003154135.1 Acidimicrobiaceae bacterium
GCCGGGTGCGTGGTGGGCAGGTGGTAGCCCTCGAGGAAGTTGTCGCCGTAGGTCTTCCAGTTGCACGCGACGTGACGCACGCTCTTGCTGTGGAAGCGGTACGTCTCGAGCGGCACGTCGGCCACTTCGAGCGGGAACTCGGCGAGCCACTCGTGCAGCGGCGGGATGGCCGGGTTGAGGCACACGAACACCATGCCCCGCCACGAATCGACCTGGATGGTGGAGAGGTCCATGTCGGCCGGGGCCTCGGCACCGAAATCGCGAGCGCTGAGCAACTTGCCCTCGCTGTTGAACGCCCAGCCGTGGTACTTGCACACGAGGTTCTTCGTGCAGCCCTCGCCCTCGAACACCAAGGGACCTGCACGGTGCGGGCAGAGGTTGTAGAAGGCGCGCAAAGAACCATCGTCGTTGCGACGAATGAAGATGGGCCAGCCGGCGAGGTTCTCGGTGACGTAGTCGCCCGAGTTGCGCAACTGGTGGTCGTAGGCCACGTGCACCCAGTTGCTGCCGAAGATGGGCCACCGCTCGCGCTGCCAGATCTCGGGGTCGTTGTACCAACGAGCAGGGAGGGTGACGGCGAGTTCCACTGCGTCGGAGCCTAGTGCCCGTGCACCGCCGCGGGGCCGCGGTGGCATCACCGGGCGTTCGTGAAGGCTGGTCATTGGGGCTCGCCCTCGCGCACGACGTTGAGCTGCTGCAGGGCCATCAGATCCTTCATCTGCTTCTGCATCCCCTCCGGCGAACCGTCGAGGAAGAGCACGTTGCCCTTGCCGTTCTCGGCCATGTGACGAATGCTCTCCGTCCACATCGAGAACAGGATGAGCGACGAGTCGACGCTGTTGGCGTCCATCTCACGCGCCGCCTGCGCGAGACCACGCGCGACCTCCTCGCGGAACAGCGCCACGCCCTGCCCACGCAACTGCGCTGCAGTGCGCTCGGCCTCGGCCTCGATGCGCACCGCGGTGCCGGCGGCTTCGGCCTCCTTGGTCCTGCGGATGAGCAGTGCGTCGCCCTCGTTGGTCGCGGCGGCCTTCAGGTTGTTGCTGGCCACCACCTGCGCCATCGACGTGGTGATGGCCTGGTCGAACGTGATGTCGTTGAGCTGCAGGTCGATGAGGTGGTAGCCCCAGGTCTCGATGACGTGATCGAGGTTCTCCTTCACCTCGGCGACGATCTCACCGCGCAGCGCCAGGATCTCGGCCTGACGCTTGGTGGCCACGAACCCGCGCGTGCTGCCCTCGACGCTGCGGACCAACGCGGTGACGAAGTCCTTCTCGCTGACGAACTTGAAGGCGATGTTCTTGATCGTCTCCTCGCTCTCGTTGATGGCGCTGTACACCATCATCGCGGTGAAGTAGACGTTGGCCTGGTCCTGTGTGATGGCCTGGAACTGCAGCTCGACGGCGCGGTTCTGGATGCTGATGCGCCGGTAGATCTTCTCCACGAACGGGAAGACGACGTTGAGGCCGGGGCGCAACGTGCGGTGGTACTTGCCGAAGATGGTGGTGACAGCCACGTTGCCCTGCTGCACGGCGCGCAGGCCGGTGAGGATGGTGAGCAGCACGAGGACGCCGACGATGATGATGCCGACGATGGCGCCTGTGGTCATGGATGAGCCTCCTGAAACGTTCTGCGAAGTCTAGGTCGGCTTCGCGGAACCGAGGTCGGTCCACTCGTCGCCGAAGGAGATGCCCAACTCGCGGGCCGTCAGCAACGTGTCGCAGTCGAGCGGCACCGTGCGCAACGAACCGACGGCGTCGGCGAGGAGCACGAACTCGACGTTCGGTTCGTTGAGCGCGACCATCACACCGTCGAGCCCCTGGTCGAGGGCGCGTACGGCGGCGGCGCCGAAGCGATTGCCCAACAGCCGGTCGGTGGCGGTGGGCGTGCCGCCGCGCACGAGATGACCCAGCACCACCGTGCGCGCCTCGCGTCCGGTGAGGCGAGTGAGCTCGTCGGCGACACGATGACCGATGCCGCCCAGCCGCTCGCCCTGGTCGGCGGACGTGGCGACCACCGTGCGCTGGCCGTGCACCGGCACCGCACCCTCGGCGACGACGACGATGGCGAAGTGCCCGCCGCGCTGCTCGCGCCGACGAAGCGCATCGGCCACGAGGTCGATCGAGTAGGGGATCTCGGGGATGAGGATCGCGTGTGCCCCGGCGGCGAGACCCGCATACAGCGCGATCCAGCCGGCGTAGTGGCCCATCACCTCGACGACGAACACGCGGCTGTGCGAGGTGGCGGTGGTGAACACGCGGTCGATCGACTCGGTGGCGATCTCGACGGCCGTGTTGAAGCCGAACGTGACGAGCGTCTTGTCGAGGTCGTTGTCGATGGTCTTCGGCACGCCCACGACGCGCAGGCCGGCCTCGAACAACCGCTGGCCGATGGTGAGCGAGCCGTCGCCACCGATGGTGATCAGCGCGTCGATGCCTGCCTCGGCGAAGCGTCCGACCAGTTCGTCGGTGCGGTCCTCGTAGACCACGCTGCCGTCGGGCTGCGTGACCGGGAAGTGACACGGGTTGCCGCGGTTGGTGCTGCCGAGGATGGTGCCGCCGAGGTGGCCGATGCCGGCCACTGCACTGGCGTCGAGCTTCATCACACCCGACCCGTCGGGGTACTGCGTCGGGAACATCAGGCCGTTGAACCCGTCGCGAATGCCCACGACGTCCCACCCGCGACGGCGCGCGGCCAGGGTGGCCGAGCGGATGACGGCGTTGAGCCCGGGAGCGTCGCCACCACCGGTGGACAGAGCGATTCGCATACCTCACCGGTCTACCACGCGACGCCTCGCTGACGGCGCTGCCACGGGCATGGCGACAGGGTACGGTCGGCACGTGGGCTGGGTACCGGTGATCGATCTGCAGGGGCCGCACGCGCCGGGCGCGGTGGCGGAGGCGTGCGAGCAGGTGGGCTTCCTCACCGTTGTCGGCCACGGTGTGCCCGCCGAGGTGGTCGATCAGGCATGGCGCAGCGCCCGTGCGTTCTTCGACCTGCCCCTCGTCGAGAAGATGCGCGTCGCGATGCCACGGCCCGGCTATCCGTACGGCTACTCCCCCGTCGCCGGCGAGACGCTGTCGGCATCGCTCGGCACGCACAGCCATCCCGACCTGAAGGAGAGCTTCGCCATCGGCCCGGTCGACCCCGCAGGCCACCGCTTCGCCGATCCCGACGAGGAGTTCGCCTGGTCGGCCAACCTGTGGCCCGACGCCCTGCCCGGACTGCAGGCCGCGTGGGAGCGCTACTACCGTGCGCTCTCCGACCTGGCGGCTCGCCTGCTGGGCACGATGGCCGTCGGGCTCGGGCTGGAGGCGCACCACTTCGACCGTCTCATCGACCGCCACACCAGCGCCATGCGAGCGCTCAACTACCCGCCGCGCACCGACGCGCTGGAGGGTCAGTACGGAGCCAGTGCGCACACCGACTACGGCACCCTCACCATCCTGCTGGCCGACCCCGACCAGGGCGGGCTGCAGGTGCAGGATCCGCGTGGCGGATGGCACGACGTCGGGGCCGAACGCGGATCGTTCGTCGTCAACCTGGGTGATGCCATGGCCCGCTGGACCAACGACCGCTGGCGCAGCACCATGCACCGCGTCGTCGTGCCCGACGGACGCCGGCAGAGCATCGCGTTCTTCCACAACGCCAACTGGGACGCGGTCATCGACTGCCTGCCCACATGCCTCGCCCCGGGCGAGGAGCCACTCCACGGCCCCATCGCGGCCGGCCCGCACCTGATGCAGAAGTTCCGGTCCACCGTCAACACCTACTGACACGCGGATAGGCTCGCTCCCCGTTCGCGGGTGTAGCTCAATGGCTAGAGTTCCAGCCTTCCAAGCTGGCTATGCGGGTTCGATTCCCGTCACCCGCTCTCGCAATCGACGATCCCATTCGCTCCATCCGAATTGACTCAACTGATGTTGAGTGAATATCCTGGTCGGCGTGAAGCTGTCGTTGGAGACCCGAGCCGCCCGACACGCAGCGCTCGGCGATCCCGTACGCCTCGCGATCGTCGACGAGCTCACCGTGTCCGATCGCTCACCGGTCGAGCTACGGCGATTGCTCGCGATCGAGTCGAACCTTCTCGCCCACCACCTCGACGTGCTCGAGTCGACCGGCCTCGTGGAACGGTCGCGATCGAGCGGCGACGGTCGCCGACGCTACGTGCACCTCGTACACGCGTCGGTCGGCGGGCTGTCGCCGAGCCGCCCGGCCACGCCGTCGCCCGCCCTGTTCGTGTGCACCCGCAACTCGGCACGCAGCCAGCTCGCTGCCGCGCTCTGGCGTTCGATGGCCGGCGCCACCGCCCAGTCGGCGGGCACCCATCCAGCCGATCGTGTGCACCCCGGCGCGATTGCAGCCGCACAACGCGCCGGCCTCGACCTGTCGGGCGCGACACCTCGCGCCATCGACTCGTTGACCACGCTGCCGCGCCTGGTGGTCACGGTGTGCGACCAGGCACACGAGGCGCTCGCCGCCGACGATGACGGCTGGTTGCACTGGTCGGTGCCCGACCCCGTGGCAGTGGGCACTCGTGCGGCATTCGACGCCACGCTCGACGAGCTGCGCACCCGCATCGAACTGCTCCTCACCGACCCGAAGGCGGCTGCGTGACCGACCGATTCCACCCCACCGACGCGCAGCTGGCGCTGCAGCCGGAGACCGGCACCGGGCAGCTCCGGCTCGACCTGTCGCGACGGCTCGTCGCGGAGGCGCTCGGCACCGCGTTGCTCGTCATCGCCGTCGTCGGCTCGGGCATCATGGCGAGCCGCCTCTCACCGACCGACATCGGCCTCCAGCTGCTCGAGAACTCGGCGGCCACCGCGGGTGCGCTGATCGGGCTCATCCTCATGTTCGGAGCGGTGTCCGGCGCCCACTTCAACCCCATGGTCACACTGGTCGACCGGTTGTTGGGCACCATCAGCACCCGCGACGCTGGTCTGTACGTCGCCGCACAGGTGGCCGGTGGCTGCATCGGCACCGTCATCGCCAACCTCATGTTCTCGCTGCCGGCAGTCGAGTGGTCGACCCACACCCGCTCGTCGGGTGCGCTGTGGCTGTCGGAGGTCGTCGCCACCGTCGGCCTGCTGCTGGTCATCCACGGCTGCGTCCGCACCGGCCGCAACGATGCCGTGCCGTTCGCAGTCGGCGTGTGGATCGGTGCCGCCTACTGGTTCACCTCGTCGACCAGCTTCGCCAACCCGGCGGTCACGATCGCCCGCATGTTGTCGAACACCTTCGCCGGGATCAAGCCGTCGTCGGCGCCGATGTTCATCGCCATGCAGGTGCTCGGTGCGTTCCTCGCGTTCGGGCTCGTTCGCTTCCTGTTCCCTCATCGCCACTCGCAGGCCCGCTCGTGACCGACCGCGTGCCCGAGGTGCTGTTCGTGTGCATCCACAACGCCGGCAGATCGCAGATGGCTGCTGCGCTGCTCGCCCACCACGGCGGCGACCGCGTGGTGGTTCGCTCGGCCGGCACTGCACCCGCCGACACCATCAACCCGGCNNCGAGCATCCGACGTGGTGATCACCATGGGGTGCGGCGACGAGTGCCCCTTCTACCCGGGCAAGCGCTACCTCGACTGGGCGCTCCCCGACCCGGCGGGCCAGGGCGTCGACGCGGTGCGGCCCATCCGCGACGAGATCGACCGACTGGTGCAACAGCTCCTCGCCGAGCTCACCGCGCCTCACTGAGCGCTCCGACTCGCGCCGTCAGCGTTCGTGGCCTCCGGCTTCTGGGTCGAGCCAGCACCGGAAACCGGCGGGATTCCTGCCCAGAAGCGTGTTTGGCACGAATCAGCCCCAGAACGTGCTCGCAACTCGCAGCCGAGGGGTCAGCGGTCGATCTGCTCGGGGACGACGACGACCGAGCAGGGGGCGTGGTCGGCGAGGTGGCGGCTGGTGGAACCGAGCAGGCGGGTGCCGAACCCCTGGTGACCGCGCCGACCCAGCACGAGCAGGTCGGCCTCGGCGGCGCTGGCCATCAGCACGTCGACGGCGTCGCCCTCGACGACTCGCGTGACCACCTCGAGGCCGGCTTCGCGGATGGTGTCGACCTGCTCCGAGAAGCGNNGCCGACACGACCGCGACGTCGGCGCCCAGCGACGCGCCGAGCTGCAGGGCCCACCCGAGCGCGTGGGCCGAGCACTCCGACCCGTCGAACCCGACCACGATGTGACGAACGGTTGAATCAGCCATGTCGATCTCCTTCTCGCCCTGATCTTCGCCCAGCGGAGGCGGCCGCGCCAACACCCACCCGTTGGGGATAGGTTGCGATCGATGGACATCCCCGCCGAGACACCGCTGCTGCGTCGCATCCGCGAGGGCGTCATCGGCGACGACCTGGTGATGGACGGCCCGTACGGACCCCGACGCATCACCTACGCCGACTACACCGCATCGGGCCGGGCGCTCGAGTTCATCGAGGACTTCATCCGCGACGAGGTGCTCCCCCGCTACGCCAACACGCACACCGAATCGTCGGGCACGGGGTTGCAGACCACCCGGCTGCGCGAGGACGCCCGGCACATCGTGCGCGACGCGGTCGGCGGCGACGACGAGACGTGCGTCATCTTCACCGGGTCGGGCTGCACGGGCGCGATCGACAAGCTCATCGCCATCCTCAACCTGCGCGTGCCGGCCGACCTCGACGACCGCTACCACCTGAGCGACCTCATCCCCGCCGACGAGCGACCGGTGGTCTTCGTCGGGCCGTTCGAGCACCACTCGAACGAGCT
>PMCN01000110.1 GCA_003154135.1 Acidimicrobiaceae bacterium
GGTGCCCAGGCCTCGATGGGGCCGGCGCGGTCGACGCCGATGAGGGTCATACCCCAGCCCCACTGGAAGATGGCGACGGTGATGCCGTAGGCCGCGCCCACGGACAGCAGGTTCATGATGACCGCCTTCAGCGGCACCAACAGGCTGCGGAACACGATCATCAGCAGCAGGAAGCTCACCACCAGCACGCCGCCGATGAGGATGGGAAGGCGGCTGCCGAGGTAGGCGGCGAAGTCGACCGAACCGGCGTTGAACCCGCCCACCTTCACCTGCAGGCCCGTCGCGGGCAGCACGTCGTGACGCAGGCGATGCACGAGGTCGGTGGTGGCCTTGTCCTGCGCGCTCGTCTTCGGGTACACCTGCCAGACGTAGACGCCCTTGGACACGGGTGCGGCCGGCGAGATGAACGCCACGTTCGGATCCGCGGCCACGGCGGTGTTCACGCCCGCCACTGCGGCGTCGGTGGCCTTGGCGTCGTCGGTGACGAGGAGGAGCGGCGCGTTGAAGCCGGGCCCGAAGCCCTCGGCGATGAGGTCGTACGCCTTGCGAGCGGTGTAGTCGGACGGGAGGTTGCCGGTGTCGCCGAAGCCGAGGCGGATGCCGAACAGCGGGATGGCGAGCACCACCAGCACCACCACGCCGCCGATGAAGGCGGGCCACGGCCGGTGTTGGATGCCGCGGCTCCACTTCCACCAGAACTGCTGCTCCTTCGACTTCACGCGGTGCTCGGGCATCGTTCGGTGCAGTGCGCCGATGCGGGGGACGCGGCGGAACTTCACGGCCATCGTGTAGAGGAGCAGGAAGAACCCTGGCAGCACGCCGGCGCCGAGAACGGCAATGGCACCTGTGATGACGAAGGCGATTCCGCCCAGCACGAAGCATCCGACGGTGACCGCTGCCGCCCACGTGGTGCGTTCGATCTTGCGGCCGGCGAAGCCGAGCAGTGCGGGCAGCAGGGTGAGCGCGGCGAACACCATCACCAGAACGGCCAGCGCGCCGGCCACGGCGAGCCCGCGCACGAACGAGATGCCCACCACGAACAGGCCGAGCAGCGAGATCATCACGGTGATGCCGGCGAACAGCACCGCCCGACCCGATGTGTCGACCGCGCGCACGGTGGCCTCCTCGGGGTCGAGGCCCGAGTGCAGTCCTTCGCGGAAGCGCGTGACGATGAACAGCGCATAGTCGATGCCTACGCCGAGGCCGATCATCGCGGCCATCTGCGTGGAGAACTCGGGCATCGACAGGAAGTGCGAGCCGATGCCCACCAGGCCGATGCCGGCGCCGAGTCCGAACAGCGCGGTGCCGATGGGCAGGCCCATGCCGAGCACAGAACCGAACGCGAGGAGGAGGATGATGACGGCGGCGATGATGCCGAGCAGCTCACTGGGCGGGAACTTGAACTGGCCGAACAGTTGGCCGCCGTACTCGATCTGCAGCCCCGGCACGTGCACCTGCTTGCCGAGGTCCTTGATCTGGTTCGCCAGCTTGAGCGCCTCGCTCTGGCCGCGTGTGGGGAAGGAGATCTGCGCGAACGAGATGGGCTTGGTGGGGCTGTTGTAACGGGCACCCGCGGTGGAGTACGGGCTGATGATGCTGATGTCCTTGATCGCGGCGATCTTGGTGAACAGGTCGCTCATCGCCGCCTTCACGGTTGCGTCCTGCGTGCCCTGCGCCGCGGTGAACACGATCTGCGCGGTGGCGCCGCCCTGGCTGCCCTGGCCCACCGACTTCAACAGGGTGGTGACGTCGCGCGACTCGCTGTTGGGCAGCTCGAAGCTCGTGTGGTAGTCGGCCATCTTCCCGCCGACCACGGACAGGACGACGAGGATGGGCAGCCAGATGCCGAACACCATCAGGAGACGACGGCGATAGCTGAAGCGCGCCAGGCGAGCGAGCATGTCAGGTTCCTCCCACTTCGGCCGCCCGGGGGCGCGGCCGTGTTGATTCGCAACGCTACCGTTGTGAAAATCAGCACGACACGTGACGCACGACTCGGCTGGCACCTCGAGGCCACCGCACGCTGGCGTGAGCTCGGCTCTCCCTCGGCCGCAGGGCGTGTGAGCAGGCTCGATCGTGGTTGGAGCACCGTCCTGGTGTCGTTGGACGACGCACCGCTGCGAATGCGCAACATCGGCGCCGACGTGGCCGTGGGCGACTTCGTGGTGGTCACCGACGATGGCGAGCGCGTCCAGGAGGTGATGCCGCGGCGCAGCGCGTTCGTGCGCAGGGCTTCGTTCGAAGGCAACCGCGCCGAGGCGCACACCATCGCCGCCAACATCGACGTGGTGGTCCTGGTGCACGCGCTCACGTCGCCGCCCAACCAGCGCCGTCTCGAACGCGAGCTGGTGCTGGCCTTCGACAGCGGGGCGCGGCCGGTGGTGGTGCTCACCAAGAACGACCTCATCGACGACCCCGAGCACACGCTCGCCGCCCTGCGCGACGTGGCCCCCGACGTGCTGGTGATGCTCGCCAGCGGGATCAGCGGCGAAGGCGTCGAATCGCTGCGTGCACTCGCCGCGGGCAACGCGACCATCGCGCTGCTCGGGGCGAGCGGCGTCGGCAAGAGCACGCTCGTCAACGCACTGGTCGGCCAGGAACGGCAGGCCACCGCCGACGTGCGCGAGGGCGACCAGCGGGGCCGGCACACCACCAACGCCTCCCAGCTCGTGCGCCTGCCCGGCGACGGCTGGCTCATCGACACGCCCGGCGTGCGCGCTGTCAGCCTGTGGAGCAGCGGGCGTGGCATCGAGCGTGCGTTCTCCGACGTCTTCGACCTGATGGACCACTGCCGGTTCCGCGACTGCAAGCACGAGCAGGAACCCGGCTGCGCGGTCAACGCGGCTGTGGCCGATGGGCGGCTCGACCTGCGCCGGCTCGACAGCATGAAGCGGCTCGTCGCCGAGGAGGCCGTCCTCGAGGAGGAGCAACGGGCCCAGGAGAAGGCGCTCGACAAGCGCGGAGTGCGACGCCCGCGGCCCAAGCCCTCACCCTGATCGGTGCGACCGCTCAGGCTCCCGGTCGCACGACCAGCGATGCCTTCACGGTGACGGCGCGGGTGAGTCCGGTGAGCTCGAAGCGCTGCAGGAGCCGGTCGTTGGTGCACACGAGCACCAGATCGCCGCCGTGCTCGCGTGCCTGGCCCGCGGCTCCCAGCAGCATGCCGAGCCCGGTGTCGTCGAGCGCGGTCACGCCGTCGAGATCGACGTGCACGGTGGTGCCCGGGTGCTCACCGATTGCGCGCGACAGGTGATCGCGCAGCAGCGGCAGCGTGGCGAGGTCGATCTCGCCGTTGACCTGCAGCACGGCGAGATCGCCCACGGTGGTGAGTCGGCACACGAGATCCATCCGGGGCAACGCTAGCGGCGCCGCTACGGCGGCTCGACGGCCATCGTGACCGACGCGACGACGTCGAGGTCGGGGAGCAGCGCCCCGACGAGCGGCACATCGGTGGGATCGGTGTAGCGCACCGTGGCGGTGACCATGCCGTCGTGCTCGTCGATCTGCACCTGCAACGGTGTGAGCGCCACCGCGGCTCGTGCGGCCGCGGCTGCCACACCCGGGGCGGGCGACAACGCCGCGGCACGTGCCGCTTCACGCGCGGCGAGTTGCACGGCCAGCCGGTCGCGGGCCACCACCGCCACCTGCACGACACCGAGCAGCAGCACGCACAGCACGGGCAGCGAAAGCGCGAGTTCGACGGTGGCCTGTCCGCGGTCGCGGTGGGGGCTCACACCTTGCTCAGCACTGCGTCGAGCACGCGGTCGAAGAGCCTGCCGATCTTGCCGGCGCCGCCGCCGGCCGTTGCCCAGGCCACCACGAGCAGTGCCACGAGTGCGGCGCCGAGCAGCACCAGGGCGTACTCGACGGTGGCCTGACCAGCGTCACCGTGCCGTTCAGCGTCACGTTCGGCGTCACGTTCCTGACCCGTCAGGTACCAGGCGTGCACGCGTGTCATCAGTGCCAGCAGAGCGTTCATCGTCGACCTCCGTCGTCGGGAGTGGGTGCAGGATCGCTCACCGGCGGAGCGACGACAGGGCTGCGAGCAGCAACGGCACCACGGCGAGCAGCACGAACGAGGGGAGCGTGCAGAGCACCAGCGGGAGCGAGAGGCGCACGGGCAGCTGCCGGGCCAGCGTGTCGGCCCGCCGGCGGCGCAGCATGCGGGCGTCGAAGGCGAGGCGTTCGAGTACGGGCGCGAGCGGCAACCCGTCGCGGTCGGCCGCTGCGAGGCTCTGCGCCAGTGACACGGCCACCGAGCCCAGGCTGCGCGGCAGCTCGTCGAGCGCGTCGGCAAAGCGGTGTCCCGCATCGACGCGTTGCAGCACCGCACCGAAGCCGTCGGCGAGCGCGGCCGGCAGGTGGGGCTGCACCGCGCGCAGTGCTGCGGCCGGCAGGTGGCCGGCTCGCACGGCGAGCACCACCAGTTCCACCGCGTCGGCGTACCCGGCCTCGACCGTTCGCCGTCGGGCACGGGCCGAGGCCGCCCGTGGTGGTGGAGCGATCGCCTCGTGACGCACCGGCCGGCGACTCGCTCGCGGACGGAGCCCGCGCGCGACGACCACGATGGCCAGCGCCAGCGACGCGTCGACCCACTGCTCGTTCATGGCGCGACGCTGCTGACGAGGTGGCGCATCCATGCCCAGCCGGCCAGGTTGCCCAGCACGCCCAGTGCTGCGGCCACTGCGCCGAACGGGCTGACGAGCGCGGTGCGGAACGACGAACTGGTGAGCGCGCTCCAGGCGGCGAACAGCACGGGCACGGCGGTGAGCACGCGTGCGCTGAGCCGAGCCTGCGCACTCTGTGCTGTTGCCTCGTCGCGCACGGCAGCCCGCTCGCGCAGCACGCCTGCGGCGGCCTGCAGCGTTGCCGCGGTGTGGCCGCCCAGCGTGGCCGCAGTGGTGAGGGCGTGCAGCACCAACGCCTCGTCGGGCTGCTGTGAGACCGACGTGGCGAGCGCGGCAAACGCACAGCCGGGTCGCAACACGTCGCCGTGCACTTCGGCTCGCTCCATCGCAATCGTGTAGCCCACGCTCAGGCTATGACCGCTGCGCACCTCGGCAGCGATGGCGTCGAGCAGGTCGGCCCAGTGCACGGTGGTGGGAGAGCGCAGAGGCCGTTTCTGCCGATGAGGCACGCTGGGTCGTCGCGCCGTGAGACAGCGGGTGCGCACCCGCGTTGCGATCACGACGACTGCTGGTGCCGCGACCCACGCGACGTTCACGCGCGTCCCCGCTGCAGCCCGCTGCACACCTGGGTCCCGGTGGCCAGCGTGCGCACCACGAAGCCGGCGTGCTCGTACGTGCCGGCCACCACTTCGGCCACCTCGACCACCCGCCGCGCACCGTCGGCGTGCCGTGCCACGTGCACCACGACGTCGACGGCTCGCGTGACGTGCTGGCGCACCGCATCGAGAGGCCAGTTGCCCGCCTCGTGCAACACCAGAGTGGACAGCCGGTCGAGCGCGTCGAGCGCGCTGTTGGCGTGCACCGTGGCCAACGAGCCGTCGTGGCCGGTGTTGAGCGCCTGCAGGAGGTGCACGGCCTCGTGCCCGCGGATCTCGCCCACCACGAGGCGGTCGGGACGCATGCGCAGTGCGGTGCGCAACAGGTGGTCGAGCGCCACCTCGCCCACTCCGTCGGGTGTTGCCTCGCGGGTCTCGAAGCGCACGACGTGCGGGTGCGGCAGCCGCAGTTCGGCCACGTCCTCGAGCGTGATGATCCGTTCGTGGGCGGGCACGAGGTGCGCCAGCGCGTTGAGCAGCGTGGTCTTTCCCGACGACGTGGCACCGCTGACCATCACGTTGCAGCGGGCCTCGACGACGTGCTGCAGGAGGCGGGCCACCTCGGGCGGTGCGAATCCGTCGAGTGGGTGTGGCCGCACCGAGAACCGGCGGATGGCCAGGCACGGCCCGTCGACTGCAATGGGTTCGACCGCCGCGCAGAGCCGCGACCCGTCGGGCAGCCGGGCGTCGACGGTGGGGTGGGCACGGTCGAGCCGCCGGCCCACGGGGGCGAGGATGTGCTCGATGGCCGCGAGCAGCGTGGCGGGCCGCATGCTGCCGACGCGCTCGAGACGCCCCGCGCGCTCGACCCAGACGTCGCTGCCACCGTTGACGAGCACCTCGGTGACCGCAGGGTCGCGCAGCCACCGTTCGAGCCCACCGAGCGCGGATTGCTCGGCGACGAGGTCGATCATGCGGCACCTCGCAGCGAATGAAGGAGGGTGCGCGGCACGCGGGCGGCCAGCAGGCCGGCGTCGACCGCCCGCGCGATGGCCGGATCGAACGGCACCTCGGCCACCACGGGCGCACCCACGGCCTGCTCGATGTCGCGCACGCCGAGCGACCTGCCCGGCTCGCACACCACCACGACGGCCGTCGGGGTGATGCCGTCGGCCACCGCCCTGCGCAACGCGATGTAGCACGGACGCGTCACCAGCAGCGTGCGATCGGCCGCGGCGAGCAGCGACGGTGGCGGCGGGCCGGCGCCGGCGTCGATGACCACCTCTGCGTCGAGCGCGGTCAGCGCCTCGGCGAGCGCTGCCCAGTTCGGCGGACCCGGCTGTGCGGTCGACACGGCACGGGTCGACAGAGCACGGCAGGGCAACAGCTCGATGCCGTCGGTGACGGGTTGGGCGAGCCGGCAGAGCGCGGCGACGTCGGCCGTGGGCGACGCCAGCCAGTCGTGCAGCCCGGGGCCTGCCGGCTCGGGGAGCCCCAGCGCGGCCGGCAGGTCGCCGGCGAGGTCGGCCAGCACGCAAGGGCGAGTGCGGGCGATGAGCAGTGCGAGCGCAGCAGCAACCACCGTGGTGCCGCTGCCGCCCTTCGCGGACCAGCAGAGGATCATGGACTACCCCCAGGAGTGGGAGGGGCGACTGGGGGAGGTCGAGGCCGACCATATCGACCGCACGGTCGGGTACCAACGTGCCGGCTGTCCTAACGGCTGTCCTAATGGCCGAGGGGGTGCGTCAACGCCAGTAAGAGGGTGCCTTCGCGGCCGCCTGCAACGGCGCCGTGCACGCCTCGACCACCTCGTCGTGTCGCGACGACAGCCAGCCCACGGCGAACCACGCCTGCGGATCGGCCTCGGTCATGTCGTGGAACAGGTCGGTGGCCACGCCGAGATCGGTGAGCGCTCCCAGCGCGTCCTGCGCCGGCTCGAGCGCGCGGAGGTAGCGCTGCACCTTCTTCTGCGAGAACAGCGCGCCGGTGAGCTCGGCCGTGTAGCGAAGGCGCTTGAGCCGCTTGCGCAGCAGGTGCCGCTGCTCGGTGCTCAGGCGACCGAAGTCGCGGGCGTGGCGCAGCGACTTCTTGCGCAGCTGCTGGAGCCGGTCGGACACCTCGGTGACGAGATCGGGGCCGTCGTCGTCGGCCTGACCGTGGACGAAGTGCAGCAGGTCGAGCAGCAGCAGCGAGAACGCCGGGTCGCGTAGTGGTACGCCTGGGTCTTCAGGCGGTTCGGTGGAAGGGTGGATGGATGGACCGCCGACATCGGCGAGCGCGGTGAGCCAGTTCGACAGCACCACCTCGCGATCGCGAGAGGTGCCGAGGCGGGAGAACACCTCGGCGAGACGCGGCGACCAGTCGGGGTCGATGGGCGACAGGTCGCCGAACACGCGGAGCACGGTGCGCAGCTTGCGGATGCCGATGCGCGTCTGGTGCACGTGTTCGTGACCGCCCAGCCCGCCTGCGACCGCACTGGCGTTGGCCATGATCTGCACCAGGCAGGCGCGGATCATCTCGCGCACCGCGGCGTCGGCGCTCATCGCGGGCGTGAGCGTGGGTTGTGGTGCGCGCACCACCGGCACCTCGGTGGCGCCCTGCGACAGCATCACGCCGCGCTGCGCCTTGTTGATCGCGTCGATCCAGAGACCGTGACGGCGCACCCAGGTACGTGCCGTGTGGATGACCGCCTGCGGGGTGCCGGCGAGCAACTCGATCTCGAGCTCGCAGACGGGCAGCGACGCGTCGCCGGAGGCGATGGTGCCCGTGTCGAACGCCAGCTCCACCCGACCACCGTCGACGCGCGCGGCACGGGTGCGACGCCACACGTCGGTGCGGAAGGTCTGGCCGGCCATGTCGACCGATGCGTTGAGCACCTCGGCGAGTCGTTCGCCCGCCGGCGTGCCGAGGTGCAGCGATGCATCGGCGTCGGGCATGGCGCGGCCCCTGACGACCACGTTGTGCTCTTCGCGGCGCAGCCCGTCACCGCCGCCGGCGATGGTGGCCTTCAACGTCTGCACCCAGATGCGGCCCTCGCGGCGCACGCGCCATCCCATGCCGGCTGCGGCCAGCTCGTGGTCGGGCGTGTCGAAGTAGGCGGCCTGCAGGTGAGTGCGGGTGGCGCCGTTGCGGCCGTTGACCGCGGCTTCCACGGCAGCGGCCTGACCGGCCGGCACGTGCAGCTTCAGTTCGATCTCTTGGTTCAGCCGATTGACCATCGGCGCACTCCCTGCATGGGTAGAAGCCGCGCGAAGGTCATACCCGGGAAGTGGCATGGGAGCAACATGGTCCCTGTTTGTTCACCTTCCCGTACGAGCGCCTGACGGGTGCGGGCGGCGAGTGCGCGGTCTTCGTCGTAGAGGAACTCCCACTCGGTCTCGGTGAGCTGTGCCGGGCAGTGCAGTGCGTCGCCGAGCACGATGAGGCGTTCGGCGCCGCTGGTGATGACGGTGCTGGTGTGACCCGGCGTGTGGCCGGGCGTGGCGCGGGTGACCAGGCCGGGCAGGATCGCGGTGCCGTCGTGGTGGATGAGCGACACGTGCTCCTGCACCACACGCAGGCGCTCGGCCCGACGCTTGCCGTTCGCCTGCTCGTCGACGAAGAAGCGCCAGTCGGCCGCGCCGACGTGGATGGTGGCGTTGGGGAAGGTGATCGCGCCGTCACGCTCGAGCCAGCCCATGTGGTCGCTGTGGAGGTGCGACACGACGATGGTGTCGATGTCGGCCTCGCGCACGCCGACGGCGTGAAGGCTCTCCAACATCCGCCCGCCGTCGAACATGGTGTCGTGCACGTCGCCCACGCCCGCGTCGAGCAGCACGAGGTGTTCGCCGAGTCGCACGAGGAAGCCACCCACGGGCACCACGAGCGTGCCGTCGTCGGCGAGGAGGTGACGGTGCTCGGTCCAGTCGCTGCCGAAGAACATGTCGGTCGTGAGCACGGCCGTGCCGTCGTACAACGGCTGGACCACGACGTCACCCACGATGACCGGTTGCACGTCAGGCCGATTCGTTGCGCAGCGGCTCGCCGCGCACCCAGCGGGCGAGGTTGTCGGCGAACACGTCGGCCGCCCGCTGCGCGGCGAGCGGTGTCGACCCCGAGCTGTGCGGTGTGATGATGACGTTCGGCATGTCCCACAGCGGATGCTCGACCGGCAACGGCTCGACCACGAACACGTCGAGCGCGGCCGCGCCCACCTGACCCGATTGCAGCGCGCTCACCAGTGCCGCCTCGTCGACCAGTTCGCCGCGGCCGACGTTGACGAGGTGGGCTCCCGGCCGGAGCATGGCGAGCTCGCGTTCGCCGATGATGCCCCGGGTCTCGTCGGTGAGCGGTGCGGTGAGCACGAGATCGTCGACCATCGGTAGTAGTTCGTGGAGGCGGCTCGTGGGCCACGTGTCGCACGGCTCGTCGCCCTGGGGCGTGCGCCGAACGCCGATCACGGTGATGCCGAAGTGGGCAGCGAGGCGAGCCACCTCGCTGCCGATGCTGCCCAGGCCGATGATGCCCATCGTGCGGCCCTCCACGTCGGGCACCTCGACGTCGGCCCACTGGTGCGCCGACTGCGCGACCGCGAGCGGGCGGGCCTGCCGACACATCGCCACGACCTGCATGATCACCGAGTGCGCGATGGGGGTGGCCGACGAGCCCGCCGAGTGCGTGACCGTGAGGCCGCGGCGACGGAGCTCGGCGAAGATCGGGTTGTCGAGGCCCGCCGAGAACATGTGCAGCCACTGCGCGTGTGGCGCCTGGAGCAGCACCTTCATGAACGACGGGCCGCGACCCTCACCCCAGAGGTCGGCGCTGAACACCGCGAGGTCGATGGTGTCGATCTCGCGCTGATCGAGCCGTCGGCCGTGCGGGAGCGCGAGGAACTGCAGATCGGGTGCGACAGCGCGCCAAGCGGCTCCGTACCTGGTGAGCGCGGAGTCGGAGCAGAAGAGGGTGTTCAGGACTGCTGCAACTTCTTCACGGCGATCGCTACGAGACCGATCAACGCGAGCAACACGATGAGACGCTTCATGGTGCGAGCGTAGCCAGCCGCCGCGACGGCCGGTGCCGTTAGCATCTCCGGCGGAGGTGTCCGGGTACCTGGTGGACTCCGCCGCCTTCAAAGCGGTTGGGACGAGCGATCCTCGTCCGGCGGGTTCGATTCCCGTCCACCTCCGCCAGTCCCGCGGGGCGGCCGTCGGCACACCTCTGGCACCTCGCTCAAGCTCGGCGACCGGGACGACGATGGTGCATGCATCAGGGGGTGACCCCGTTGGCACCCCTGGCCATCACTACGATGGCGACTCCGCTGCACCCGCCGGGGCCGACCCCGGCCGGGTGCACCCTGTTCAGAGAGCTCGTCACATCACTCCCCTGCTCGACATCCCCCATCTGCACCGCCCCGAGCTCCTCGCGGCCGCCACCTGCGCCAGCCGCACCGATGCCCCCTCGGGGACCGACGGAGCGGGCGGTGGGTTCGCGTCGGAGCTGAACGAGCGGGTCGATGCCCGGCTCGACCCGGAGACGATGGCGACCGCCTACCGCCGGCTCCATCGCAAGGGTGCCGTCGTCGCCTGCTGGTACGCGGCGTCCTACCTGATGATCCTCGCGGCGTCGGGCTGGGTGACCGGCATCGTCGCCTGCGTGTCGCTCGGGCTGGCCATGGCGGCGGTCGGGTTCAACATCCAGCACGACGCCAACCACAACGCGTTCTTCCCGTCCCGCGGGTCCAAGCGCCTCACGAACGCCAACCGGGCGGCCGGCTGGTCGATCCACGCCATCGGCGCCAGCTCCCAACGCTGGATCGACGGTCATGTCATGGTCCATCACTCGGCGCCGAACGTCGTGGGCAAGGACCACGACATCGAGCTGCGACCCTTCGCCCGCCTCGCTCCGGCGCAGACCCGGCACTCCTGGCACCGCCTGCAGCACCTCTACCTCTGGCCGCTCTACGGGTTCACCGCCATCTCGATCATCGTGGCCGACGTGGTCAGCACCGTGGCCGAGTCCTTCACCGGTGACCGCCATGGCCGACGCCCGACGGCCCGGGACTACTCCATCCTCATGGTCACCAAGACGGTGTTCATCGCCGTCATGCTCGGTCTCCCGCTGCTGTTCCACCCCTGGTGGATCGTGGCCATCGGCGCCACCGCCGTCCTGGCCCTCACCGGGGTGCTCCTCGGCGTCGTCTTCCAACTCGCCCACGCCGTCACCGAGGCGGCCTTCTGCGAGGCGGCGAACCGGCCGGATGCCCGTTGGCACGAGTGGCAGGTGCGCTCGAGCGTCGACTTCTGCCACGGCAACGGGCCGACCGCCCGCCTGATCACGTGGTACATCGGCGGGCTCAACTACCAGACCGAGCACCACCTGTTCCCCCGCCTCCCGCACACCACGTACCCGACCGTCGCCCCCATCGTCGAAGCGACGTGCGCCGAGTTCGAGATCCCCTATCGGGTGCAACCGAGCCTGCGCTTCGCCCTGCGGTCCCACTACCGGCACGTCCGCCAGCTCGGCCGCCCGCTCGTCCCGTAGCCGCTGAGCCCCGTAGTCCCTCGACGTTCGAGCCGCGGTCGCCGCGTCGCTCGACGGCGCCGGATCAGGAGCGGTCGTGCACCACGGGCCCGGCACCGACGCCCGGCTCGGCGCCATCGCCCGCATCGGCCGGCCCGGCTCGCTCGACCTCCCCGACGCGATGCCCTGACTCCCCCGGGAACACCAGGCGCACCCATGCGCCGCCGAGCGCCGAGCCGTTGCCGGCCTCGATGCTCGCTCCCTGTGACCGGGCCAGGGTGGCCGCGATCGAGAGCCCCAGGCCCGTGCCGCCGGTGTCTCGGCCCCGGGCCCGGTCGGGACGCACGAAGCGCTCGAAGGTGACGGGCATGATCGAGGCCGCGAACCCCGGGCCGTCGTCGGCCACCACCAGCTCTGCCCCGTCGTCGACCTCGCCGACGACGACCGCCACGCGCGAGGCGGCGTAGCGCTTGGCGTTCGACACCAGGTTCAACAGGATCTGCTCGACCCGATCGGGATCGGCCCACGCCTGCGCCGATCCATCCACGTGCACCGGCACGCCGTCGCCGAGCAGGCGGGCGACGCGGGTGGCCGCGGCACCGAGCTCGACCGGCCGCGGGTGCAGCGCCAGCTCCCCGGTCCGCGAGCGGGCCAGCACGAGCAGATCGTCGGCGAGCCGACCGAGCCTGATCGCCTCGTCGAGCGAGCTCTCGAGCGCGGCGACGACCTCGTCGTGATCTCCGGGTCGGGCCAACGCCAACTCGAGCTCACCGCGCAGGATCGAGATCGGCGTGCGCAGCTCGTGGCTCGCGTCGTCGACGAACCGGCGCTCGTGCTGCACCGACTGCTCGACCCGCTGGAGCAGCGCGTTGATCGTCGAGGCCAGGTGCGCGATCTCGTCGTGGCCATCGGGGACCGCGAGCCGACGATCGAGCTCGTTGACCGAGATGTCCTCGGCCTCCTGGGTCATCCGCTTGACCGGCCGCAGCGCCGCCCCGGCGAGCACCCATCCGCTACCGGCGAGCAACAGGATCAGAACCGGGCTGGCCGCAAGCAGCACCAGCGCCAGCCGCTCGCGGGTGTGCTCGTAGCTGTCGAGCGAGGAGCCGACCACCAGCACCATCGGGGTGCCGCCCACCTCGATCGGTCGGGCGAGGACCCGGCTGGTCCCGCCGAGCTGGGGCAGGTCGACCTGGAACATCTGGCCGGTGCCGACACGGGCGAGCTGCTCCGCGGTGAGCGCCTGCGTGTCGTGGTTGATGCCCGAGGCGGGGGCGGTGACGCGACCGTCGAGCGCGACCACCTGCACGAACGGGTCGCGATCGGGGATCTCCCCGTCCTCGTCCGATGCCACCTGGGCCAGATCGTCGGCCCGGATGCGCAGGCCGCGGTCCACCGAGCTGAGCAGCGCCCGATCGAGCACCACGTAGAGGGCGCCGACGAGCACGACCATCATGACGGCGGAGCCGAAGGCGAACAGCAGGGCCAGCCGGCTGCGCAGCGAGGAGGGCAGGATCGCCACCGACACAGCGTACGGACGTGACCGCGAGCGTGTCAGGCGCCACCCACCTCGGCCGGCCGCTCTTCGGTACGAGTGTCGGCGAGGCCATCGATCCGCAATCGGTACCCCACGCCCCGCACGGTCTCGATGTCGGCTCGACCGAAGGGCCGATCGACCTTCTCGCGCAGGTATCGAACGTAGACGTCGACGACATTGGACCCGCCCTCGTAGGCGAAGTCCCACACGTGCTCGAGGATGCGCGACCGCGACAGCACCTCGTCGGGGTGACGCATGAGGAACTCGAGCAGCCCGAACTCCTTGGCCGAGAGATCGATCCGCTCGGTCCCGCGGCGCACCGCGTGGGTGCCCGGGTCGAGCGTGAGGTCACCGACCTCGAGCACCGTCGGGCGCTCGATCGGGCCCCGGCGGGTCAGCGCCCGCAGCCGGGCGAAGAGCTCCTCGAAGGCGAACGGCTTGGTGAGGTAGTCGTCGGCCCCCGCGTCGAGCCCTCGCACCCGATCCTCCACCGAGTCGCGGGCGGTGAGCATGAGCACCGGAGCCCAGCGACTCTCGTCCCGAAGGGTGTGGCAGACGGCGAACCCGTCAGGCTCCGGGATCATGGCGTCGAGCACGATGGCGTCGTACTCCTGCTCCCGGGCCGCCCAGAGGGCCTCGCGGCCGTCGGTGGCGATGTCGACCGCGTAGCCCTCGCGTTCGAGCCCACGACGCACGAGGGCCGCCATCTTCACCTCGTCCTCGACCACCAGCACACGCACGACCGCAGGCTAACGCCGCCTTCATGAGGCGAAGATGAGAAACGCGGTGCTGGCTCTCATCGTCGTCTCATGGACCCTGTGCGATCGTGCTCGTCGAAGGGCCGCTCGTGCCCGCCCCCGGGATGGACGGTTGACGCCCAACCCGTTTGCGAGCGGTTTCGATGGCCGAAGGCAGCAGGTCTGTCCCCAGCCGGACCTGCTGCCCGGCCTCACCTCTCGGCCAGCTGGCGGTCAGTTCGTGTGCGGTCAGCTGCCCCGCTTGACGTCGTCAGTTGCCCGTCTTGAAGTCGGTGCGCTCGATGTCTTCGATCTTGCAGGTGAACCCGCCGGTGGGCGTCACCGAGCCGGTGGCCTGGAAGGACTGCGTCTGGCCCGGCTCCACCTGGATGACGAGCCCGGTTCCGGTGTCGAACTGCGTCCCGTTCTGCTTGAACGAGACGGTGATGCTGTAGGAGCTCGGGTTGGAGCTGTTGTTCTTCACCGTGCCCGTGACCTGCGGATCGCCACCGGCGGTGGAGGTGCACTTCCAGTCGCCGGCGAGGTCGTCCTGGGGCGGGTGCTCGGTGTTGAAGCTGCTCGAGTGGATACCGGTGCGGTTCTCGACCTTCTTCTGGGCGTCGAGCTTGCTGTTCACCGTGTCGACGCCCTTGTTGACCACGAAGGCGAGGGCGATGAACGTGCCGATGCCGAGCACGACGAGGATGCCGCCGACGATGAGCGCAGCCTTGAGGCAGCCGTTGCCCTTCTTCTCCGGCGCGCCGACCGGGACCGGGGCCGCCATGGGCGGTGGGGCCGCGTACCCCCCGGCGGGGGGCGTCATCATGGGCGGAGGGGTGCCGGGAGGCGCCGCCGGTGGCGGCACCACGATCGGCGCCCCCGCCGTCGGCGGCGGGGTCGCCATCGGCGGAGGGGTCACGGGGACCGGTTCGGTCGGAACGGGCTCGACGGTCACCGGAGGCGACTCCTGCGCGAACGGCGGCGGCGTCACCGGAGCTGCCGTCGGAGGGACCGGCTCCGGCGCGGCGACCGGATCGGGAGCGACCACAGGCTCCGGCGGAGGCTCAGGGGTGGCTGGTCCGGGCTTCTGCTCGGGCGAGTACCACTTGCCATCCGATGCGATCCACCATCCAGGACCCTGCGACGCGTCGCTCAAGACCACTCCCCTTCGCGCGTGAGGACGTCATCGTAGTCACGCTGAGGAGTCAGACCCAGGGACGGCGCGAGCGCGACACGTTCCGGAGTCGTGACAACTGGTTGACACTTCACCGCGGCCCAGGGCCGCGACCGATCAGACGGCGAGGAGGTCGCGGGCGCCGGTGTCGCTNNCGCTCACGGGTGAGGTTGAAGTGCTCACCGACCTCTTCGAGGGTGCGGGGCTCGCCACGGTCGAGGCCGAAGCGGAGCTTGAGGATCTCGCGCTCACGCTCGTCGAGCGGGCCGAGCAGGCGGGCGATCTCCTCGGGCAGCAGCGCGGTGG
>PMCN01000227.1:0-6664 GCA_003154135.1 Acidimicrobiaceae bacterium
CGCGAGCACGCGCGCATGGTCTGCGATCACATGCTCGCGCTGGCCTGGGCGCGGCGCGAAGAATATGTCTTTCGCGCACCGCCTCTCGCGGAATCGGTGGCGCGGGCCAAGGCACTCGGCGCGGCCAATCCCGCCGCACCGGTCCTGCTAATCGACCATTGCGACAATTGCGGTTCGGGCGGGGCGCAGGACGTCATGGCCGTCGTGGCGGAGATCCTCGAACAGCGCCTGGACGACGTGGCGATCGCGCCGATCCGCGATCCGCAGGCCGTGGCAACGATGCTGGATGCCGGCGTCGGGCAGTCGGTGCGGCTCGCGCTGGGCGGCAAGACCGACATGCCGTCCATCGGCCTTGCCTGCGCGCCGCTCGACGTCGAGGGTCGGGTTCTCGCGATCACCGACGGCGAATTCGTCATTACCGGCCCGATGTACACCGGTATCCGCACGTTCCTCGGCCGCACGGCGGTGCTCGGGATTGAACGCAATGGAGCACAGGTCGAGATCGTGGTCACCGAGCATGACGACGAGCCGTTCGATCTCGGCGTGTTCACCGTCGGGCAAGTTGCGTTGAGCGCGAATGGTTCGAAGGGCCTCCATCAGGTCCGCCCAATCGTCGGTCAGACCAAAGTTGTAGACGTACGCGGGTAGCAGCGCCGCGAGGTGACCGAGATCCCGCCGTTCGCACCACACATCGACGAGACGCGACAACGGGCCATAGACCGGATGTTCCTCCTCGGCGCTCACGTCTTCAGTCTGTCCCACGCGTCTTACCGATCGGCAGCTATGCGCTCCAAATCTGCGGCGAGCTCTCTCCAGCCGTGAGGTTGCCGAACTCGACACCGCGACCAAACCGCTTCTGCTCGTATGGCAGCAGCACTGCAATCGCCGGCCCTTCGCGATGCTCCAGCTCAACACGTATCGCGTCACCGTCTGACCAACGCACGTCTGCAACGAGCGCGGCAGCCCGCAAGCCATCGCGCTCTCGACGCAACCCTTCAACGAGTGTGGCGAGCACCGCTGTACTCGCCGGTCGCTCACCCGCGCCCGGATCGCCCGCCACCATGCCTTCGTCGCCCGCCGTACTGAGCGACACTCCGTATGGGTAGAACTCGCCGTGCTTCTCAAGTTGCTGGGTGGCGAAGGGCAATGCCGCGTTGACGAGTGCGTCCAGGTCGTCCTGCGCCTGTTGTGAAGCCGTGTCTCGCCACGAGGTCATGAGGCGCACAGATTGCCTGCTCCGGCTCCTCGACGCAAGCACGATTGTCGGCGCAGAACAACGTGCGCGAGATCGACGCTCCTATGTTNNTCTTGAGCACAACAAGGCGGTCATCCGCGAGATTGACGATCTGGGAAACGGCCATGGCGACATCGAGCGGATCGATGCTTTGTGTACGCCCGACATGATCAACCACGCGCTTGCACCCGGACGTCCACAGGGCATTGAAGGAACCCGCGAGTTTCTCCGCTCTGCCCGCCGCGATCTCCACCCGGTTCGCTGGACTGAATCACACGTCGTCGCCGAAGGCGACCTCGTTGTCCAGTTCGGAACCCGACAACAACATTGGCCGGGTGGCTCGTTCCGTGGGTTCGAAATCCCGAGTGGGCACTTCACCCGTGACACGGCCTTCGCGTACCGACTTGCCGACGGCCGCGTGTGTGAACGATGGGCAATTCGGGACGACCTCGGCATGATGCTGCAACTTGGCGCGATCATCCCTCGCGCTCGCTGACCCGGCATCACCGGAATCGGTCCGGTCAGGCGCGCCGAATAGCTAGCGCCGAGCGGCAGTTCTGCTCGGGTGAGAGCGCCGGTCTACTGGTCGCGGGGATCGAATGTGAGCGAGGTTGAAAGCTCGCGGTGCGATTCGATCTGTGCCTGCAGTTCGTCGATCTTTCGTTGCGCCAGTGCGATCGTGTCCGCTCCTGCGAGGAAGCGGCGCGGTGGCGGGTCCTCGCCGACGATGGTGATCAATGCCCGTGCGAGCTTGTCGGGATCACCGGCCTGCTGACCGTCTTGAGATTGCCACCACGTGCGCTGAGCCGCACTGCGCTCGGCATAGTCAGGAACCGACAACGCCGGCCAGATCAGCGACTCTGGGCTCGCTAGCCCGGTTCGGAAGAAGCCCGGGTTGACGATGGTGGTCCGGATGCCGAACGGGGCAACCTCTTGTTCGAGCGCCCCCATCCAACCTTCCAAGCCCGCCTTCGACGCCGCATAGACCGACGAGTACTCGAACCCCAGCAGACCGGCGCCCGACGAGATCGCGATCAGGTGACCAGCACGTTGACGACGCATCACGGGCAGCACCGCTCGAGTGACGTTCATCGGCCCGACCAGGTTCGTCGCCAGCTGCTGCTCCACCTGCCGGGGCGACATCTCCTCGAAGTACCCCTTGAACGACGCCCCGGCGTTGTTGACGGCCACATCGACACGACCGAACCGCTCGACGGCCGCACCCACCGCCGCATCCGCGTCGTCGACGCTCGTGACGTCGAGGCGGATCGAGAGGAGGTCATCGCGTGTGCCGAAGATGCCCGTGACATCCGCCGGGCGACGACCGGTGGCGACCACCGCGTGGCCCTCGTCGAGCGCAGCCCTGACGAATGACCTGCCCATGCCCCGGGCCGCACCGGTGATCAGCCACACCTGTCTGCCAGCCATCTCCGCCTCCTTGTGCGTGCCCATCGGTACCCTACGACGGACCGGCACCCACCCCTATCGCCCGAAGTGGACGCCGCTGTCCAGCGCCCGAGCGGCAGATGTGTGCGGGCTGAGCGAACGCTGGCGGCGGGCTCCTCACTGGCTGCCGCCCGTGCTCACGTCGGTGCTGACGCCACGGCGGCGGAGGGCGGCGACGAGTTGAGGAATCGCTTCGCGCGCGTCGGCGACGATGCCGAAGTGGGCGAGGCGGAACATCGCGGCCTCGCGGTTGCGGTTGATGGCGACGATCGTTGCCGACTCCTGCATGCCGACGGCGTGCTGCAGCGCGCCCGAGATGCCACATGCCACGTACAGGCGGGGTCGGATGGTGGCGCCGGTCTGACCGACCTGCTGCGCGCGCTCGGCGAGACCCGCCTCGACGGCGCCGCGTGAGGCGGCGACCCGACCGCCGATCGCCTGCGCCAGTTCCTCGACGAGGTGCCAACTCGTCGCATCGCAACCCGCTCCTCCGGCGATGACCACGTCGGCATCGCGGAGATCGACGTCGGCCGGGCTGATGCGGCGCTCGAGCAGCTCGACGCGCTGATCGGTGGGCATGAGCGTCACATCGAGCGGCACCACCCGCGGCCGTCGCGGCGCCGAGCGGATGGCGAACACCCCCGGACGTACGGTGGCCATCTGCGGTCGTGCCTCGGGGCACAGACAGGTGGCGAGCACGCCGCCGGCCATTGCGGGGCGCACCATGTGCAGCAGTCGCTCGTGCGAGACACCCAGTCGGGTCCACGTGTCGATGTAGAGGTCGGTGCAGTCGGCCGCCAGCCCGGTGTCGAGCATCGAGGCCACGCGCGGGCCGAGATCGCGTCCGGTGGTGGTGGCAGCGAGCAGCATCGCCGCCGGCCGGTGGGCGCGTGCTGCGTCGGCCACGACCCTCGCGTACGGCTCGGTGAGGTAGTCGCCCAACGCCGGGTGCTCGGCCAGGTACACCACGTCGGCGCCGTAGCGGCCGGCATCGTCGACGACTCCGCCCGCAGCGGCGGTGAGCACGAGCGCGCCCACCCCACCGCCCAGCGCGGGCGCCAGCACCGTGGCCTGCGACAGCAGCTCGCGCGATGCGCGGTCGAGCCCACCGTCGATCGAGCGACACACGACCCACAGGGCGGCGTCGCCCTCGAGGACAGGTGTGTCTTCCGCGGCGGTCGCCACCTCTGGCGGGTTCTCGTCTGTCAGACGGCCGCCGGCAGAGAACGCACCTCGCTCGACCAGCGCGTCGAGCAGCTCGTCGAACCCGAACTCGTCGTCGACGAACCGGCAATGGCGCTCCGGCCACGCCACGGCGGCCATCTTGGCCACCTTCGTGGGTGACGCAGCAAGGCCCACGTCGGTCGGCCCGAGACCGATGTCGTCGGCGCTGATCTGCTCGATCGACGCGGTGGCAGCGCGGCGTCGGGCCGGGAACGACGGGTACCGGGGTGCGTACCCCGTCTCGCTCACGGTGACCACTGCGGGCAGCGGGAGGCGCAGACGCTCCACCCCGCCCTCGACGATGCGCCGCACCACCAGCGACCGTCCCTCGATGGTGAGCGACTCGCATCCCGTGGCCTGCGGCCAGCCGAGCCGTTGGGCCACCGACGGTCCGACCTGGCCCGTCTCGCCGTCGAGTGCCGACATCCCGCACAGCACGAGGTCGGCACCACCCAACGATTCGATGGTGGCCGCCAGTGCGTTGGCGGTTGCCCACGTGTCGGACCCCGCGAGTAGGCGATCGCAGAGCAGCACGCCGCGATTCGCGCCGGCGGCGATCGCTTCGCGCAAGGCTCCTTCCGCCTGCGGTGGACCCATCGACAGCGCCCACACCTCGTCGGCGAGCTGCACCGCGGCCTCGAGCGCGTGGAGGTCGGCAGGGTTGGTGATCGGCGTCGCCGCGGCACGATCGATGGTGCCGTCGGCTCGCACGCCGACGCTGCCGAGCCGTAGATCGGGCACCTGCTTCACCAGCACGATCGCTCGCATCAGCGTCACCTTCTCCGTCCACCTCCAGTCTCGCGCCGGTCGGGCTTCACGTCGAACGAATCCGCGCCCTCAGCGGCGGCGACGTGTGGCCGCGGCGTCAGCCGCGAGCTGCTCGCGCGTCTGGGCGCGCACCACCATCATCACCAGGAACGCCGACACGCAGCTCCACGCTGCCAGCAGCGCCGCCAGCACGGCCGCCACGCGCAGCACGACACCGAAGCCGCCGCCTGCCGCGCCGCCCCCGAGCCAGAGACCCACGGCCAGCGCGGCGGCGACGAGCGCGACCACGAGGAGCGGACCCATGTCGCGCGCACTGGTGGCATCGGAGTCGAGGTGCAACTCGCCTCGTGTGCCGCTCGGCATCGTGATGGTGCGACCCGCGTACGGCTGCAGCGCCGAGATGTGGTCGGCGTGCACCGGCACCGGTAGCGACGGCACGTGTGAGCCCTTGAAACCGAACGCTCGGCAGACGGCGCGCTCGTCGAGTCCGATGAGCGGGAACGAGGCGTGCTCCTGGCCGGCGCGCTTGCCGTCGGCCCAGGTGACCGCCAACCGCCATCGCTCGTCCTGCACTCCCACGTCGACGAGGCTACGACCCGATCCGGCCGCCGGTGTCCGCACCGCCGCGCATCCAGCCCGTCGGCGGTCAGTTGCTGACGACGTCGAACCCCAATGACAGCGCGACCGGGATCTGCGCAGGGTCGAAGGTGACGAACGTGACCGGGCGTGGCAGCCGGTCGGCGGCGGCGAGCTGCAGTGCGTCGGCGAGGCGCAACGGCTGCTCGCGCAGGAGCTGCGCCGCACGGTCGAGGCAGCGCTGGTCGACCGGCACCACTGCGTAGCGGTCCCACTGCAGGCGCAGGGCGTCTTCGAGATCGGCCTGCACGATGGGTTCGTCGGTGAGCTTGGCGATGAGCGCGAGCGCTTCGGTGAGGGCGAGCGCACTGACGCACGTGGGCTCGGCGAGCGCGTCGACGGCGAGCCGGCGCAGTGGCGACTCGATGTGCAGGGCGAGCGCCGCGCTGGTGTCGAAGAAGACGCTCACCCGCGCAGCTCCTTCAGCGCCCGGTCGAGGCGCACCCCGCTCCACACCGGCACGGGTGGCGCGAGGCGCACGGCATCGGTGCGCCGCGGTGGCACCACGGCTCCGGCGGCCACGAGGTCGGCGAGCACGGTCTGCCCCTGCTCGGCCTCGATGGGGCCGAGTTGCGCAACGGCGCGTCCACCGACGCTCACCACCACCCGCTGACCCGCGCCGGCGCGGCGCAGGTAGGTGGCCAGATCGGTTCGGAGCTCACGGATGCCCACCATCGTGTACACCAGTGTACACACGCGAACTGGCGAGGGCGGCGACGCGGCCAGCAGACTCGCCGCATGAACTTTGCCTTCACCGAAGAACAAGAAGAGCTGCGCAAGACCGTGCGCCAGTTCCTCGAGGCCAAGAGCCCCGAGACCGCCGTCCGCGAGCAGATGGAGACCGAGGCCGGTTTCGACCCCGCGGTCTGGAACCAGATGGGTGAGCAGTTGGGCCTGCAGGGCCTCGCCATCCCCGAGCAGTACGGCGGCTCCGGCTACAGCTTCGTCGAGCTCGGCATCGTGCTCGAGGAGCAGGGTCGCGCGCTGCTGTGTGCGCCGTTCTTCAGCACGGTCGTGCTGGCCGCCAACGCGTTGCTGCAGAGCGGCGACGAGGCTGCCAAGAGTGCCTACCTGCCGGGCATCGCCTCGGGCGAGACCATCGCCGCGCTGGCGTTCACCGAGCCCAGCGGCAAGTGGGACGAGAGCGGCATCACGATGGAGGCGTCGGGTTCGGGCAGCGACTTCACGCTCACCGGCACCAAGATGTTCGTGCTCGACGGCCACACGGCGAGCCTCGTCATCGTGGCCGCCCGCACCGCCAAGGGTGTCAGCCTGTTCACCGTGGCCGGCGACGCCGCCGGGCTCACCCGCACCGCGCTCAGCACGATGGACCAGACGCGCAAGCAGGCCAAGCTC
>PMCN01000227.1:6735-27648 GCA_003154135.1 Acidimicrobiaceae bacterium
GACATGTTGCTCGAGGTCGAGTCGGCGAAGAGCGCGGCGTACTACGGCATGTGGTGCGCGGCCGAGATGAACGACGAGCTGCCGTCGGTGGCGTCGCTCGCCAAGGCCTACTGCAGCGAGGCGTACTTCCACGCCACNNTCGGCGACCCGACGTACCACCGCGAGCTCCTCGCGCAGCGCATCGGCATCTGAAACAGAGTCGTGTGAACGGGCCGGTCCTTCGGGGCCGGCTCCTTCGCGTTCACGCCTTCGTGCGGTGCGCCAGCCGGCGGGCGACCCGGCCGGCGCGCAGCAGCTGTCGGTGCACGGGTCGGGTCACCGCCCACCACGTGTAGCGGCGAACGATCGGCTTCGTGATGGTGTTCCACGCGACATCGCTGGCCGCCACGCTGGTGGCCGCGGCCACGGGTGACGATGGCCACGACAACACTTCGGCCACAGCTGCCGCGAGCCCCGCCGGATCGCCGGGCTCGAAGAGGCGACCGAGGTACGGACGGCCGGCGAGCAGCTCCTCGAAGTAGGGCAGTCGCGAGGCCACCACGGGTGTTCCCACAGCCCATGCAGCGGGGGGCACTGACGAACCGGTGATTCCCTCGTAGGGCAACAGCACGACGTCGGCTGCAGCGAGCAGCTCGCCGAAGCGGTCGTTGCTGACGTGCTCGGTGATCGCCACCACGTCAGGCCTCGCTGCGACGCGGCGACGCAGATCGTCAGGATCGAAGAACGGGCCTGGACGGCCCACGATCGCTAGCTGCCAGACGCCGGCGCCTGCGAGACAGCCGTCTATGGCGGTGTCGAGACCCTTGTAGCCGCGCAGTTGGCCGGCGCAGACTGCCACGGGGCGGGCTGCGTCGAGGCCGAGCTCGCGCACGACCTGTTCGCGGGGTCGCCCGGCGGGATGCACCGCGCCGAAGCTGCCGATGGGCATCACCACCACGGGCACCCGACTGCCGTAGGTGGAGCGCACGTATCGGGCCGACCAGTCGGAGTGGCACACCACCATCTGGGCGTGGCGCGCGAGAGTGGCGTAGCCGGCGCGATCGGCATCGCTCACGCCGTCGTGGTGGACGTGGTTGTGCACCGTCCACACCACCCGCGCACCGAGGGCGTGGCAGATGGTGAGCGCGTCGTCGAGCGCGATGACGGCTCGGGCCTCGGCGGCGTGATCGGCGTTCGGGTCGCGCCACAGCCCTTCGGGCCAGTGGATGTGCACCAGCGTGAGCCGTCGACCGTGTTCGTGGGCCCAGGCGGCGTTGGGCTCGAACGCCGAGCACGTGAGCTCGAATCGAGTGCTCAGTGCGTCGTCGAAGAGCGAACGGTACGGGTTCTCGAGGGCGCCCACGCGTGCCGGGAACTCGGCAACGTGCAGGGCGAGCTTCACGCCGCGGCAGTGTACCGGTGCCGGGTTCGGCCTCCCGTCGATCTGTCATCATGGCGAGATGCAGCGTGACTCCTCGCAACCGGCTCCCCGCTCCGAGGGCTGGCCGGGCCTGTCGAGGCCACCCTCGGTCGACTCCACTGCGGCGGAGATCGCCGAGCGACGGATGCGCGTGTTCGATCGTGTGATGGCGTTGTTCCCACCCGGTCGCCTGATCGACCTCGGCGCCGGCCACGGTTCGTTCTCGCTGCGTGCGGCGAAATTGGGGTGGCGGGTCGCGGCCGTCGACGCCCGTGCCGAGCGATTTCCCGTCACCGACGCGGTCTCGTTCGTGCAGACCGACATCCGAACCGTCGACCTGCAGCCGTTCGACCTCGTCCTGTGCCTCGGTCTCTGGTACACCTCACCTTGGACGATCAGCGCGATCTGCTGCGCCGCGCGGCGGGCATCCCGTTGGTGATCGACACGCATCTGGCTGCGGGCGAATCGGCCTTCGAGGAGTCGTTGTCGGAGCTGGTCGATGTCGACGGGCTGCAGGGCCGCTGGTTCCGAGAAGGCGACGGGCACCTGTCGTCGTGGGGAAACGACCTCGCGTTCTGGCCCACTCCGGAGTCGTTGGGGCGAATGCTCCACGACGCCGGCTACGACGTGGTGCTCGAGGTCGACCCGTGGGTGATGTCGGACCGCCGGTTCTTCGTCGCGCTGCCGGCCACGTACACCTCGCCGGTCATGGGTGTGCGCCGCCAGGTCCCGGCGCTCGTGCGGTCGCTGCGCTTCAGGGCGTCGCGGCAGTGGCGCGCGGCCCGCGCCACTGAGCTCTGACCTCGCCCGGGGCGGGCTCGATAGCGTGGCTGCCGTGCAGACCGTCACCCTCGTCTACGTGCTCGTGGCAGCCGTGGCGGTGTTCGTCATCGCGGCGGTGGTGGTCGGCCGTGAGGCGCACCGGCTCGACGCCGTGGCGCCGCGCTCGGTGTACATCCCCGAGGAGGCCATGGAGTTCGTGGCCGAGTACCTCCCGGCGGCCACGCAGGCCCACCTCACACCGGACGAGCTCGAGCAGCTGCTGCGCTTCCACATGCAGTGGCTGCACTCGAAGGGCTTGCAGCCGACCAACGTGATCGACCGTCGCCAGGACATCGCCGAGGCGGTGGTGATCAGCGAGGACACCGTCGCCGGATACCTCCTGGGCGAAGCCGAGCGCAACGGCATCGAGATCGTCGACGACGTCGACGTGGTGCACGTGGTGGAGGGTCACCTCGCCTACTTCGAGGCGATCGGCGCAGTCGGACCGCAGGCGGCCGACCCCGACGTACCCTAGATCATCATGTTGAGCTGCGTTGCCACGCTTCGGCCGAGCTCGGTGTCGCCGCTGATGCTCACGCCGTCGACCTGATCGGCAGTGCGCCGCCCCGAGGCCAACGTCACGAACGCGTCGGTGGTCATGCTGATCGTGGCGAGCGGCGCGGCCGACGGCGACTCGACCAGTCCGGCGCGGCCACCGGTCACCTCGTAGACGAGGTGGCGCGGCACCTCGCCCGTGATGTCGAACACCACGGCACCGCCTTCGGGTGTGCCGGCGCGCTTGCCGATGACGATGGGCAGCGTGCGGATGAGCCGGTCGATGGTGTGCTCGGCCGTCGGCCCGGCGAGGTGGCCAGGTGCACCCAGCGCGCGGCGGATGTCCTGTTCGTGCAGCCAGCAGTCGAGCACCCGGATGTGCAGGAAGTCGGCGAGCGTGCCGGGGCCGGTGGGAGTGGCCCACGGCACGGCGAAGTAGTCGTCGTCGCCGTTGCGCAGCGACTGCAGGCGACGCTCGACGAGCGCGTCCCATTCGGCGAGCACCTGCGCGCCGGCGAGCCCGCGCCGTGCATCGACCTCGTGCTCGTTCATCTCGCCGATCGGGTTCTTCACGTAGGCCACGGCGGGCGCACGATGGCCGGTGGTGGGCAGGCCCTCGAGCACGCGCTCGATGCCGATGAGGTGCGCCAGGTTGTCCTGTACGGTCCAGCCGGGAAGGTCGGTGGGCAGCTTCCACTGCGCTTCGTCGAGGCCGGCACAGAGCGCGCTGAGCGATCGCCAGGTGGCCTCGAGCTTGTCGATGGTGTCGGTGGGGATCANNTTCTCGATGGTCTGCCACTCGCGGGCCGTGAGGTAGGGCGAGAACTGGCGGGCGATCGACGCCAGGTCGGCGTGGGTCTTCGGGGTCTTCAACTCGTAGAGGCCGGGGATGGTCGAGTACGCCTCGGTGAGCTGCCACAGCCGCATCACATCGGGTCCCTCCGGTGCGGGCACCACCACCGGGCCGAACACCGGGCGACCGTGGGGGAGCACGATGATGGGCACGCCGAAGCCTCCGTGGCGTTGCACGGCCTCGTCGTGATCGGCCTTCACGTCGTCGTGGGTGGTGGGATCGGCGAGCGCCGCGTCCCATGCGTCGGCGGGTGCCCCGATCTGGGCGAGCAGCTCGAGCGCGACCGTGCGGTCGTAGAACCGGCGGCCGTCCTCGTGGAGCGCCTTGCCCGCCACCTCGTAGAATCGGTCGCAGAGTTGCATGTCGATGCGGCGCAGCCATGCGGCCACACGCATCGGGGTCCAGCCGTAGGCGAGCGGTCGTTCCCACGGGTGCCGCTTGCNNATCGGGTCGAAGAAGAACTCGATGGGGGTGGAGGCATCGGAGGTCACCAGCCGATCTTCGCACCACCGGGTCGCTCGCGGTATCGTCGGAGGTCATGGAACGGCCCACTCGGTTCGAGCACTCACGNNGGCCGAGGCGCGCAACCGCGGCTACACCCTCGCGGCCCCAGGCGTCACTCGGCGTCATCGCAAGCCGCGGGCGTAGCCACACGGTGAACGGCAGCTTCACCTCGGGCACGTTGCGCCTGGCGCGCTACATGGCGCGGCCGGCCGGCCGCACCGGCGCGTGCCCCGGGGTCATCCTGCTGCACGGCTTCCCCATCGGTCCCCTCGATGCGCGCCAGAGTGCGGGCACCTTTCCCGAGCTCATCGATCGTATGGCTGCCGAGCTCGGGTGGGTGGCGATGACGTNNTCGACGACCTGCGCGCCGCCATCGACCACCTCATCGACGAGACCAGCCCGACGGGCATCTGGCTGGTGGGCACCAACACCGGCGGGTCGATCGCCACCTGTGTGGCGGCCAACGACCCACGTGTGCACGGCGCGGCGCTGCTCAGCCCGCGCGCCGACTTCGACGACTGGGCCGCGCAGCCGCGGCGGTTCCTCGAGCACGCGCGCGAGATCGGCGCCATCCGCACGCCCGGTTTCCCGAAGAACTTCGACGAGTGGTCGCGCGAGTTCCGCCGCTTCCGCCCGGTCGACGCGGCCCGCCGCTTCGCACCTCGGCCGCTGCTCGTCATGCACGGCACCGACGACGACGCGGTGCCCACCGCCGACGCGCGACAGCTGGCCGAGGCGCACGGCGCTGCCGAGCTGCGCCTGTTCGAGGGCGCGGGTCACCGCCTGCGCCACGATCCCCGCGCCGTGGCGGTGCTGCTCGGCTGGCTCGACCGCCAACGCACGCTCACCGACGTCTGATCGCTGTCGTCGCCTCGCCGTTCGGTCGAGCACGATCGGAGCGGTCGAATAGGATCAGCGAGATGCTCGTCGAGAGGTTCTGCGGGTGACGTCACGGCGACATCGCGTACTCGATGTACTGCGCGGCGGCCGCAACCGCACCCCACCCGTGTGGCTGGAGGAGTCGCCATACTTCGACGCGGTCTGGTATCGGGAGGAACACTCCGACGTCGCCGATGCCGGCATCGATCCGCTCGAGCACTACTGGCAGTTCGGGATGGCCGAAGGCCGTTCGCCCGGACCGCACTTCGACGCCCTCCGATATGAGGCCATGAACCCCGATGGTCGGGGGCGGGCACTGCTGCACTTCCATCGTGTGGTGCTGCGTGGTTCGAAGGGTGCGCGGCCCGAGCCCTCGGACGTGAACGCCGCGTCCCATCCAGAACTGGAGAGCGGGTTCTTCGACCCGGTCTGGTACGTCGGGCGCTATCCCGACGCGACATGTCGGCCGCATCCCTACATCGACTACTACGCCTGGGCGCGCACCGATCCGCGCCATCCGGGGCCTCTGTTCGACACGGCCGAGTACCTCGCGCGCCGACCCGACGCGCGCTCCGCGTACACCCCGCTGGCGCATTTCGTCGGCGAGCTCGCCAGTGGCGAGACGGCGGTCGTGCTGGCCGAGTCGACCGATCGCGGTCCGTTGCTGCAACCACGGGTGGGAGTACACCCGCGACCCGACCTGTGCGTGATGATCCACGCCTTCTACCCCGACGTGCTCGGTGATCTGCTGCGTGAGCTCGTGGAAGTGGCGGGGGAAGCAACGCTGCTTGTCAGCGTCTGCAACGAAGCAGCCCTGGCCGCCGCCGACGCGGAGATCACTGCCATCCTCGGTGCTGGCACACGGCGAGTAGTCAAGCTGGTGCCGAACCGCGGTCGCAACTTCGCGCCGCTGCTCTGTTCGTTCCAGCAGGAACTCCGCGAACACGAGCTGGTGCTGCACCTGCACACCAAGAAGTCGCTGTACTCGGGTTCGGAACGCACCGACTGGCGCGCGCATCTCATGCGCTGTTTGGCAGGCCCGGCGATACAGCCCATCCTGGACGTGTTCGCGCGTCACCCCGAGGTGGGGGTGCTGCAACCGTCGCTGTTCGCGCCGATGCCGTACTGGTCGGCGCACTGGCTGAGCAACACGGCCAACGGCCGAGTGCTGTTCTCACGAATCGGTCTCGACCCCGACGATGTGGATGGGTATGTCGACTATCCGGTCGGTGGCATGTTCTGGGCCAGGGTGGATGCCCTGCTGCCGTTGCTCGACGCCGGCCTCACCATCGACGATTTCGAGGCCGAGCTCGGCCAGACCGACGGCACGATGGCGCACGCGATCGAACGAACGATCACGAGCGCGGCGCGGCACCGGGGCTACGAGTTCGTGGAGTTCGATTACCTCGCTGCCCAATGGCACCTCGACTGGTCCCCGCGCAACACGCGCACCTTCGGAGCGTTCGATGTCGAGCTGCTGCGGCGTCAGATCGCCGGTGCCGATCTGGTGTCCGTCGACGTCTTCGACACCGTGCTGCTTCGACCCACTCTTGCGCCCACGGCCTTGCAGTACTTCGCCGCCCGTTCCCTCACCGACGACCCGCGGCGCGCCGAACAGATGGTGGCCATGCGCATTGCCGCCGAACATCAGGCTCGGGTGAACCGCCCGCATCTCGGCGACGTCGGCCTGAGCGAGGTGTTCGCGGAACTCCCCCCTGAACTCGCCGAGCTGCAGCAGGCCGAGGTGGCCATCGAAGCGCGGGTGGTCGTGCCGCGCCAGTGGCTCCTCGACGAACTGGTGGCGGCGAAGTCCTGCGGCAAGCGACTCGTGGCGATGACCGACACCACGTTGCCCGCCTCCGTCGTACAGTCGCTGCTCGCCTCCGCGGGAGCGGAGTTGCTCTTCGACGCTTGGTACGTCTCAAACGAGCGGCGCGCCAGGAAGGACCAGGGCGGCATGTGGCCGCTGGTGGCCGAGGCCGAGGGGGTGAGCTCCGACCGGTGGCTGCACATCGGCGACAACGAGCGGTCCGACATCCAACGGGCGCTCGAGTGCCGAGTGGGCTGGTCGCACGTACCGTCACCACGGGCGGTGGCGCAGTTCTATGCGCCGCACGGCCAGCTTGAGCGTTGCAACTGGGCGACGCAGGCCGTGCTCGGTCTGTCTGCGTGCGCGCTGTACCCGGGCCGGCCCGTCCTCGATGAGGTCTCCACTTTCGGGTACGGCGTTCTGGGGCCGATCGTGGCGGCGTTCACCGGTCGGTTGGTGCGCGAGCACGCGGCTCGGCCCGAGACCCGGATGCTGCTGCTCGCCCGCGACACCGGGCTCTTGCGCGAGGTTCTCGACGTGCTCCGCCCAGGCGCGCCCGAGGTGCTGCCCGAGGTCGACTACTTCCTGGTCTCGCGCCGGGCGGCGCTAGCCGTGACGCAGGCGGCCGGGTTCGAACCCTCGCTCGTCCTCGACAGCGGGGCGTTCGAAGGGTCGTTCGCCGACATGGTGGAGGCGCGTCTCGGATTTCGGGCTGAGGGTGAACGATTCGACGTGCAAGTGACGCATCCTGCCGAGCGCGAACGATGCGCTGCACTGCTGGCCGAGCTGGCCGACGAGCTCGTCGCAGCCGGCGGTCGCGAACTTGCCGGCCTGCATCGCTACCTCCACCAGCTCGACATCCGGTCTGATACGCCGCTGTGTCTCGTCGACCTCGGGTACTCGGCCACGACGCAGCGAGCGCTGTCGCGCGTGCTGCCCAACCCGATCTCGGGGCTCTACTGCGCCACAACGCCCGCCGCCTCGCAGGCAGGTGCCGTCGTCGAGGGCTACTTCGCCGAGGCGGCACCGTTCTTGACCGGCAACTGGTTCCTCGACCACAGCCTCCTGCTCGAGGCGCTTCTATCGTCAGCCCACGGCGCGGTGCTGGGGTACACGACCGAGGGCGGCGAAGCCGTACGCCTCGCCGAGCCGGTCGTCGGCACGCCGGACGACGACCGAATCCACCTCGTCCAGCGTGCCGCACTGCGCTTCTGCGTCGATCTGGTCTCGATGTACGGCCCAGCCGTGCTCACCGATCCGGTCGATCCGGCCGCGGTGCTCAGCTGGGTGCAACGGGTTCCGGCCATGTTCCTGCGCCCTCCGGAGGAGTTGTTCGCCGGCCTGCGCATCGAGAACGGGTTCGTCGGCCGCCCACTCGATCCCAATGTGAACATCGGTGGCTGATCAGCGCCGAAAGCTGTGGCGTATGCGGCGCCGCACGGCCACCGCCAGCGCTCGACCACTGGCGGCGACGCCCATGGGTTGTATCGCATGCAGGAAACGGCGCGGGCGAGCGGAGGGTCGAGGATCGGGTACCGCGTCGGCCTCCGATGCTCGCTGGCATTCGAGCACCCACTGGAAGGTGGTGGCCTCCGGATCGTCGTGGAACCAGGTCTGTGCGAGGGGCACCAGGTCGGGGCTGAGCGGCAGGTCACTCGTGCCTGGAGCCCGCTCGGTGCGGTGCCACCCCACTGCCACCAGGCCGCAGGCGGCTAGCAGCGACTTCACCCCCTGGTAGGTGAACCAGTGGATGTGGGTACGGTCGAGCAGGCCGAGATCGGCGTAGGGGACGCGCCCGTCGAGCAACGACAAGCGCACGTCGGCATGGGCGAGGTTTGGAATGGAGACGATGACGGTGCCGCCCGGTGCGAGCAGTGTGACAGCTCGCCGCAGGCAGGCTTCTGGGTCGCGGAGATGTTCCAGCACATCCGCGGCGAGCACGACATGGAAACTCTGACCCTCAAGGGCGGCGAGGCTTTCGGCGTGGTCGAGGTCGGCCTGCACGACTCGAGCGGCGAAGCGGGCCGCGAAGTCGGCCGCAACGGGGTCGAGTTCGACGCCGGTGACTCGTTGCCCGCGTTCGGTCATCGCCCGGGTCATGAGCCCTTCGGAGCACCCGAGTTCGAGCACGGTGGGAGCATCGGCACAGAGTTGCAGGACCAGCCCGCGCGAGTCGTTGGGATCTGTGAAGTCGATCGGCACGCCGTAGGTGGTGGCCGGTGGCGTGGTGGCGGCGCGGCCGCCGCGAGCCATCACGAGGGTGCCCTCCGGTAGCGTTCCGAACGACACGTCTCGCCAGCGCGAGTTTCGCAGATGTGCTGCGGCCCGGGTGGCAGCGGTCTGGCTCGGGCACACCACCAGCAGGCGTGTCGAAGGATCGGCGACGTGGGTGAGTTGCTCGAACGTCGCTCCGGGTCGCAGCCGGGTGATCCAGTGCGGGCCGACCAGGATGTCGTCGAAGTCGCGACCCACGAGGGTGTCGGTCAGGTCGACGAGGTCGCGGTCGACGAGTTCGATGACCGTCTGCGCGTGAGCACAGCTGCCAGGGGCCGCCGTGACGAACGTGAGGGTGCGGTCCGGCGCCGGGGGAAGGTCGCGGGCATCGAGATCGAGCGCGAGTACTCGACCAGACCCGATGACCACGTCGTGTAGGGCGGTGCCCAGCGTGGACGGGGGAACAGGCTCGTCAGGCGTGCCGGTCGAGAAGTCGGCGAAGAACGCGGTGGTGCAGAACTCGTGCAACCGACGCTCCACCAACTCGTCGGCGAGGCCGGTGGGATCGGAGATGCCGGCGCCGGCGGCAAAGTGTCGCCATACCGACGAGTCGGCCTCGGTGCGAGCGTGGAGCAGTTCGACCGTGGTGCCGATGTCTCGTGTGTGCCGCAACAACCCCGGAATTTGGCGGGCGGGTGTGCGGTTCCGGAACGCGGGCTGCACCGGCACGCCGAGCCAGTCGCCGAACGCCTCCCACAGCGCGGGCATGTCCTCGACGAGCGCGACGACACCCAACTGCGAGAGCGCGTCGATGGAGTCGGCCGCGAGCGCCCCGGCGTCGGCGGATTCGATGAACCCGCCGATCGGAAGACGCGGATCGTGCCACAGCACCTGGCGGGTTATGAGATTGTCTGTGGCACGCCCGGCCGGTTCCATGCGCAGCACGTCGACAAGTGGCGCACGACAGATGTCCATGGGCAGCGTGTCTGGGTACCAGGCTCGGTGGGTGGTCGCCGGGAGGGACCGGGCGTACTGCACGTAGGAGAGGATTCGCGACATGGGTTCGCGCAGTGCGGTGGCGATGTCGGGAGGAGCGAAGAACTGCTGCAGCGTGGGCAACGACCAGTGGTTGAAGAACACGTGCGGTCCCACCCCGCTCGGCCGGTCGTCCCACGCCACGGCGTCGTGGGCGGCTGGTTGGAGGCGCTCGGGATGTTGCAGGCCGGCGACGTAGCAGGTGTCGAACTGCTGATGCGGACGCGAAGGTCGGCCCGTGGCCGCCACGAGCGCGTCGACCACCGAGGTGCCGGCGCACTTGGAGATGTGCAAGAAGGCGGCCCGTTCCCGAACCGGCCCGGTATGACCGGCGTCGGCGTCGGCGTCGGTGTCGGGCTGCTCCATCGAACCAAGTCTAACGACGGTCAGCGGGGCGTTCCCGTCGATAGGATCATCAGACCTCGTCAGTTCGCCCCGATCGGGGAGCAATGTCCCTCAACATCGTCAACACCCTCGCTGCGGCCGCAGCAGCAACGGCCAACGCCCCCAGCCCGGTGGTCGTCGTCCCGATCTACAACTCGCCCGAGGACGTGCGGTGCTGTGTGGAGGCTCTGCTGCGTCACACCGACCCGTCGATCGTCCTCCTGCTCATCGACGACGCCAGCCCCGACCTCACGACGCTCGACTCGGTGCTTGCCCTGCAGGATTCGCTGACACATCGAATCGTGCTGTTCCGCCACGAGCACAACATGGGCTTCGTGGGATCGTGCAACGATGCGTTCGAGGTGTGCGCGGGCCGCGATGTCGTCCTGGTGAACTCCGACGTCGTGGTCGGCGCTGAGTGGCTCTCGCGCATGGTCGCGGCAGCTCGTACGTCGAACACCGTGGCCACGGTGTCGACGCTCACCAACCACGGCACCATCCTTTCGCTGCCGCAGCGGAACGAGCCCGGCCCGTTGCCCGAAGGGCTCACTCCCGACGAGGCCTCCCGTCGCGTGGCTGCGGCCGCGAGACGCACCTGTCCGGTCATTCCCACCGGTGTGGGGCATTGCCTTTACGTCGTTCGCACCGCGCTCGATGTCGTCGGCGGGTTCGACCCTGTGTTCGCGCCCGGCTACGGCGAAGAGGTCGACTTCTGCCAGCGGGCCGTTGCCCACGGCTTCATCAACGTGCTTGCCGACGACGTGTTCGTGTACCACCGGGGGGGTTCGTCGTTTGGTCTGTCGCCGGCGAAGATGCAACTCCAGGCTGATCACGAGGGCATCATCGATCTGCGCTACCCCCTCTACGCCGCGTCGGTGAAATGGGCGTCCACCTCGACGAGGTCGGCGCTGGCGGCAGCGCTGGCAACAGCTCGACGGTCGCTGGTCGGCATGCGTGTTGCCATCGACGGGCTCTGCCTTGGAGAACAGCTCATGGGCACCCAACGTTTCGTCGTCGAGACCGCCGCCGCGCTGGCCCACCAGGACGGCGTGGCCGAGACTCACCTGTTCGTGCCGATCGAGGTGCCCGACTATGTCACGCGGGCCACCGTCAACCATCCGCGCCTGCACATCCGGCCGGTCGCCGGGTACGAACTGGTTGACGACCACTTCGACGTGGTGGTTCGGCCCTATCAGGTGGACCACGTAGTGCAATTGCAATGGATGCGAGGCATCGCCGATGCGTCGGTGGTCACGCAGCTCGACCTCATCGCCTACCACAACCACGCCTACTTCGGCACCGTACAGGCGTGGGACGACTACCGCCGCATCACCCACGCCACGTTCGACATCGTCGACGGGGTGGCCTTCATCAGCCATCACTCGCTCGCCGAAGCCCGACGTGAGGGTCTGGTCTCGGACCGTCAGCAACTGGCCGTCACCTACTGCGGCTTCGACCACCGCTCCGACGGCGGTGAGTCTCGGCCGCCGTCGCTGGCTGGGCTCCGCGACGGATTCCTCCTCGTACTCGGGGCGAGCTACCTGCACAAGAACCGGCCCTACGCGGTACGGCTCTGGCAGCTCCTGCGCGAACGCGGCTTCCAAGGTCAGCTCGTGCTGGTAGGCCCAAAGCCGCCGAACGGCAACTCCGTCGACGAGGAGCGTGCGCTCGTGGCCGACGCCTCGCTGCCCGAGGGCGAGTTGCTCAGCACGGGTTCGGTCAGCGACGCCGAGCGCAACTGGCTTCTCGATCATGCGGCGCTCGTGCTCTACCCCACGCTCAGCGAAGGCTTCGGGATGGTACCGTTCGAAGCCGCGATGGCCGGCACGCCGGTGCTCACCACGCGTCAGGGTGCGCTCGACGAGGTGCTGCCCCCTGATCTGCTGTGCATCGAATCCCTCCTTCCCGAGCACGGGGTGGACATCGCGCTGACCCTCATCGGCGACGAGTCTGCGCAGCGCGGGCAGATCGATGCCCTGGTCGCAGCGGCGCAGCGATATTCATGGGCTGCCAGCACGTCCGCGCTGTTCGATCTCATCGAACGTACGCTCGCCAATCCCTCGGGTCGCCGCACGCTCGATGGATCGATGGGCCGTACACCTGGCCATCCGCTGGTCGACCGAGCGGTGGTCACGCTCCGCCGGTTCCCCAGAATGCACCGCATCTTGCTGCGTGCAGGGTCGCGTCGGCAAGAGTGGGCACGGAGCCTGGCCAACGCGATGCGGCGCCGAAGGGCATAAGGCCCAAGGGCTTAGAAGGGACAACGACATGAGCGACATCAGTAGGGCTGAGGCCACTTGGGACACCATCGACATCGCACAGGTTCGAGCGGTCGCCTGGCTCAGTGTCGCACCGGTGGGCACCGACATTTGGCAAAGCTTCTCCGCTGGCGTCGGCCCGTCCCACTTCGTCGCCTCGCTCCTCGCGACCCGGCGGCCGGGTGACGCGTTGGCTGGGGCCGCCCTGGTCTGCGGCGACATGCAGAGCGAGCGAGCCTTCTTCGAGCACACTCCCCACGTCACGTTCCGCAGCGTCGACGGCTACGACCTGAGCCAGGCGTCGCTCGACCGTTACACGCCCGACGCCATCGCCTGGACCCCGCACAAGGTGGACTGCAACGATCTCGTGCTCCCCGCCGCGGCCTACGATCTGGTGGTGGCCAGCCACGGGGCGCATCACGTGCGGGCGTTGGCAAACTTCTTCGCGCAGGCGCGGCAGTCGCTGCAACCCGGTGGCCTGCTGTACATGTATGAGTGGATTGGCCCGACCTACCTTCAGATCCCGAGACGCAACCGTGTCGTCGCCACCGCGTTGCTGCTCGCCCTCTTCCCGCGCCGACGCACTCGGCGCACCCACATGGGCCGGGTCAAGGGCCTGCGGTACATGCAGGATCCGCCACACTCATTCGACCCGTCGGAGGCCTGCAATTCGCTCGAGCTCTACCGTGAGTATCGACGCAACTTCGATCCCATCGCCGAGTATCGCCATGGCGGCCTCTCGTACCCGATGTTCGAGGGGATTGCCCAGAACTTCGCACAGGACCAGCCCCGGACGCGCAAGCGGCTCGAGCTGGTGGTGAAGATCGAGAAGTGGCTCACGGAGAAGAAGGTGATCCATCCGTTGTTCGTGGTCGCTGTCGGCCAGCGCACCCCCTGATCGATCAGCCGTCGTAACCGTCCGGGTGGCCGACGTGCCATTGCCACGCCGTGGCCACGATGTCGTCGAGCGAACGTGTCGCCCGCCAGCGCAGTGCCTTCACGCTGAGCGACGTGTCGCCCCACACTGCCGCGATGTCACCGGGGCGGCGCGGTGCGAACTCGTGCGGGATCTCCCTGCCGGCGACCCGTTCGGCGGCGGCCAGCACCTCGAGCACCGAGTAGCCGGTGCCGGTACCGATGTTGACGGCGGGCGGCAATTCGCCCTCGGCCAGTCGGTCGAGTGCGGCCGCGTGGGCCGCCGCCAGGTCGCAGACGTGGACGTAGTCGCGCACGCCTGTGCCATCGCGGGTGGGGTAGTCGTCGCCGCGCACTTGCAGTGGGGCGCTGCGTCCCAGCGCCGCCTTCATGACGAGCGGAATGAGGTTCTGGGCGCGGTCCCACACCTCGCCGATGGCGCCGTCGGGGTGGGCGCCGCTCGCGTTGAAGTAGCGCAGGCTGACGCCGCGGAAGTCAGTGAGCTCGGTCTCCCAGCGCAACACCCGCTCGACCATCGCCTTCGTTTCGGCGTAGACGCTTTCGGGACGTATGGCTGCGCCCTCGCGGACGGGAACGGACTCCGGCGTGCCGTACACCGAGCATGACGACGAGAACACCAGCCGCTCCACGCCCGCGGCGCGCAGCGACCGCAACAACGCGATCGACCCAGCGACGTTGTTGGCCCAGTACCGCTCAGGCTGTTCCATCGACTCGCCGACGAACTTGTAGGCGGCGAAGTGCACCACGGCGTCGACCCCGAACCGTGCGCACGTGTCGCGTACCAGTGCGTCGTTGGCGACGTCGCCGACGACGAGCGGCAGGTCGCCAACCGCGGTTCGATGGCCGTACTCCAGCGTGTCGAGGATCACCACCTCACGACCCTGTTCATGCAGCAAGCGCGCGGTGTGCGATCCGATGTAGCCGGCGCCGCCGGTGATGAGGATGCTCATGGTGACCGGCATTCTAGGTGACACCTCCCGCCCGCAGTGTTGGGCCCCCACTAGCCTGGTGCAACATGAGCTGGGAGGCCGCGGAGTGAAGAGGGTCGCGATCATTGGTACGGGCTACGTCGGGCTCACATCGGGTGCAGCCATGGCACACCTCGGCCACCAGGTGCTGTGCGCTGATCTCGACTCCGCGAAGGTGGAGCGGTTGAACCGTGGCGAGATCCACATCTTCGAGCCGGGGCTCGAGGACCTGGTCGCCGCAGGGCTTGCCAACGGGCGCTTGCGCTTCGTGACGGGTGCCGCCGAGGCCGCGACCGGCTGCCACTTCGCGTTCCTCTGCGTCCAGACTCCGTCGATGGCCACGGGTCAGGCCGACCTCACCTTCGTGCTGGCGGCGGTCAGCGAACTGGCCGAGGTGCTCCCCGCGGGGGCCATCGTGGTCGACAAGTCCACGGTACCCGTGGGCACGGCGCGGCGGGTGTCCGAAGTGTTGCAGCGGCCCGACGTTGCGGTGGTCAGCAATCCCGAGTTCCTCCGCGAGGGCACGGCGGTATCCGACTTCCTGAAGCCCGACCGCATCGTCGTCGGCAGTCACGACCTGAGCGCAGCGCAGGCGGTGGCCGACCTGTACCGGACGCTCGGTGCCCCCACGATCATCACCGGCGCGGAGTCGGCGGAACTCATCAAGTACGCGTCGAACTCGTACCTCGCCGTCAAGCTCAGCTACGTCAACGCTATCGCCGCCATCTGTGAGGGAGTGGGTGCCGACGTGGTCGATGTGCTCAAGGGCATGAGCTTCGACCCGCGCATCGGTGCCGACGCGCTTCGCCCCGGGCCGGGTTGGGGCGGCTCGTGTCTGCCCAAGGACACGGCGGCCCTGCTGCACACGGCTGGCCAGGTCGGGTACGACTTCCACCTTCTCCGGTCCGCCGTCGAGGCGAACCACGAGCAGCGCGCCCGCGTGGTGCGCAGGGTGATCGATGCTGCTGGTGGCAACGTACGCGGGGTCCGCATCGCGGTGTGGGGGCTCACGTTCAAGGCCAACACCGACGATCTGCGCGACTCGCCCGCACTCGCGGTGGTGCGCGATCTGCTCGCTGATGGTGCTGAGATAGTGGCCCACGACCCACAGGTCACAGTGCCGCCCCTCGACGGGATCGCCCTGGTTCCCGACGCGTTGGCCGCGTGCGACGGTGCAGCCGTGTTGGTTCTGCTCACCGAATGGCCGGTGTTCGCCGCCGTCGACCTGACCGACGTGCGCTCGCGGATGGTCGGCGACCACATCGTCGATGCCCGCAACCTGCTGGCCGTCGACCAGGCCGAGAGGGTCGGTCTGAAATACGTGGGGATCGGTCGCGCATGCGGTGGTTGATCGCCGGCGCTGCCGGATTCATCGGCTCGCACTTCTGCGACCGGTTGTTGGCAGATGGTCATGTGGTGGTCGGTGTCGACAACCTCGTCACGGGGCAGGTGACCAATCTCGAGGGCGCCTTGGGCTCACCGAACTTCGAATTCGTGCACCACGATGTCCGCGAGGCGTTGCAGATCGACGGTGCTCTCGATCGGGTGCTCAACCTCGCCAGCCCGGCGTCGCCGTCCGACTTCGACCGCATCCCGTTGTTCATTCTCGAGACTGGCTCACGGGGTACGCAGCATCTCCTCGATCTGGCGGTGCACAAGGGCGCCAGATTCATGCTCGCCTCCACCAGCGAGGTCTACGGCGATCCTGAGGTGCACCCGCAGCCCGAGTGGTACCTCGGCAACGTCAGCAGCACCGGACCGCGCAGCTGCTACGACGAGGCGAAACGGTATGGGGAGGCCATCACCATGGCCTACCACCGCACGCTCGGTGCCGAGGTGCGGATCGCTCGCATCTTCAACACGTACGGCGAACGAATGCGGCCCGACGACGGACGAGTGCTGGGCACCTTCATCGATCAGGCGCTGCGCGGGGCCCCGCTCACGGTGTTCGGCGACGGCACGCAGACACGGAGCTTCGTCCACGTGTCCGACGAGGTGGCAGGTCTGCTTGCAGTCTGCGAGGCGCCGTCCAGCGGCCCGTTCAACGTGGGCAACGCCGACGAGATCTCGGTGCTCGAGGTGGCACGGATGGTGGTGCGGCTCACCGGCAGTTCGTCGAGCGTGGAACTACGCCCGTTACCTGCTGGCCGCTTGGGTGATCCCGGCCGCCGCTGCCCAGACACAGCGCTATTGCAGAGCGTCAGCGAATGGCGCCCGACGGTGACGATCGAGGACGGCCTACGCAGGATGATCGACTGGATGCGTGCGGCGTAGCAGCGCTGCACCCAGGTCGGCCACGCCCTCTCCCGCGGTTGACCGGGTGACGTTGACGCCGGTCTGCAGGTCGTGCCAGTCGAGCAGTCGCCCGGTCTCGGCCTCGATGAGTCGGATGGTGCATGGATAGGTGCCCCCCAACAGCGGCGAGACGTTGAGGTCGAACGCGAACTGCGTCGACCCCTCGTCGAGATGCACCGGCATGCCGAGCTGAGAGGAGTCGACTCGGTAGACCAGACGGTTGCCCTTGTCGGTGACCTCGACGCTGAGCATGACGCCGTCGGTGGGTTCGACGGCCATCACCTCGACCTCCAGGCGCACCTGATCGTCGCCGTGGTCGAGCACACGCACCTCGTCGAGGTGCACGCGGGCCGAGCGGTGGGGGGTGTCGTCGATGAGGGTGCCGTGCAGGTGCTCGCGGAAAATGGTGATCGCGTCGGCGGGCTTGCCGTCGGCGATGAGTTGGCCGTGGTCGAGCACGATGGCCCGGTTGCACACCTGGCGCACGATGTCGGAACTGTGCGTGACGACCAGGATGGTGCGGCCCTCGGACTGGAACTGCTTCACACGTCCGATGCACTTCTTGGCGAACGCCTCGTCGCCGACCGCCAGCACCTCGTCGACCAGCAACACGTCGGGGTCGAGGTTCACCGCGACGGCGAAGCCCAGACGCACGTACATGCCGGATGAGTAGTGCTTCACCGGCTCGTCGATGAACTGGCCGAGCTCGGCGAAGTCGATGATGTCGTCGAGCAGACTGCCGATCTCTTTGCGTGAGATGCCAAGAAACGCAGCGTTGATGTAGACGTTCTCGCGCCCGGAGAGCTCGGGGTGGAAGCCCGCGCCCAACTCGAGCAGGGAGGCCAACCTGCCGCGCACGGCGATGGTGCCGGTGGTCGGCCGAAGGATGCCGGCGATGCACTTCAGCAGCGTCGACTTACCGGAGCCGTTGTGGCCCAGGATGCCCACGGTCTCACCCTGATCGATGGAGAAGGTGAGCGGAGCGAGCGCGGTGAAATTGGTGAAGTGGCGCCGACCCACAGCGACGAGTCGCTCCTTCAACGACTGCACGGGGTCGGTAGCGATGCGGAAGATCTTCGACACGTCGTCGACGACGATGGCCTGGCTCACAGCGACTCCGCCATGTTCACTTCTGCGCGGTCGAAGACGCGTAGCGCCACGTACATCATGACGACGGCCACGAGGGCCAGCACCGCGGTGTTCCGCAAGTACCACATCACCGACTCGTCGGGCAGCACGCTGGTGCCGTTCACGCTGGCCTTGCCGTAGATGGCCCGTTGCACCACCGTGACGGCCGGGGTGATGGGGTTCAGCATGGGCAGCCAGTCCGGCAGGTCGTGCCGGGCGAGGTACTTGAGGAACAGACCGTAGGTGAAGACGATCGGCGTGAGCCAGAACCAGCCCAGAATGAGCATGTCGAGCAGGTGCTGGGTGTCGCGGGCGTACACGTTCATCGCGGCCACCATCATCCCCAACGCGACGAGGAACAGCACGAGCGCGGCGATGGCGAAGGGAATGAGCCACATGTATGCCCAGTCGACAGGCTGGCGCACCACCAGCAACACCAGCGCGAACGCACTGAACTGGAGCACGAAGTGGATGAGCGCCGCCCCCACGGTGGCGGTGGGCAGCACGGCACGGGGAAAGCGCACCTTGCCCACCAGCGCACCGTTGGCGGTGATGGACTGCACGGCCGTGGTGACCGAGGTGCTGACCAAGGTCCACACGAGCAGACCGCTCATGATCCAGATGCCCAACCGAGGGATGCCACCCCCGAGCACGGAAAAGACGACCGAGTAGATGAGCAGCAGGAACAGCGGCTGGATCATGGACCAGAGCAGACCCAACGTGCTGTGCTTGTAACGCACCTTGAGTTCCTTGCGCACCAGACTGAAGAGCAGCTCGCGGTAGGAGACGATCTCACGCAGATGAGTGATGACGTCACGACGCGGAGCGACGATGGTGAGTTCGGTGGGAGAGGGAGTCCGGTGCAGAGACATGGGGGTTGGTGAAGCCTACCTTCCGGTCATCGCGGCGGAATGGCACGACCCAGGCGCACGAGCGCCGCACCGTGGGCCTCGCCCGATGCGGTAGGCCGATAGCCCTCCACCTCGATGAAGGGTTCGAGACCGTCGGCGAAAGCGAAGGCCACCTCATCGGCAATCACTGCGAGGCGGCGGCGGTGACGACGAGTGCCGAGCGCGCTGGGCAGTCGCGCCAGCGCGCCGCCGAGGGCGCTCAACCGCTCGCGGCGATACGGCCCGGTCACGATGCCCTTGGCATGAACGACGAGACGCCCCGCCCAGACGCGCGCGGCCGCACGTGCGGAGAGGTTGATCGTCGCGCACACGAGGAGATTGCGCTGTACCAGGCGGTATCGACGGCCCTCTCCCAGCAGCCGAGTGGTGGCGGCGTGCTCGTGGGTGGCGATGGCGGCCGGGACGAATACCGTCGTGTGGCCCGCCAGCAGCGCCCTGAGCGCCCAGTCGACGTCTTCGTAGTAGAGGAAGTAGCGTTCGTCCAGCAGGCCGACGGTGGCGAAGGCTTCGCTGCGGAACACTGCGGCCGACATGCACGGTCCGAGCACTGTGGGATCCTGGTCGAACTGGCCGAGGTCGGGCTGGCCGATCCCTGCGCTGAACGCCTCGCCCGACGAGCGCAGCGCCAGGCCGCACGAGTCGATGATGGGTTCGTCAGTGCCGGAGAAGAGCACCTTGGGTGCAGCGGCGACGCACATGGGACCGGCCGCGTCGATGGCGGCGACGCAGCGCGCCAGCATGTCCGGCGCGACCACGGCGTCGTCGTTCACGACGGCCACGTGGCTGCCGACGGCGTGTCGCAGCCCGAGGTTCACTCCGGCGGCGAACCCCCCGTTGTGGGCGGAGCGCAGCACGGTGTGCGCCAGCGCAGCAGAGGCAGAGCCCTGCAGCGGGCGGGACGAGCCGTTGTCGACCAGGATGATCGACACCTCGACGCCGACCGATTTGTCCAGCGCGCTGAGACAGCGCGTGAGCCGCGCCGGGTCGCTGTTGAAGGCGACGACGATGGCCGAGACCGTGGCGGTCGACGGTCGGTCGGGTTCAGAGGGTGACGGCAGGGTCATGTGTGCCGGCGGAGATGCCATGCCGTTCCATCGCCATCTGCACCTCGCCGGCATCGGACTGGCCCTGGGCCATGAGACCGCTGAGCACTCCCACCACCACGTGGCCGGCGTCGACCTCGAAGTAGCTGCGCAGCGCCTCGCGGGTGTCGCTGCGGCCCATGCCATCGGTTCCCAACGGCACGAACGGACGACCGGGCACGAAGCGGGCCACCTGTTCGGGCACGATCTTCATGAAGTCGCTGACGGCCACGATAGGCCCATGGGTTTCCTCGAGCAGCCGGGTGACCACTGGGACCCGGGGGGGCGCGTACGGGTTCAGGCGGTTCCAGCGCTCGATCGCCAGCGCGTCGTCGCGAAGCGCCTTGTACGACGTGGCCGACCAGAGCTCTATGCCGACCCCGTGTTGCTCGGCGAGCTCGCGGGCGGCCTCACGCGCGGCGCCGTTGGCGGAACCGCTGAACAGCACGGTGGCGCGTCGCTCGGTGCCCTCGGGTGCGTCGGCCCAGCGGTACAGGCCGCGCACGATGTGCTCGGCCTCGAGACCGTCGGGCATGGCCGGCATCGGGTAGTTCTCGTTGTAGAGGGTGATGTAGTAGAAGACGTCGCGGTCGGTGCTGTCGGGTCCGTACATGCGGTGGATGCCGGCCTGCACGATGGCGCCCACTTCGTACGCGAACGCCGGGTCGTACGCCTGGCACGGCGGCACGGTGCTGGCAAGCACCAGCGAGTGCCCGTCCTGGTGCTGCAGGCCCTCGCCGAGCAGCGTGGTGCGGCCTGCCGTCGCGCCCATGAGGAAGCCGCGCGTGCGGGCGTCGGCCGCCTGCCAGATGAGGTCGCCCACGCGCTGGAATCCGAACATGGAGTAGAACGTGTAGAACGGGATGGTGGGCACGCCGCGGGTGGCGTACGCGGTGCCGGCGGCGATGAAGCTGGCCAGGCTGCCGGCCTCGGTGATGCC
>PMCN01000219.1 GCA_003154135.1 Acidimicrobiaceae bacterium
GCGGCATCGGCGATGGCGGGACGGTTGGCGATGACCTCCACCATGGCGTCGGGCAGTGCGCGCAGTGACGTGAGCAGCTCGTGGCGGCGGAGCGCCGTGCCCCGGCCGGCTGCCTCGGCGATGGCACAGGCCAGCAGCACCCCGGCCGCCACCTGCGCGTAGAACGCCTTCGTGCTGGCCACGCTCATCTCGACGTCGCGACCGTCGCTCGTGTACATCACGCCGTCGGCCTTGTCGGTGAGGTCGCTGTTGCGCCGGTTGACGATGGACAGCACCGATGCCCCTCGGCCGCGTGCCAGGTCGACCGTGCGGTTGGTGTCNNTCGGTGGTGGTGCCGCTCTGGCTGACGGCGATGACGAGCGTGTCCCTCATGTCGAGGCGCAGGTTGAAGCCGGAGAGCTCGGTGGCGGTGATCGCGTCGACGTCGAGGCTGCCCACGCACAGGTCGTCGAGCACGGCCGCCATGCTGCTGCCGGCGACGAACGCCGTGCCCTGGCCGATGACACGCACCTTCTGGATCTCGCCGTTGGCCAGGCGGGCTGCGATGCCTGCCGGGAACGCACGCTCGCCGAGCTCGGCGCGCAGGCCGGTGACGGTGTCGACGATGCGCCCGCGGAGCGTCTTGCGGAAGCTCTCGGGCGCCTCGGTGATCTCCTTCAGCAGGAAGTGCGGCGCGGAGCCGCGGTCGATGTCGCGGGTGGTCACCTGAGCAGTGACCACCTCGCGCTCGGCGATGGGCAGGTCGCTGCCGTCGTACGCCATGCGGTGCACCCCGGCGAGGTCGCCGGCCATGGTGCCGTCGAGCACGAACACCTGGCCGCGACTGCCACTGGTCGACGGTGACTCGCCGTCGACGCGCACGTAGCGGGCCGTCTCCTCCACCACGCCGTACGGCTCGCTGGCGACGATGAACATGTCGTCGGCGAGACCCACGTAGATGGCCTGGCCGCTGCCGCGCAGTGCGAGGTACACGCGGTCGGGGCTGTCGGCCCCCTGAGCGGCGATGGCCACGCTGCCCTCGAACTCGGCGACGGTGCGGCGGAACGCCTCGCTGAGGTCGCCGTTGGTGGCCTTCGCCTGCAGCGACATGACCGCCGGGATGACCTTTGCATCGGTGGTGATGGGGCCGGCGATGCGCAGGCCGTGGTTGACCTTGATGTCGGCGTGGTTGTCGACGTCGCCGTTGAGCGCGGCCACGGTGTACGGCAGTTGCTCGCCGGCGGACAGCTCGCTCTGCTCGCCGTTGACCGGGTGGCAGTTGGGCTCGCTGATGATGCCCACGCTGGCCCAGCGAGTGTGCCCGAGCACCGACACACGGGCACCTTCAGCCGTGAGCGCGAGGCGCAGCAGCGCGTCGGCGTGCACGGCAGCGCGCAGCGCCTTCACGTTGTCGCCGAGCTCGCCGATCTCGGCAGCCGCCTTGTACACGAAGCTGAGGCAGCGCCCCGCCACGCGCACCGAGCCGTTCTGGAACAGCGGGTCGCGGTCGCGCTGTGCGAGCAACGAAGCGACGGCGGGATCGGCCGGGTCGAGACCGTGATGCCACACGAAGACGTGCACGCCCGCGCTGTCGCGACCGCGCACCTCTTGGCGGTCGATGGCGCTGAGCGCCTGCTGGATGGCGAGGTAACCGGAGACGGCCCCCTCGCCCGCGTCGCGTCCGGCGAAGTCGGCCACCGCGTTGGCAGTGCGGATGCGATCTTTGCGCACCGCCCACACGGCATCGCGCAGGGCGAGCAGCTCGGCGTTGGTCTCCTCGATCTGCTCCGGCGTGAGCCCGGCGCCGATCTCGAGGTTGCGTTCGATCGTGTGGCCGTGCGCGTCGAGCTGGTCGAGCCGGGCGACGATGCCGGTGATGAGCTCGGAGCGCCCGACGAGGGCGCGCACACCGGGCACACCGTGCAGCAGGCGATCGACCTGCGCGACCTTCGCTGCAGCCTCACCGACCGAGCCGGCGGCGACCGCTGCATCGAGCAGCGCCATCAGTTCGGAGGCGGCGGGAACCGGCCGGGTGGACGGACGGGAGACGATCGCAACGATGCCGCACATAGAAGTGCAAGGTTACCGAGGCGCGAGATGCGGCATCCGTCAGCGTTTCGTCAGCGTGAGGTCAACGATCGTGTCAGCCGAAGCGGGCTCGGACGGCGTCGGCGAGGCGTTCGGCCACGCTGCGCGCGATCTCGTCGGTCGCGGCCTCCACCATCACCCGGATCAGTGGCTCGGTACCGCTGGCCCGCACGAGGATGCGCCCGTCGCCGTCGAGGTCGGCATCGGCGGCGGCGATCTCGGTGGCCAGCTCCTCGGCGGCGCGCGGGTGACGGTCGGCCACCTTCACGTTGAGCAGCACCTGCGGGTAGCTGGTCATCACCTCGGCGGCGAGGTCGGCGAGCGACCGGTGGTGCCCGTGGACGAAGTGGGCGAGATGCAGCCCGGCAAGCAGGCCGTCGCCGGTGGACGCGACGTCGCGGTAGATGATGTGCCCGCTCTGCTCGCCGCCCACGCTGAACCCGCCCGCGTCGAGGGCCTCGAGAACGTAACGGTCGCCGACGGCCGTCGTGACCACATGGATGCCGGCGGCTGCCATCGCCTTGTGGAAGCCGAGGTTGCTCATCACCGTCACCACCACGGTGTGGTGGCGCAGCGCATCCTCCTCACGCAGTTGCAGCGCGGCGAGTGCGATGAGCCGGTCGCCGTCGACCACGCGACCGAGGTGATCGACGGCGATCACGCGGTCGCCGTCACCGTCGAACGCGAGACCCAGCACCGCTCCCCGCTGCACCACAGCCGTGGCGAGCGACGCAGTGTGCGTTGCGCCGCAGTGGTCGTTGATGTTGCGGCCGTCGGGCGTGTCGTGGATGACGTCGACCGACGCGCCGAGGCCGCGGAACACGGCGGGCGCCGCTTCGCTCATCGCGCCGTTGGCGCAGTCGATCACGAGACGCAGCCCGTCGAGCCGGGGATACGCCCCCACCAGATGCCCCACGTAGCGCTGCAACCCGCCGCCGGCCGGGGGATGCCCGACCATGGGTTCGCCGACGTCGACGGTCTCGGTGCCGACGGCGGCCTCGATGGCCCGCTCCACGTCGTCGGCGAGCTTCACTCCGCCAGGCGCGAAGATCTTCACACCGTTGTCGCGCCACGGGTTGTGCGAGGCCGTGATCATCGCCGCCGGGCAACCATGCTGCGCCGAGAGCCACGCCAGCGCCGGCGTGGGCACCACGCCCATCGACAGCGGGACAGCACCGCCCGCGGCGAGGCCGGCGGCAACCGCTGCCTCCAACGCCGGACCGCTCTCGCGGGTGTCGCGACCGATGAGCCACTCGCCGCCACCGAGCACCGTCGCTGCGGCGCGTGCCAGGCGGGCGGCGTAGTCGGTGGTCAGTTCGGTGAGCGCCACACCGCGCACCCCATCGGTCCCGAACTTCAGCGTCACGATGCCATCATCCTCCAAAACGGCGAACGCCCCCGGCCAATGGCCGAGGGCGGACGACCCACCACGCCGGAATCAGCGCTTCGTGTACTGCTTGGCCTTGCGGGCCTTGACGAGGCCGTACTTCTTGCTCTCCTTGCGACGCGAGTCGCGGGTGAGCAGTCCGGCCTTCTTCAGTGCCCCACGGGCCTCGGGGTCGAGCTCGACGAGCGAGCGAGCGATGGCCATGCGCAGCGCGCCGGC
>PMCN01000213.1 GCA_003154135.1 Acidimicrobiaceae bacterium
CGGTCATCGCCGTCAGCGAGCGGGGCACCATGTTCAACCCCGGGCCGTGCGTGTACATGCACAAGATCGCCGTCGGCCCCGATGCCGCCGGCTCCATCGACATCACCGCCACGGCCACGCAGAACCTGCGGTGGGTGGCCAAGGCCAAGGGCGAGTCGGTGCGCGATCTCACCGTCGTCATCCTCGACCGCGACCGCCACACCGAGCTCATCGCCGAGGTGCGGGCCACCGGCGCCCGCGTGAAGCTCATCACGGACGGCGACATCTTCGGCGCCATCGCCACCGCCTGGCCCGACGCGGGTGTCGACGTGCTCATCGGCACGGGTGGCACGCCCGAGGGCGTCACCGCGGCCGCCGCGCTGAAGTGCATGGGCGGCGAGATCCAGGGCCTGCTGGCCCCACGCAACGATGCCGAGCGCGACGCGGCCATCGCCATGGGCTACGACCTGTCGGCCGTGCTCACCACCGACGACCTGGTGCGCGGCGACAACTGCTTCTTCGCCGCGACGGGCGTCACCGACGGCGAACTGCTCCGCGGTGTGCGCTACGAGCACCGTGGCGCACGCACGCAGAGCCTCGTCATGCGGTCGAAGAGCGGCACGGTGCGCATGATCGACGCGAGGCACCGTATCGACAAGCTGTCGAGCTTCGCCTCGGTCGACTACTGACGCGACGCCGCGGCGAACGCGAGCGGTTCAGCCGCGCTGCACGAGACCGCTGATCCGGCGGGCCAGCGCGCGCGGGGTGACGCCCGACGCGGCCACCAGGCCCTTGTACATCACACCCGGCACCGACAGCGCGCGACCCTTGGCGACGTCGTCGAGCCCCGCCTTGGCCACTTCCGGCGCGTCCATCCACACGAAGCCCGGGTACTGCGACGCGTACGACTCGGAGTTGCTGACCGACTGGAACTCCGTGCGGGTGAGGCCCGGGCAGAGTGCACAGATGTGCACGCCGGTGCCGCGCATCTCCTCGTACAGGCTCTCCGTGAGGCTGGTCACGTACGCCTTGGTCGCCGCGTAGACCGCAAGCCTCGGTGCAGGCTGGAAGCTGGCGACGCTGCTGGTGTTGAGCACGAAGCCGCGGCCCCGCGGCACCATCACACCCAGCGCCGCGCGAGTGAGACGGGTGAGCGCCGCCACGTTGAGCCGCACCTCCTCGTCGAGGCGGTCGGCGTCGAGCGTGTGGAACTCGCCCGACGTGCCGAAGCCGGCGTTGTTGACCAGGAGATCGATGGGGGCCACGACATCGACCACCCGTGCCTGCACCTTCGCCAGCCCTTTCGCCGTGGTGAGATCGGCAGTGAGCACCTCGATGCCGGGCAGGCGCTCGGCGAGCTGCTGCAGACGGTCGCCGCGCCGTGCCACCACCACCGTGGGAACCCCCGCTGCCGCGAGCAGCTCCACCATCGCTTCGCCGATGCCGCTGGATGCACCCGTGACGAGCGCCGACGTGAACGGATATGTGGTCATGACCACAGGGTACGCCCCGGCACCATACGATGGCGCTGTGCGCAGACTCACCCTCGCGGTCGCCGTGTTCACCACTGCGCTCGTGCTCGCAGCCTGCGGCGACGGCATCGACGAGCGCTACGACGCTGCCGCGCCCCAGCCTGTCGTCACCGAGGCGCAGACCACCACCACGACCACCGTGCGGCTGGGCCAGCCCGCCGTGGCCAGTTCACGCGTGACCGTGAAGAACACGCGGGCCACCTACAGCGGAGCCCGATCGTCGCTGCACCTCGCCGACGGCAGCTGGCTCCTCACCGGGTACGACAACCACACCGAGGCACAGCCCGAGCCCGGCGCAGTCTGGAAGACCACCGATCTCGCCACGTTCACCCGCGTGGGCAAGGGCATCAGCGACCAGGACAACCAGCAGAGCCTCAGCGGGCTCGCACAGCTGGGCGACACGGTGGTCGCTGTCGGCACCAACTTCGCACGCAACGACGTCAACGTCAGCAGCATCCCCGACCTGGCCTCGGCCCTGTTCGACGCCGACTCGTGGTACAGCACGGATGGTGGGGCCACGTTCAAGGAGGTGTCGCTCGCACACGACGCCAGCGCAGCGGGCGTCACCGTCATCGACGGCGCGTTGTGGGCATACGGCTATCGCATCGTGGCCGGCACGCTGCAGGGCGCCATGTGGACGTCGACCGACAAGGGTCGCAGCTGGACCGCGACCGAGCCGCTGGCAGCGCCCGGCATCGGCCGGCCTCCCCAGCCCATGGGACCACTCTCCAACGTGCTGACGTGGGGTGATTCGCTGGTGGCCATCGGCCTCACGAGCGCCACCGACCCCGACGGCGCCTCGCGGCCCCTCGACAAGCAGGCGATGGCGTACGGCGTGTACGCCGGCGATGCGGTCGACGTGGGCATCTGGCTCTCCGCCGACCACGGCACCACCTGGCGGGCCACCAACCCCGACGAGATCACCGGCGTGCGTGGTGCGCAGTACGTCGTCGCCGCCGCGATCGTCGGCGACAACCTGGTCCTGCTCGGCGCAGCCCCCGACCCCACGGCAGTCTCCGGGCTGCCCACCGGAACCGACACCCTGTCGAGCTTCCTTCCCAGCGGGGCATCGGGCTTCCAGAGCGTGCTGTGGACGTGCGACTACCAGTTGACGAGATGCAGCCCCCACGTGCTGTTCCACGACTCGGTCGACGTCGTTGCCGGCGACATGGTCGCGTCGGGTCGCCTCGTCGTCGCGGCCGTCACCACGTTCGACTTCACGTCCGGCACGCTCGGCGGCCACGTCGTGTATGCCGATCCCGTCAGCGGCAGGTCGACCTCGGCGACGGTCGGCGGCCAGATCGAACAGATCGAGACCGTGGCGGTCGACGCCAAGGGAGTGATCCTGTTCGGTCGCAGCCCGACGACGAACCGCGTGCAGGTGGCCAGGGTGCCTGCACCCTGACGGGTCAGTGCTGGCCGGGGACGCCGGCCATGCCGCCCGACGCGGCGAGCCGCGCATGCGCTCGGCTGAGGGCCGCTGCCGCTTCGGCATCGTGCTCCCTGCGCAACCACTCCTCGGCGCGATCCTTGGCGCTGAGGGCACGAGCGCGATCGATGTCGTCGCCGAGCTCGGCGACGTCGCTGAGGATGCTCACGGTGTCGCCGCTCACCTGCACGAACCCGCCGTGGACCGCCACGTCGAGCACGGTGCCGTCGGCGAGCGTGATGCGCGTGTGGTTCTCGACGAGTGCGGCGAGGAACGGAGCGTGACCGGGCAGGAAGGCGATCTCGCCACCGCCGAGGGTGCGCGTGATGACCTGTGTGGCCTCGCCCGAGAAGACGACCCTCTCGGGAGACACCAGCTGCACCGTCATCGCGGCCATGATCAGCTCGCTCCCTCTTGGAGCGCCTTCGCCTTGGCGAGCACCTGCTCGACGCCGCCGACGTTGAGGAACGCCTGCTCGGGCACCTCGTCGAGCTCGCCGCGCAAGATGGCGTCGAAGCTCTCGACGGTCTCGGCGACGGGCACGGTCTCGCCCTGCACACCGGTGAACACCTCGGCCACGTAGAA
>PMCN01000260.1 GCA_003154135.1 Acidimicrobiaceae bacterium
TCCATCCAGCCGGCGCCGTGCATCATGAAGTTCACACCGCCCATCACTGCGCCCCAGAGGGAGAACACGCTCTCGTAAGCGGCCTGCATGTCGAGTGCGTTGGCAGCGCAGACGTTGGAGCTGCGGTAGGGGATGCGGTAGCGGCGGGCGAGCTGTCCACCCACCATGGCGGTGCGCACGTACTCGGGCGTGCCGAANNGACGTTCGACGTGAAGCCGCCGTACATCACCGGTGCGCCGGGGTTGACGATCTGCACGAACGCGATGCCGGCGAGGGCTTCGGCGTTCTGCTGGGCCAGGGCTCCGGCGAGCGTGATGGGAGCCATCGCCCCGGCCAACGTGAACGGCGTGACCACCACGGGCTGGTTGTGCTGTGCGAACTCGATCATTCCCTGCGCCATCGGTATGTCGAGGCGCAACGGCGAGTTGGTGTTGACGATGGTGATCACCGACGGCTCGCGCTGCAGGGTCGCGTGGTCGATGCCGCGGGCGATGCGCACCATCTCCAGCGCATCGCGGTTGCGCTGGCGGCCGAGGCTGTAGCAGTGGAGGCCCTTGTCGGTCATCGTGAGGATGTCGTAGGTGGCCTCGAGGTGGCGGATCGAGGCGTGGAGGTCGATGGGCTCGACCGGGTAGCCGGGCACGTAGTGGATGATGTCGAGCATCTGTGCCAGCTTCAGCAGATCCTGGAAGCCCTCTCGATCGCCGGTCTTGCGCACGCCGTTGCGGTCGATGTAGTGCGGGGTGCTGGCCACCGTGCCGAACGCCATCCAGCGACCGCCCACGCGGATGTTCCGCGCCGGGTTCCAGCTGTGCAGCGTGTACTCGGCCGGCGCCTTGGCCACCGAGGTCTCGATGAGCTCGCGCGGGAAGCGCACGCGGTGCGTCGCCTCGTCGACGTCGGCGCCCGCCTCGCGCATGATGCTGCGCGACTCGGGGTCGATGAAGTCCATGCCGATGCGTTCGAGGATGGTGAGCGACGCGAGGTGGATCGACTCGAGCTCGTCGGCCGACACCACCTCGGTGTGGTTGAGACGCATGTACGGCTGCCGGTACGGGATCTGCTCCGGAAGCCGCGGACCGCGTGTCTCGTTGCGGTCGCGGCCCCTGCGCCGGCCCGAATCGCTGCGAGCGGTCTCCGGCTGCACGGGGTCGCGTTCGATGTCGGTCACGTCGAGCGACAATACACCGCCGGGCGGATTCCTTGTACGGTTGTCACAAGAATTCGCTCGCGTCAGGGGATCGCGCATGAGTGAGATCGTCGCCATCGACATCACCCACCACCAGTTGCCGCTCGACCCACCGTTCCCCGCATCGTGGGACCCGCAACCGCGCACGAAGTTCCCGGTCACCGTCGTCCGCGTGCGCGACTCCGACGGCAACGAGGGCGTCGGCTCGGGCGACACGATGCACGGCTTCGCCGACCACGCCCGGTACTTCATCGGCGAGGACCCGCTCGCACTGGCCCAGCACGCGAGCCGCTTGTCGAACATCGACTTCCACGGCGGGCGCCCGTGGCCGCTCGACGTGGCGCTGCACGACCTCGCCGGCCGCATCTCCGGCACGCCCGTGTGGCGGACGCTCGGTGGCACGTCGCCGCGGCTGCGCCTGTACGCGTCGACAGCCGTGCACCGCTCGCCGCCCGAGATGGTGGCCACCGCGCAGCGCATGCTGGCCGAGGGCTTCGACGCGATGAAGGTGCGCTTCGGCCGCCCCTCGATCGACGACGATCTCGCGATCGTCTCGGCCGTGCGCGACGCCGTCGGCGACCGTCTCACGTTGATGGTCGACTGCAACCAGGGCTGGCGGATGCCATGGGACGTCGCGCAGCCGTGGCACCTCGAGTCGGCGTGGTCGGTGGCGCAGCGGTTGATCGCCGAGGACGTGTACTGGATGGAGGAGCCGCTCCATCGCGGCGACTACGACGGAATGACCGAGCTGCGCCACCGCGTGCGGGCGACGAGCAGCATGCGCATCGCTGGTGGCGAGATGACCCGTGAGCCGTACGAGTTCCGCGAACTGCTGCGGCGCGACTGCCTCGACGTGTTCCAACCCGACGTGGTGTGCACGCAGGGCTTCAGCGGTCTCGCCCCGCTGGCCCGGCAGGTGGTGGCCGCCGGCAAGCTGTTCACCGCTCACACCTGGGGCAACGGCATCGGGGTGCTGGCCAACCTGCACCTCGTGGCGGGCGCCGCGGGCCACGCCGGATCGCAGTGGGTGGAGTGGCCGTACGACCCGCCGGAGTGGACCATCGAGCGTCGCGATTACCCGCTCGCCCGTCACCTGGAGGCTCAGGGTGGCTGGCTGTCGTTGGCGGACGAGCCGGGGCTCGGCGCCGTCCTCGACGAGACGATGCTGGCCCGCACCGCCAGCAACCGCGCGACGTTCCAGTGACCGGAACCACCTCCGGCAGCACCATTTCTGTTTCAGCACACTTGTTCCGCTAACGTTCGTACCGTCATTCATCTTCGGGAGGACGGGACAAAGGGGGCGGAGTGTCGGGAGGCAGGACCCGCACGACAATCGAGTGGCCGACGGTGGCCCTGTTGGTGGCGTTCTTCGCCGCGTGGGGCTCGGTGGTCGCGTTCCATCGCTTCATCCCATGGCCGGTGCAACTCGCCGTCATGGTGTACCTCGGCGGCCTGTGGCTGTCGCTCGGTCACGAGCTGATCCACGGACACCCGACGAAGTGGAACCGGGTGAACACCGCCATCGGCTACGTGCCGTTGAGCCTGTGGCTCCCGTTCGCGCGGTACAAGTCGACGCACGTGAGCCACCACAAGAGCGACCTCACCGATCCGTTCGAGGACCCCGAGTCGTCGTACGCGGTGCCAGAGGCGTGGCAGCACGCCGGGCCATGGACGCGTCGCTACATGGTGTTCCTGCGCACGGTGCCGGGCCGCTTCACCATCGGCGTGTTGCGCACGCCGCTGCGCTTCCTGTGGCGCGACCTGCACCACCTCTCCGACCGTCACCTGCGACGGCAGTGGCTCGCGCACCTCGTGGGTGCAGCGGCGCTCGGCTGGTGGCTGTTCCGGGTCGTCGGCTACTCGCCCTGGGTGTACGTGTTCGGCTTCGTCCTCGGCGGTATCGCCTGCAGCATGCTGCGTTCGTTCGTGGAGCACTGCGCGGTGCCCACGGGCACGCGGTCGGCCGTGGTGAAAGCCGGACCGATGATGTCGCTGCTGTTCCTCAACATCAACCTGCATCACACGCATCACGCCGAACCCGACGTCGAGTGGTACGGCATCCCTGCCGTGCACCGGGCGATGCACTCCGACGAGATCGCGGCCGAGGGGGCGGGCCTGTACCGCAGCTACTTCGAAGTGCTCCGCCTCTACTTCTTCACCCCGTTCTGCCAACCTGATCACCCGCTGTCGCCCGGGGCCCGACCGTACGGCAGTCGCGGCATCGCATGAGCGAGGCGCGTGCAACGCCCATCGCCTCGCTGGCGATGTACCCGTTCGAGCACCTCCGAGACTCGTACGACGCCCTGTGGGCATCGGTGCGCAGCCGCCTCGGACCCGACAGGCCTGAGCGGCTCGACCGCACCACCGAGCTGCGCGCGGCGTGGCGCGAACAGTCGTTGCTGGTCGGTCAGACGTGCGGCTGGCCGCTCATCACGCAGCTGCACGACGAGGTCACCGTGATCGGGGCGTTCGACGTGAACGTGCCGTTCGCTGCCGGCGGTCGGTATCGCAGCGTGATCATCGCCGACAAGCCGATCAGCATCGACGACTGGCGCCGCTCGGCCGCAACGGTGGTGGCGGTCAACGGTCCCGACAGCCTCTCGGGCTGGATCAGCATGCGTGTCGCGTGGAGCGGCGAGCCACCGACGATGGTGACCACCGGCTCTCACGCGGAGAGCATGAGGGCCGTCGCGTCGGGCCGGGCCAACCTGGCGTCGATCGACGCGCTCAGCTTCGAGTTCCTCGTGGCCACCGACCCGATGCTGGGCGGACGAGTTCACATCGTCGGCCACGGACCATTGGTCCCGTGCTTGCCTCTGGTGATGGCGAACCGACTCGCGCATCGTCGCGACGAGGTGCGTGCCGCATTCGCCGCCGCCGTCGACGAGCCCGCGCTGGCCCCGGCGTGCGAGGCGCTCAGGATCGGCGGCTTCGTGCCGTTCGACCTCGCGGACTACGAGACGCTGGCGGCACTGGCGCCCCGGCCAGCGCGCTGAGCGCACGTGCCTGCGCCGCGAGCAGCGTGCGAGCGCGCAGCAGCGCGTCGTCGACAAGCCGGTACGACGGCCCGACGACGCTGAGCGCTGCCGCCACTTGACCACCCGCGTCGAACACCGGGGCCGAGACGGCGGTGACGCCCGTCTCGACTGCGTCGCGCCGCACCACGGTGCCATCGGCCTCCACGCGTCCGGCGAGCGCAGCGCCCACTGCGGTACCGCGGCGAGGCACGCGTTGGCCGAGCCAGCTCACGTGGCGGACCGCATGCGTGCCCGGCTCCATCGCCGCGTACACCGCGTGCCGCCCGTCGATCGGCTCCGCGAGGTAGGCCGATTCTCCCGTGTGCTCCGCCAGAGCGGCCAGCATCGGTTCGGCGAGACGGGGGAGCGCCGCCGATGCGGCCAGGCTGCGGGCAATGCGCAGGAGCTCGGACCCGGGGACGAAGAGCCCGTCGGGAAGGCGCTCGGCGAAGCCCGCCGATTCGAGCGACCGCAGTTGGCGCAGTGCGGTGCTCGGGGTGAGATCGACGGCTCGCGCGGCGTCGGCCAGTGCGATGCCCAGCGGATGAGCGGCGACGACCCGGACCAGCGCCAAGCCCCGGTCGGTGGCGCGCGGACGCCCGTTGAGCGACGTCTCCGACGGTGCCTTCACCATTTGCGCAGTATGGCATGCTGTTGCATAGAATGAAACACATGACTGCCTCGCTCCAGCCATCTCCGGTGGTCGTCGACGGCCCCGGTCTCACCATCGACGACGTGGTGGCGGTGGCTCGCCACGGCGCGACCGCAACGCTGGGAGATCGCGCTCGCGTTGCCATGCGGGCCAGTGCGGCGCTGATCGACGGCTTCGTCGCCGGCGACCATCCGGTGTACGGCGTGACGACCGGTTTCGGCTCGCTCGCCAACACCGTCATCCCCGCCGAACGCACCGCCGAGCTGCAGGTGGCGCTGGTCCGCTCGCACGCCACCGGCATGGGCGACACCGTGGAGCCGGAGGTGGTGCGCGCGTTGCTGTTGTTGCGGGCGCGCAGCCTGGCCATGGGCTACTCCGGCGCTCGACCCGAGCTGGTGGAGCTGCAGTTGGCGCTGCTCGCCGCCGGTCTCACACCAGTGGTGCGCGAGCACGGTTCGCTGGGGGCGAGTGGCGACCTCGCACCTCTCAGCCACTGTGCGCTGGCGCTCATCGGCGAGGGCGAGGTCTGGGACCGCTCCGGCACCCTGGTGCCCACCGGTCCGGCACTGGCACAGGCAGGGTTGGCGCCCGTCACGCTGCGCGCCAAGGAAGGTCTCGCGCTCATCAACGGAACCGACGGCATCCTCGGCATGCTGTGCCTGGCGCTGCACGACCTGAGCTCGCTCGCCCGGGTCGCCGACATCACGGCGGCGATGACGGTGGAGGGGCTGCTCGGCACAGACCGCGCATTCGCGGCCGACCTGCAGGCGCTGCGGCCGCAGGTGGGCCAAGCGGCGAGTGCTCGCAACCTCACCCGTCTGCTCGCCGGCTCGGCCATCGTGGCCAGCCACCGCGAGGGCGACACCCGCGTGCAGGACGCCTACTCGCTGCGCTGCACCCCACAGGTGCACGGCGCCGCGCTCGACACGATCGCCCACGCCCGCACCATCGCCGAGCGCGAGTTGGAGGCAGCCATCGACAACCCGATGATCCTGCTCGACGGCAGGGTGGAGTCGTGCGGCAACTTCCACGGCGCGCCGGTGGGGTTCGTGTGCGACTTCCTGGCCATCGCGGCGAGTGAACTGTGCGCCATCGCCGAGCGCCGCACCGACCGGATGCTCGACCGTGCCCGGTCGCAGGGCCTGCCGCCGTTCCTCGCGCCCGACGCGGGCGTCAACAGCGGTCTGATGATCGCCCACTACACGCAGGCGGCGATGGCCATGGAGGCCAAGCGCTTCGCGGTGCCGGCGTCGACCGAATCGTTGCCCACCAGCGCGATGCAGGAGGACCACGTGTCGAACGGCTGGGCCGCGGCCCGCAAGCTGCGCCGCTCGGTCGACACGTTGCGGCGCGTGCTCGCCGTGGAGCTGGTGTGCGCCGGCGCCGCCATCGACCTGCGTGCTCCGCTGCAGCCTGCTGCTGCCACCGGCGCTGCACTGGCGGTGCTGCGCGAACGGGTGGCCGGTCCGGGGCCCGACCGCTGGTGGTCGCCCGACCTGCGTGCGGCCGAGCAACTGATCGCCGACGGCACGGTCCTCGACGCCGTCGAATCCACCATCGAGACCCTGGAGGTCGTGTAAATGGAAGGCGCACGCCCGGTCCGCGCCCCGCGCGGTACCGAACTGAACACGCTCGGCTGGCCACAGGAAGCGGCCTACCGGATGATGCACAACAACCTCGACCCCGAGGTGGCGGAACGGCCCGACGACCTCGTCGTGTACGGCGGTACCGGCAGGGCGGCGAGGAGCTGGGCGGCGTTCGACGCGATGGCCCGCACGTTGCGCACCCTGAAGGGTGACGAGACGATGCTGGTGCAGTCGGGCAAGCCGGT
>PMCN01000272.1 GCA_003154135.1 Acidimicrobiaceae bacterium
CGCACCTTCCACACCGGTGGTGTGGCGGGCAAGGACATCGCCGGCGGTCTGCCTCGCGTGGTCGAGCTCTTCGAGAGCCGCACCCCGCGCGGTTCGGCCCGTCTGGCTCGTGCCACCGGCGTGGTGCGCATCAGCGACGACGAGGGCAAGGGCATCCCGGTCACGGTGATCGACGACCAGGGTGAGGAGCACCAGTTGGTGCTGCCCACCGGCAGCCGTCCCATCGTGGTCGACGGCGCCGAGGTGAAGGCCGGCGACCCGATCACCGACGGCCCCTTCGACCCGAAGGAGCTGATGGAGATCAAGGGCATCCGCGAGACCCAGCTGTACCTCGTCGAAGAGGTGCAGAAGGTGTACCGCGACCAGGGTGTGAGCATCCACGACAAGCACATCGAGCTCATCGTGCGCCAGATGACGCGCCGCGTGGGCGTGCAGGAGCCCGGCGACACCGGCTTCCTGCCCGGCGAGCGTGCCGATGCCAAGGTCTTCCGCGACACCAACCGCCGCATGGTGGAGGAGGGCAAGAAGCCCGCCGAGGGTCGTCCCGAGATCATGGGCATCACCAAGGCGTCGCTGGCCACCGAGAGCTGGCTGTCGGCGGCCTCCTTCCAGGAGACCACCCGTGTGCTCACCGAGGCCGCCATCGACGGCAAGGGCGACAGCCTGCTCGGCCTGAAGGAGAACATCATCATCGGCAAGCTCATCCCCGCCGGCACCGGCATGATGCGCTACCGCGAGTTCGACGTCGCGGCGCCCGAGTACCAGCCGATGGCCTACTTCAGCACCGACGCCGAGGAAGACCCGGCGGCGTGGCTGAGCAACATCCACGGCACCTACAGCAGCGACGAACCGGCCGAGGTCGTCGTCGAGGGTTGAGCGTTCACGATCTGGTCGTCGAGCCATTGTTCGGCTTCGGCGACCAGGTCGGGATACTTGGTGCGCCACCCGTCGAGCCCCTTGGCCGACCAGGTGTGCAGGCTGAACGCGTCGTTCTCGGCGCGCTCGGTGTCGCGTGCGATCGCGGCCTGCACCGGGTCGTCGACATGCGCGTGCACCGGGATCGTCGGGTGATCGGGCACCCTCTCGACCGGCGGCCGCACTCGCGCCAGCAGCCACGTGCCGAGCTGCTTGAACTGCTTGACGAACACCACGAGGAACAGCGTCGCGGCCATCACTCGCCAGCCGATGTGGAGCCGGCGACCTTCCACCAGTGACTGCACCCACCAGGTGCTGGGCACCACGAAGCCGGCAGCCAGCGCCACCCCCAGCACCACGCGCAGCGGGCTGGTGCGGTCCATGTCGTTGGCCAGCAGGCCGGGCACGAAGAGCGGTGTGAGGGCGAGCGACGCCAGGTCGAGGTGACTGGTGATGGTGCTGGTGAACAAGCGCGTGCCGGTCCACATGAGCGTCCACGAGATGAGTGACGACGTGAGCAGCATCGCCGAGAACTTGCGCCGCCCGAACAGGATGAGCCAGCGCATCAGCACCGTGCGCACGAACACGAACGACACCAGTGCGACCGTGAACGCGATGGCCACCTGATACGGGTCGCCCATGAACATGCCGATGTAGGCCGCGCCCACGAACCCACCCGACTTGAGGCCGTAGTTGGTGGTCACCGCCCATGAGGCGGCGGCCGAGAGCAGCACGGCGAGTGGCACCCAGCGGCTGACGATGGCCATCGAACCGAAGCCCGACAACGGCGCCAGGTCGTTGACACCGGGGAGGTTGAGCAGCAGAGCCACGGCGATCGGCGTGGCCACCAGCACGCCGGCGAGCAGCACGGCACGCGTCGTGCGGACGACGCCCTGGCGGCCCATGTCGTGGGCGATGAGCGCGGGCACCACGTAGCCGACGCCGACGAACAGCGGCACCCGCTTCTCCCACAGCCAGTGACCCTGCGGGCTCACCTTCAGCATCACCGCCTGGATGGAGATGGAGATCATCGCCATGACGGTGAACTTCGTGCGGCCGTAGAGCAGGAACTTGCGGCGGATCACCTTGTTCATCAGGAAGTAGCTGAGGAACGAGTTCGCGAACGTGGCGATGATGACGAGCGGGTGGATGAGGAAGATGGCGATGTAACCGGGGACCACGATCGAACCGGTCGTCAGGTGCATGCGCTCGTAGAGCACCATCGAGATGACGATGCCGAAGACGAACGCGAACCTGACGAGCTCGGACGAGAAGAGGTAGTCATGCACCTAGCTGACGCCCTGCTCCCACGGCAACGCCTCGTGCTCGAAGTACTCGAGCATCATCTCGGCCTGATGGGTGTGGATGTTGACGAAGCCCACCACGAGCACGTGATCCGTGGGCATGCCGCCCACCATGCGCTCGATGATGTGCTCGACGGACGGGCTGTGCGTGTCACCGAGGTTCAGGATTCGGTCGAGCGGGTAGCCGTTGTCGACGATCAGGTCGGTGACGAGGCCTTCGAACGCGCCGAACGTCACGAGGTAGTCGAACGTGAGGTCCTTCACCGCCACCTCGGCGAACTGGATCGCGCGCCGCTCGCGGTCCTGGCGGTTGTTGAGGATGCCCACCGTCGTGGTGGTCGGCGTCATGAAGGGGATGAGCTTCTCCATCGCCACCACCATCGATTCGCGGTCGTTCACCGCGAACAGGTTCGCCCACGTGACGCGCTTGCCGAGGATGGCGAGGTCCTTCATGCGCAGCACACCCGGGTCGGGCGGCGCCTTCACCATGCCGTCCATCGCGATGTTGCGCGGGATGCCGATCAGGTCGGCGATCGCCACGGCGATGGCGACGTTCTCCTTGAACGCGATGTAGTCGAACCGATCGAGGTCGCTGTCGCTCACGCACTCGGGGTCGGCGTAGATGACCCGCGACTTCCGCCGTGCGGCAACCTCGTCGATGATCGGAGTGATCTCCGGGTTGGTCTCGGCCGTCACCAGCACGCCGTTCCACGGGCAGGTGCTGAGCAGCGCACGGGCGATCTCGGGCAGGGTCTCGCCCATCACGTCCTGGTGGTCCTCGCGCACGTTGGTGAGCACGCCGATGTTCGAGCGCACGATCATGCGCTCGCTCACCTCCTGGTACTGCGGCTTCAGCGCCATGCACTCGATGACCAACGCCTGCACGGTGTCGTCGACGTACTGCTCCGACACCTCGATCTGCTCGAGGATGGTGGGGGCCGCCTTGCGTTGGATGACCTCGTCGACTCCGTCGCGGTTCACCACCACGGCCTCGGTGCCGGTGGCCTTGCCGATGGTGACGTAGCCGGCCTCACGGAGCATGCCGGCGATGATGCGCGTGACGGTGCTCTTGCCGCGGATGCCGTTGACGTGCACGCGGTACTCGAGCTGGTCGATCCGTCGCCGGTGCTGACGGGCCTCGATGCCCCAGCGCGTGAGCAGCCAGAGGCTGACGAAGAGCCCGCACAGGGCTGCAATGGGCACGGGTGGGTGATCGGCAGAACTTGACCAAAACATGAGACTTTTCGCCCGTCGCGGATGCCGGGCGCGACAGGTTGCCGCCCTGCCGCGCGTGCCTCTAACATTGCAGGGTCCTGCGTGCCGATGTTCGGCCGCTGCAGGCTTCGATCCGTTCGCAGAGGTAGACGCGTGCCCACCATTCAGCAGCTCGTCCGTCAAGGCCGCAGCACCAAGTTCTCCAAGACCAAGACGCCGGCCCTGAAGGGGTCACCGCAGCGTCGTGGTGTGTGCACCCGCGTGTACACCAACACGCCGAAGAAGCCGAACTCGGCCCTGCGCAAGGTGGCTCGCGTGCGCCTCACCAGCGGCGTCGAGGTCACGGCCTACATCCCGGG
>PMCN01000307.1 GCA_003154135.1 Acidimicrobiaceae bacterium
CTGCGGGCGTGATGGAAGCCCGCGCCAGAACTGCCGCTATGTGTGCTGGACACCCACGGTCTGTTCGGGCATTCTGCATTCATGACTGAGGGGATGCCGCAAGCGGGGTTCACCGCTCGCGCCCTCCACGATTCGACGCTCGAAGACATCGTGTACGTCTGGGCGACCAGTGAGGTGACTGTGTGCTTCCGCGGTCATGAGGTCGAAGTTCACCTGCGCGGCAGAGGAGTCCGGCGCGTTCACAATCCCTCGCGAGGATTCGTGGGGGCCAAGTACGTCGGTCAATCAGATCGAGCTGGATGCGCCAGACGACGCGGGCCTGCAGAGGTTGACGATCGAGATGCAAACGGGTGACCTCATCGAGTTCGACTCGATGAGCTACGAGTGGGTCATCTTGCCCTAGCTCAATCAGCGATTCGATAGTCGGTCGCCCCTGGATGCTGCGGCGGCGGCGCGGGATGTAGCGCTGCGTTCGGCTGGAACCCATTCGCATCCCAATGGTTGTTCAGCCAACGCCCATCACAGCCCTGGGCACTCATTAACGCGACCATCGCTGACACCATCACCAGCGTTCCTTCCTGCAGCTAGGTGTGCTCGTCAACGGCTCGTGCCTCCGGAACTCCGTTCGCCTTCCAAGACGACCGAGCGACCGACACGCGCGACACGACAACCGCAACCCTACGCCGGGGGTGTCACAGCGATCCGTCGCTTCCGGCGATTGAAGTACGCCGCGAACACGACTGATGCACCACCGAACACCACGAACAACACGATTGCCGTCACGAGTGGTGCGTGACCGGGATGGCCGAGACCGGTCGACGGTCGCAGCATCGCTTGCATCAGACCGAACACGGCGACGCCGAAGACGGCCGCCCACGCACCTCTGTGCCACGAGATCAGTTTGTGGCCCGGCATGAATCGCAACGGGAACATGCCGATGACCGTGCCCACCAAGCCGCCGACGAACAGCGAGCCGAGCAGATCGTCGAGCACGACGATGGGGAACGCAGCGTGCGGATGAACGGCCGCGTGGTTCACGGGCACCCAAAGGAACCACGCGATGACTGCGATCACCAATGTCGTCGAGGCCTGGATCGCGACGACTTGACCCGCTTCGCGCTTGTCGAGCTCGGCGGTGAAGACGATCGCGCAGATCACTCCGTAGAGGTAGCCGGGTTGGAAGTCGGCGAGACGCGACACGAGCACGCAAACCGTGGCGATGGCGAGACCCGCTGGCAGCGCGCGCGGAATCGCAGCGAGGTCAAGATGACGGAACTTGCGATACCTGTAGCCGATGAAGCCACCAACTGTCGCGGCGAAGACGAAGGCAATGAGCGCGGCGAGCAATGACTCCATCGTCGCGATGTTGAAGCCGAAGCGGGGATTCAGCAATCCGCCGAGCACGGCGCCCGCAAGAACGACGACCGCGAAGGTGATTCGGCCGCGTTTCAGTTTTTGCGCGTCGGTCTCGTGGAGACGGCGATTGCCGAGCCAACGGAGACGCTTGTCCCACCACGCGCGGATCTCGTCGTAGTTCTCGTCGAATGTCTTGTTGAACAGCTCGGATGGAAATACGATGAGCAAGACGACCGCGGCTGCGATGACTGCGTTCGTGGCCGCGTGCGTCAGCGAGTGGAACGCGTCGTGGGGCACAGGCAACGCGGTTGCGATGGGTGCGGGCCCGCGCGTCGCCCCGAACGATTGTGTTCGACCGCCCGACTTTGGCGGCGCAGTTGCCACGGGGACGGCGGGTACGGCCGTAGACGGACTTGTACTCGCCGCCGGAGTCGTGATCGGCGGGGTCGCGGGTGTGGTCAGTGGCGTGCTGATCGGGATCGTGAGCGGAGTCGTGATCGGCGGCGGAGGCACGAACACGGCTTGGGTGATGAGCAGATGGCGATACGCAGTCGTCAGGTGGCCACCGGAACAACCGATCACCACGACGGTCTCCGACCCGGTGAGACCGGTGGCGTGGTTGTCCGTCCCATCAAGGGTGGCGGCCGTGATCGTGAAGTCGAGCTTTGGGGCGAACGGTGTGAACGTGTCGGCGTCGTTGCACGGCCCGCCGCCGAAACCTCCGAAATCGCCGCTGTGGATGTCGGCACCGGTCTGCGCCATCGTCACGCTCGGGTTGGGACCGACGAAACCGCTGGCGCCGACGAACTGTGAGTTCCCGTCAGTATCGGTGATGATGAGCGAGCACTGACCGGGCGCAGTGCAGGTCGGAACGAACACAATCTGCTGCTCGGTCTGCGTGCCCGCGGGTGGACTACCGGCCACGACCGCGCCACTATTGAACTGAGTCGTGTAGGGCTGAACGAGCACGGTCAGTGTCCATGTCCCACCGACGTCGGCCGTGGTGACATCGCCGGCGTCGGCATACGCGGCCGGAGCACTCATCGCAGCAATGGCCAACGCCACGCCGACGAGTCGGAGTGTGTGCCGCCCCAGCCGCCATCTCGAATGCCATCTCACGTGTTCGCCGCCAAAGTGATCTCGAACGTCGTCGGGCCCGGGCTGGCGACTCGCAACGTGCCGCCCTCGGCTTCGAGGAGCGTACGCGCCAAGCGCAGGCCGATGCCATGGCCACTGTCGGCGGCTCGTCGTGACGAGAAAGGGTCGAAGCCGAGCGGCAGTGACGTCCGACATTCCATCCCCACCATGTCCGTATTGCCGTCGATGACGAGGTCGTCGGGGATCGCGGGATAGTTGGCCAGCAGTCGCGAGGCATCCGACTTGGACAGCTTGCGCGAGGTTTCGAAATCGACAACAACGGAATGGACCATCGGAAAGATCTGCCCACGAAGCACTGCATCCAGCCGATCAACACGCGAATACCAGTCCGCCCCCAACACCACCCGCGCGTCGAACCCATCCGGACGGAACTCATCTGCCCCACAGCCCGGTCTCGGCGGCGGGACGTTCGTCGAAGCTGGTTGACGATGCGGCATCAGCAGTTGAAGCTAGTTCGGGGTTCCCGGTAGTCGCCGACGCGCCCTCGAATCGCTGGTTTGGCCCACGTAACCGATCTGCGGATGGGGCGCTCGAACACTTCCCACCTGAGCGCATATCTGTAGATATTCCGGTAATCGAGTGANNTGGGGCCTGGGTCGAACGGATCGGCTTGCTTCTGCCGAGTCCGATGGACGCGTGGTGGCTCGTTGCGGCTGGCGACGACTGGCAGCCAGTCGCCAATGCCGTCATCGAGGCGGTGACTTCGTACGTTCTCCCAGAGATTCGTAAGCGCACGGGCACATAGCTGCGTCGTTCTGCACTCGGTAGCTCGGTGCTCTTGAAGTGAGCGATGATGCGTCGATGGCCATCGTGATCGTTCCGGCTGGCGACCTCTACGAGGCGACGGTGACACCTCCACACGGACGCGGTGTCCGTTGGGTGTCACCGCGACCGATGACGGCGGATTCGCTTGTCGCCGCTCTGCGGGAACTCGGTTGCCACCAGACCGACATCGGCGATGCCTTTCACGATGCCGCCCCTGACTGGCTTGGCAAGTAGCGCAGAGCTGCCGATCTGGACGGTGGACAGCGGCTCCGAGATCCGTCGATCTGCGCTATGTGGTGACTCGCTGCCAATGGAGCTTGCGCCACCGCCAGCGACACGCCGTCAACAGATGTTGACGCTCTCGGCAACCGTGGGTAGCGTGCCTTCGTCGACGTCGAGCCTTCAGCCCGAACGCTCGGCGTCAACGACGACGACATGTTCCACGCAGTTCGACATCACTGGCGAGCGTTCGTCACCGATGACTCGGCGGTCACGATGTTCATCGGACCTTCGATGGCTGGCGAACCGTTGGAGGTTGGTGTGGTTGAGGACGACGAGGGCGTGGCCGTCATCCACGCGATGCCGGCGAGAGCCAAGTTCCTGAAGGGTTGGTGGACGAAATGAGCACAACTCGAGCCGCACGATCGAAGGCCCTCGAAACCGGGGCCGACGCGGTCGAACCAGAAGACCTGGTGGTCGCTGACACTCAGTCGCTACGGGCGATCGCCGAACTGGCCGAGCGCCGTGGAGAAGTCGATGCGGCGTTGGTCGAGGCCATTCGTTCGGCTCGTCGCGCCGACCGGTCATGGTCCGAGATCGGTGCAATGTTGGGAGTCTCCAAGCAGGCAGCGCAAAGGAAGTACTCGAAGCTCGCCGTGTAGCCGACGCGACCTATCTACCGCCCTGCGCTGGGGACGCATGGCCTACATCGACCGTCGAGCCTCGCCCAAGGCGCATCTACCCGCTGTGGGTGCGCCCAGCCCGCAGCCGTTGAGGGTGGCAGCCCGTTTCAAGCCGGGCCGGGTCCGGGGCGACCTCACGCTGCGGGCGTGATGGAAGCCCGCGCCCATAGCCGCCGTTCTGCGTGGCTGCGACATGCTTCCTCACGTGCGACGGGATCGTGGCTGCACCACGCGGCGAAGGCGACCAGTGACCTCGTCAAGGTCGGGGTTGGATGCGGCGATCCACGCGACGAGGTCGTAGACGTCCTCGTTGNNAGTGCGTGGTTGTTGACGATCGATTGCAGGAGGGCCGCCGCCTTGGTGACCAGGTCGGGGTACGCGTCCTCACCAAAGGCAGTGGTCTGCGGTCGTGCTGCGGCGGAGCCGAGAAGGCCGATGTCGCGGATCGGTGGCGGGTCGCCGAGCAAGCTGCGAGCCAGCTCGACAAGGTCGTCGAGGTCGAGGAACTCGATCGGTTCGCTCATTCGCCAAGGCGTCGCAGGGCGTCGGCGTGCTTGTTCATGATCAGTCGCGCCGCAGTATTCACCCGGTCGCTGTGTTGACCGCGGCTGACGAACTCTCGAACGGCTCGACGGGCGGCCTCCTGCATGGAGATGCCCTCTAGGTCGGCTCGCTCGCGGAGCGCAGCTTGCTCGTTGTCGGTGAGGCGGAGTGTCATGGCCATGTGCTCATGGTATCAGTTCGATACCGCACAGATCTTGTAGATATTCCGGTGATCGTGCGATACAGGGCAACACAGGGCAACACGGTGCAGCACCGCCGAATCCGGTGGGTTCGATTCCCGTCCACCTCCGCCAACCACGCGCGCTGCGCGGTCGGGTCGGCAAGAGTGCTTCAAGCATGCGCCGCGAGGTGAAATCGCGCGCACGCGTCCCCGTTCCCCCTCGTGACAGGTCGAACAACCACGACCGACGACGAAGGAGATGACGATGTTCTCGTACCGACTCTGGACCAGCGGCAAGCGCACGCTCATGGCCGGCCTCGCCATCACGGCGTTCGCCGGCGCAGGCGTGGCCGGGGCCGCAGCCACGGGCAACGCGCCCTGGCAAGACCACACGCCCGAGGTGAGCACGGCGACCACCGAACCGGCGGTCACCGACGCACCGACCACGGTGCCCGAGATCACCACCCCAGCGGTCACGGTGCAGACGGAAGGCACCGGCGGCACTGGGTCCACGGGCAACGACACGACGAACCACGAGCCGGCGAGCACGGAGCCAGCGAGCACCGAACCCCCCACGGTGCCGCCGAGCTCCGATGCCCCGGCCACCACCACGCCGGCACCGAAGGCCACCACCAGCGACGGTCGCCCCGACACCTACGTGCCGCTGGGCATCGACCTGGCGTGCACCGTGCAGGACCCGACGGCACAGGTCTCGGCNNCCGGCGGCCAACTCCTACATCGACGCATCGGTGCCGGCGGGTTCGTACAGTTACGTCGTGGTCGAGATCGATGCGAACGGCAAGACCCTCGTGCACAGCAACCCGGTGTTCGTGCAGATCGGCGCCGCGGGCTGACCGTGACCGATGAGGCGGTGCTGGGCACCCGGTCGCTGGAGCGAGCGGACGACGACGAGCAGGTCGTCGAACGCGCACTCGTCGACCGGGCCCGCACCGATCGCGGCGCCTTCGCCGCCCTTTACCGGATGCACGTCGACGCGGTCTACCGGTTCGCCTACCGGCGGTGCGGGTCGCGGGAGGTGGCCGAGGAAGCAACCTCGGCCACCTTCGAGCGAGCACTGCGGTCGATGGCCTCGTTCGAATGGCGTGGCAACGGTGTGCGGCCGTGGCTGCTGCGCATCGCCAGCAACGAGGTGGCCGAGATCTACCGCGGCGTCGCCAGAGCCGATGGGCGGCGGGCACAGATCGCACTCCGCGAGCTCAGTTCGGGCGAGCTCAGTTCGGGCGAGCTCAGCGACGGCACCGATCTCGACGGAGGTGATCCCACCGACCTGGCGGGGCGCCACGGGGTCGACATGGCGGCGATGCACGCCGCCATCGACCGACTGCCGGAGCGCTACCGGGCGGTCATCTCGCTGCGTTACCTGGCGGGAATGTCGGCCGACGCGGCGGCGACCGAGCTCCAGTGCTCGAACCGGGTGCTGGCGGTCACGCTGCACCGGGCCCTGGCCGCATTGCGCAGGGAAATGGACCGCGACGAGAGAGGAAGGGGTGAACGATGACCAGCCGTGAAGAACTGGAAGCAGCGCTGCGCGAGAGCGCGGCAGCCGCGACGCCGCCGCCCGATGCGGCGTTCGTCGCGTCGCTGGAGCGCCGTCTCCTCGCGACCGAGCGCACCAACGTCGTGCCGATCGGCCGCCGCGCCCGGCGGATGAGCGCCACTGCCGTGGTGGTCACGTCGGTCGTGTTCGCCGGCGCCGTAGCCGCAGCCGCGGGCATCGCCGTGACGCACCCGTTCCGCGACGACGCCCCCGCGGTCACCACGATCACCACGGTCGCCGGCACCGAGCCCGTCACCGTGCTGCCGGTCACGACCACTGTGCCGGTCACCGTCGCCCCTACCCTCGCTGCCACGACCGTGCCGGTGGTGGTGGCCACGGTGCCGCGCAGCACCGTGGCCGCGACGCTGCCGCCACCGACGGTCGCTCCGACCGTGGCCCCCTCCACCACCGAGGTGCACACGGCGGCCGTCATCGCCCTCGCGTGCGCCGGCGACGGCAGCGCGGTGCAGTGCTCGTGGTCGCAAGGCCCGCCAGGCACCGTGAGGTACCTCGTGCTGCGGTCGCAGCCATCGGCGGGCAACGGGCGTGCGTACTGGGTCGACGGTGGCGCCACCAACTGGACCGATCCCCTCGCCGCACCGGGAGCCACGGCTTCCTATCTCGTGCACGCGTACGACGTCAACGGAGTCGATCTCGGTCACAGCAACTTTGTGTCCGTCGGCTGCTGCTGATCACGGAGCCGTGGCGCGAGCCGGCGTGGGCTCGTTCGAGCGGCCACCGAACCAGCGGCCGATGACGGGAAGCTCCCACATCGACTCGGCTCGCGCGATCGCCGTCGCCACGTGCACCATGTTCTCCGCGCCGTCGACGACGATGTGACGAGGGATCCAGCGCGGTCCGTACTTGGCGTTGAAGTGCCAGAGACTCGTGATCTGCATGCTGTCGGAGAGGTGCTGCAGCACCCAGCGTTGCACGCGTTGCAACGGACCGAGGTCGCCATCGGCCGCGAGGAGGGCGCGCATCGTGGCGAAGTTGAGGCCTACGCCGCCGCCTCCCTGCTCGGCGACGTGGCGGATCGTCTGCACGATGACGAAGTCGAGCAGCCCGTTGGGATGGTCGGCAGGGTCACGACGCATCAGGTCGAGCGACCATCCGCCGATGCTGGGCGCTGGTGCGTACTGACAGAACGCCGCGGGCCGGCCGTCGGGCGCGGAGCACACAGCCAGCAGCATGCCTGTGTCGGCCGGATCGAAGATGCGACCGAGGGTCATCGAGAAGCCGCGTTCCACGCCACCTCTGCGGCTCTTGCTCATCAGCTCCTCGATCGACGCGCGCAACGCAGGCTCGGCAGACGCCGGGTCGTGGAACGTCACCGTGTAGCCGTGACGATCGATGCGGTTCACCGCCTGGCGCAGGCTCTTGCGCTCACCACCGTCGAGGTGGAACGTGCCCGAGTCGACCACGCCCTCGTCACCTGCGTACACGACGCGCATTCCGTAGCGACCGTAGATGGGCAGCCATTCGGTGCCCGCGGCGAGCACCGCCACCGTCCACCCCTGCCGATCGGTGAAGGCCCTGAACTCGGCCCATGCCCGCTCTCGCTCGCCGGGCGGACCGATCGGGTCGGGCGACACCAGGCACACGCCGAGCGTCACCATGTACCCGACCACGGTGTCGCCGGAGAAGAAGAGATCCTTGTCGTCGCGCAGGACGAAGTAGTCGAGCGTGCCGCCGCCGAAGCGCGCCAGGATGTCACGGGCTCGGCGAGCCGCCGCGAGGCGCTCCTCGGCGTCACGGCGCTGCGACAACACCGGCCTCAACGCCTGCCACAGCCCCAGCGCGGCGATCACCGCCGCTGCGCCGAACACCCCGGCGTGCAGGAACCCGGCGGCGCGTTCGTTCATCGGCTGGCGCTTCCAGCCGAACAATGCGTCGAGCACTACTCGCGCGGCGGTTCCCACCGCCAGCCTGGGCTGGTGCCGCGAGTAGCGGGTGAGCGCCACCACGGCGACCACGGCGGCAGCGAAGGCGATCGCCAACATCACGACGGTCGAACGCAGCGCGACCATGCTCGCCCTGCGATCGCTGCGCGCAGTGAACGACTGCTGTGCGCTCACCAGAAGCACGAGCACGCCGAGGCTGACAGAGGCAGCAACGAGGTGATGACCACG
>PMCN01000252.1 GCA_003154135.1 Acidimicrobiaceae bacterium
CCACTCGCTGAGCGCATTCGCGCATTTGACGCCGACGCCGTGCAAGCCGCCGGAAACTTTGTAGCCTTTGGTGCCGCCGAACTTGCCGCCGGCGTGCAGCACGGTGAGCACCACCTCGGCAGCGCTCTTGCCCTTGTGCGGACCCGACGGGTAGGGGTCGACCGGGAGACCGCGTCCGTTGTCGTCGACGCGGCACCCACCATCGGTCATCAGGGTGACCACGATGCGGGTGCAGAAGCCGGCCATCGCCTCGTCGACGGCGTTGTCGACGACCTCCCAGATGAGGTGGTGGAGGCCGTCGAGACCGGTGGAACCGATGTACATGCCGGGCCGTTTGCGCACCGGATCGAGGCCCTCCAGGACCTGGATGTCCTTGGCGCTGTAGTCGGTTGATGGTTGCTTGGCGTCAGAAGCCACACACACCTCGATGTCAGTAGGGGGTAGGTCGCACAAAACTGCCGTTGACCTGGTGATCTGCAGTCGACACCTGAGCTGGGCCCTGCCGCCTCAGCCGTCGTCGCGAATACCCCACAGCCTACCGGAAGGGTGTCACGAAGAGGGGGACGCTGTCCCCCTCCGAGACGGTGTTCCGACAGCCCGCACACGGCCTTCTGGGGCCGCTCAGAGGCAGGGGACGGAGGCCTGATGCCCGCCGCCGGAGATGGCGAGCGTCGCCGACTGCCCGGCCACGCCGACGATGGGTTGGCTGCCCTGGATGGTGTACCCCGCAGCGAGCCCGAACGCGCCGAGACTGCCCTGTGCGGCAAAGGTCGAGGCCCGTCCCGGTTGGGCCGTGACGCGCCACACCTCGGTGGGGCCGAAGCTCATCGAGAGCCGCTCGACCGGCCATGACACGTCCCACCCGCTCGCCGCGTCGGGCATCCAGTCGGCTTGGCAGGTGAGGTCGGGTGCGAGCGCACGTGTGTCGCCAGTGACCGTGTCGCCGGAGCCCGTGTCGCCGGCGGGCGCAGTCACATGCCCTGTGCCGGCCACCGTGGTCGCCACCGTGGTGGCGACGGCCGCCGAGTCGTGACGGTTGAACGATCGTCCGACGACGATGCCGCCCGCGAAGGCAGCAAGCGCCACGGTGGCGACCATGAGCCACGGCTTCGACACCTCGGCATCGGAGCCGTCGCTCAACGCGCGACCCGTACGTCGATTCGTTCCACCGTGGCTCCTGCGACGGCGAGCAAGCGCTCGCGGACCGTGGCTTCGAGGAACTTGAGCTGCGTGGCCCACGCCGGGTCGTCGACCTTGACGATGAGCGTGGTGCCGTCGAGCTTCACCGGCTGCACGTGTTGGGCCACGATGGCGCCGACCGCCTCCTCCCAACGCCCGAACACCCCGCCCATCGCGGTCGCTGTGGCCGCCGGCGGCTGGCCCTGCGCGGGCTCCGGGCGCAGCGACCGGACCACGTCGTGCAGGCTGTCGCCCAGCCGGATCGGTTCGTCGCCCTTCATGCGACCACTGTGCCAGCTGAGATGCGCACGATGGCGTCGGGATGGGCAGCTTCTGGCAGCACACCGGCGGTGGTGAGCACCACCTGGCCGGGGGGCAGGTGGCGCAGCAGCGCCGCCGACCGCTGGGGATCGAGCTCGCTCAGCACGTCGTCGAGCACCAGCACGGGTGCGCTGCCGACCTTCTCGGCCACCATGCGGTGCGCGGCGAGGCGCAGGGCCAGCGCAAGCGTGCGCTGCTCGCCCTGCGACGCGTGGGTGCGCGCGGGGAGGCCGCCGATGAACAGCTCGACGTCGTCGCGGTGCGGACCAACGGTGCTCACGCCGCGCCGCACGTCGTCGGTGCGGGCTGCCGACAAGGCCACAGCGAGGCTGCTCCGGCGCCACTCGGGCTCGTAGCGCATCTCGACCGCGCTCGGGCGGTCGGCGAGCTGCTCGTACGCCTCGCTCACCATCGGGGCGAGCCGCGCGACGAGCACCGCGCGGGCGTATCCGAACTGGTCGCCCACCTCGGCGAGCTTGGCGTCCCACACGTCGAGCGTCACTGCGGCCTCGCCGTCGAGGCGGCCGCTTGCCTGCTTCAACAGCATGTTGCGCTGCTTCACGATGCGATCGAGCTCGAGCCGCATCGCGTCGTACTTGAACGCCAGTGCGACGAGGGTGTCGTCGAGGAACCGGCGGCGCTCCTGTGGTCCACCCTTCACCAGCGCGAGGTCGTCCGGTGAGAACACGGTGACGCGCATGACGCCCAGCAGCTCGCGAGTGCGGCCGAGCTTCTGCTTGTTGACCTGCACGCGGTTGCGACCATGCCGCGACAGCTCGAGCTCGACGAGCACCTCGCGCCCGTCGGGATGGATGACGGTGGCACGCACCACCGCTACCTCGGCACCGACACGGATGAGGGCCTCGGCGGGTGCGCCACGGAAGCTGTCGAGCGACGCGAGGTAGGCCATCGCCTCGGCGAGGTTGGTCTTGCCCTGGCCGTTGAGGCCGACGACGGCGGTGATGCCCGGATGGAACTCGAACGAGGCGGACGGGTAGTTCCGGAAGTCGACCAGTTCCAACCGCGTGACGATCACAGCGGCGAAGCCTAGGTGCCGTCGTGTTACGGGACCCTGACGGGCATCAACAGGTACAGGTAGTCGTCGGCACCGACGCCACGGACGACGGCCGGCTTCAGCGCATCGAGCGTGTTCAGCGTGATGGAATCGCCGATGCAGGCCTCGACGCCGGCCATGAGGTAGTCGGGGTTGAAGGCGACGGTGAGCTCGGTGCCCGTGTACTGCGCGTCGAGCTCCTCGGTGGCGTTGCCCACGTCCTGCGTGATGGCCATGAGGCGCAACGTGTCGCCGCCCATGTGCAGCCGCACGGGGGTGGCGTCGCGGGCGAGGATCTTCACGCGGCGGATGGCCTCGAGCAGGGCCTCGCGCTCGACGGTGAGCGCGTTGGGGTGGCTCGCCGGGATGAGCTGGCGGTAGTTGGGGAACTCGCCCTCGATGAGGCGGGTGGTGAGCCGCGTCGTGCCCACCTCGAACGTGGCGTCACGGTCGCCGAGGCGCATCGTGACGTCGCTGCCGCTGCCCACCAGGCGCTGCAGCTCGGTGAGCGCACGGCCGGGCACGAGCACCTTCTGATCGGCCGCCAGCACCTGCTGACCGACGAGGTCGCGCACGGCGAGCCGGTACGAGTCGGTGGCCACCATGCGCAGGCCGTCGGCCTCGGCCGCCATGAGCACGCCGGTGAGGATGGGCCTGGCTTCGTCGGTGCTGGCCGCGCGCACCACCTGGCGCAGCGCATCGCCGAACTGGCTGGCCGGCAGCGTGACCGACGAGGTGACGGGTGAGGCGAGCTTCGGGTAGTCGTCGAAGCTCAATGGGCGGACGCTGAACTGCGAGCGGCCGTTGCTGATGCTGACGTCGTCGCCTTCGACAGCAACCTCCACCTTGCCCTGACCGAGCGAGCGCACGATGTCGGCAGCCAACCGCGCCGGCAGCACCACGCCACCGTCGCGTTCGCCGCCCACTTCGATGGACAGCTGGATGGTGAGATCGAGGTCGGTACCCGTGACGGTGAGGTGATCGCCACTGAGCTCGAGCCGCAGACCGGACAGGACGGGCATTGCACCGGTACGGCCGGTTGCCGCACGGCCTGCGGTGGCCAGCGCATCGGCCAGCGCTTCACGCTCACAACGAAACTTCACAGCGTTACCTTTCTCAGCAGGGTGTTTGGAAAGAACTAATAGTGGTAATAAGGGCTGTGGACTGTGCACAACCCGGTGTTTGCCCAGCGTAGGTGGCCGTTGGTCATGCACACCGGTTTCCCCACGCGCCCACAGGCGAAAAACCACTCGCGTGTAGTTCGGTGGACAACCGGGGCACTGTCCCCCGCGCGGGCTCCATGATCCACATGTTGTGCACGGGTCAGGCCTTCTTCAAACGCTGGACGAGATCGGTGACCTGATCGTAGATCTGCTTGCGTTCCTTCATCAGCCGTTGGATCTTGTCGACGGCGTGGATGACGGTGGTGTGATCGCGGCCGCCGAAGAGGCGGGCGATGGCCGGGTAGCTGAGATCGGTGAGCTCGCGGAACACGTACATGGCCGTCTGGCGGGCGGTGACCAGCGGTCGCTGGCGGCTCTTGCCGCGCAGCGCCTCGACGCTGAAGCCGAGGATGACAGCGATCTCGCTGAGCAGCTCCTCGTCGGTCCGTGGCTTGACGAACGAATCGGTGAGGAGGTCGGCGAGCAGCTGCTCGGCCATGTGCATGCTGATGGGCACGTTGTTGAGGCTGGCGTAGGCCGTGACGCGGATGAGGGCGCCCTCGAGTGCACGGATGTTGGTGGTGACGCGCGAGGCGATGAACTCGAGCGTCTCGGCGGGCACCGGGGTGTGGTCGCGCTCGGCCTTGTTGCGCAGGATGGCGAGGCGCGTCTCGAGATCGGGGGGCTGGATGTCGGTGATGAGGCCCCACTTGAAGCGGCCGCGGAGGCGCTCCTCGAGCGTGGGGATCGCGTCGGGCATGCGGTCGCTGGAGATGACGATCTGCTTGTTGGCACCGTGCAACGAGTTGAACGTGTGGAAGAACTCCTCCTGGAGACCTTCCTTGCCCTCCATGAACTGGATGTCGTC
>PMCN01000220.1 GCA_003154135.1 Acidimicrobiaceae bacterium
TTCGTGTGCGGCGACCACCGCGACACGCCGTCGATCCAGGGCGCCCTGTTCTCGGGGCGTCGGTGCGGCGAGGCCGTGCTGCGCTCGTTCGCCTGACGCTTGCCCGCGGTTGACAATACAAGTACAATACAAGTATGACAGTCGACTGGAACCCAGCTCAGTACCACCGCTTCGTCGAGGAGCGCAGCCGACCGGCTCGCGACCTGCTGGCGATGGTCCAGCCGACCGCCACCCAGCGCATGGCACGCGGCGTCGATCTCGGCTGCGGATCCGGCGAGCTCACCGCGATGGTGGCCGATCAGCTCCACGTCGCCGACATGGTGGGCATCGACTCCTCGCCGGCGATGCTGGCCGACGCCCAGGCGCACGCCCGACCGGGGTTGCACTTCCAGGCCGGCGACATCGCCGAGTGGACGTCGCTCGGCGATCACCAGCTGGTGTTCGCCAACGCCGCGCTGCAATGGGTGCCCGAGCACGATCTGGTGCTGCGCAGGTGGCGCGACGGGCTCGCCCCTGGCGGCCAGCTCGCGGTGCAGGTGCCCGCCAACGCCCACATGCCGTCGCACGTGGTGGCCGACCAGGTGGCGCACCAGCCGCGGTTCCTCGAGGCGTTCGGCACTGCCGGCCCTCCGCTCGATCCCGTCGCCCACCACGTGCTCGCGCCCGAGGACTACGCGGTGCTGCTGCACGACCTGGGCTTCGTCGAGGAGGAAGTGCTGCTGCGCGTGTACCCGCACGTGCTGCCCAGCAGCCGGCACGTGGTGGAGTGGGTGCGCGGCACCACGCTCACCAGGTTCCAGAAGCGGCTCGACCCCGACGTGTTCGAGGCCTTCGTCGCGGAGTACGAGACGCAGCTGCTCGACGTGATCGGCCGTCACGAGCCGCACTTCTTCCCCTTCCGTCGCATCCTCTTCTGGGGACGCCTGCCGGGGTGAGAAGGGCTCAGCCGGCGGCGATGAAGTCGACGATCACCTGCGCGAGCTCAGGACCCTTGTCCTCTTGGAGGAAGTGTCCCGCCTGCTCGATGGTGACGTGCGGTCGACCGGCGGTGCCGGGCACTTCGCGCAGGAACACCCTGTGGCCGCCGGCTGTGACCGGGTCGCGGTCGCTGAACGTGCAGAGCCACGGCTTGGTGAAGCGCCGCAGCACCTCCCAGGCAGCCAGCTGGTCGGGTCGGGCAGGGTCGTCGATGCCGGTGGGCACGAGCGACGGGAAGATCCGCGCGCCGGCTTTGTAGCTGTCGTCGGGGAACGGTGCGTCGTAGGCGGCGACCACCGCGGGGTCGAGCGTGCCCACGCAGCCACCGTTGACGATGCCGCCGATGGGGAACTGCTCGGCCTCGCGTGAGAACGTGCGCCAGGCGAGGAACGCGTCGGTGGGCGTCGCGTCGCCCGTGGGCAGGCCGGTGTTGCCGATCACCACGCGTGCCACCCGTTCGGGTTGCGCGGCCACCAATCGCAGGCCGACGAGGCCGCCCCAGTCCTGCCCGAAGAAGGTGAGGTCGTGGAGGTCGAGCTGGTCGAACAAGGCGTCGCGCATCCACGCCACATGACGGGCGTAGGTGTAGTCGGATTGCTCGCTGGGCTTGTCGGAGCGGCCGAAGCCGACGAGATCGGGCACCACGCAGCGATGGCCGGCAGCGACGAGCACCGGGATCATGTGGCGGTAGAGGAACGACCAGCTCGGCTCGCCGTGCATGAGCAGCACCGGCGCGGCATCGGGTGGGCCCTCGTCGAGGTAGTGCACGCGGAGCTCGCCGCCCTCGCCGTCGGCCACCGTGAGGTAGTGCGGTTCGAACGGGAAGTCGGGAAGGTTCGCGAAGCGGGCGTCGGGCGTGCGCAGTGCCTTCATCCGAGGTCGCCGTCGTGTGCTTGCGCGGGCGAGGCCGGCGCGGTGAACAACGCGAAGAGGGCATCGGCGGTCGCCGCCGCTGCCTTCACCCGCGGGAGGTGCTGGTCGTCGCGCAGTAGCCGCCACGACTCGAACGATGCGGCGATGTCGGCGGTGGCGAGGCGCCCCGCAGCGACGGTGTGGGGCATGGCCGCCAGTTCGGGCGCGAACAGCACGGCGATCTGGTTGCGCAGGAACTCGCGGCCCAAGGTGAGGCGATCGGCCACGACGAGCTGGAAAGGCGCTCGCAGACGCGACACCAGCGCCACCGACTCGACGGCCTCGAACAGCTCTGCGCGCTGGCGCACGAGCGCCTGCACCTTCTGCTCGGTGGGCTGGTGGGGGGTGGCACCGATGGGCAGCAACGGGCGCACGTTCTGCTGCTGCTGGATGATGGCGGCCTGGCAGAGGTCGTCGACGTCGTCGAAGTAGCGGAACAACGAACGCGCCGACACGCCCGAGCGCTCGGCGATCTCCTCCGTGGACGGGTTGAGGATGCCGTCGTTGTAGAGGCCGAGCAGCGCCTGCACCACGGCCTCGCGATTGCGGTCGCGGCGCAGGTGGCGCCCGTCGGTCGACGGCGCGTCGGTGTGCTCGGGTGGCGGCAGCGGGGGAGGCACCATGCCTGCAGGTTAGCCGACGCGACACAATGAGTTGACAGTGAATCTGCCAATTGTTTGAATGCATGCATGATCGCAGCCACCACGAGACGAGTCGCCCTGTTGCCCGACGCCAACCACTACGTCGGTCCGGCCCTGGCGCGTCAGCTCGTCACCCGCGGTCACGACCTGGTGGTGGGCACCATCGACGCCGACCTCCTGGCCGAGCTCACCGCCGCCGGGGCAGCCATCGAGGTGGTCGACGGCGCGCGCGATCTCGCCGAGCCGGCAACGGCCGGCCTGTTGGTCGAGGCCGGTGTGGCCCGCTTCGGGCGCATCGACACTGCGGTTGCGGCCACGGGCCGCATCGTCACCGGATCGTTCCTCAAGTCGTCGTTCGACGACCTGCGCGCCGCGGTCAACGGCTGTCTCGAGGCGCCGTACCACTTCCTGCGCGCCGTGGTGCCGGTGATGGTCGCCCAGGCCGACGGCCAGGTGCTGGTCGTCACCAGCGCGTCCGGCGCCCGACCCACTCCCGGCGCGCCGCTCTACTCGTCGGCGCGCGCCGGGGCCAACATGCTCGTCAAGAACGTGGCCGCAGAAGTGGCGCGCCACCGGGTCGAGGTGAACGCCGTGGGGACCAACTTCATGGACTTCCCCGAGTTCCGCCGTGCGTCGGGCGCCGACGACCCGGAGGTGCGGGCGCGCCTGGAGGCCTCCGTGCCGCTCGGACGCCTCGGCACGATGGAGGAGTTCGCCGCGTTCTGCATGCCGTTCGTCGACGGCACCAGCCGCTTCACCACCGGTCAGTTCGTCGCCTATGCCGGCGGTTGGGCCTGACGCTGCACCACCACGTGGTCGCCCGGCCGCACCTCGCCCGCCGTGACCACCCTCGCGTTGGCGCCGCGCAACCGCAGGGCCTTGCCCTCGGGTGAGTTCACGAAGTGCATCGCGTCGAGCCCGAAGCGCTGCGTGAACTTGGCGCAGCCGTTGTGCGGGGCAGCAGTGATCTCGACCACGGCGTCGCCCATCGCCAGGCGGCTGCCGGCCGGTAGGTTCTCGACGCCCACGTCGAGGTCGACGTAGAACTGATCGCCGGCCAGCGGCCAGCGATCGCTGTCGCCCGCCAGCAGCGCCACCGAGCGCACGTTCATGATGGTGATCTGCTTGTCGGGGTGCGCGCTGCCGTCGGGCATGTCGCGGCTCGGCCGGTCGGTCCAGGTGTCGCCCACCAGCCCGACGGCGGGATCGAGCTCGGCCACTGCCAGCACCTCGCGCTCACCGATGGCGGGACGGCGCACGATCATGGCCACCTGGCCGGCGTCGCGCGGCGCGGCGGAGAGGGAGGGGAGTGCGGCCTCGAGCTCGGCAGTGGTGCGATGCGTCATTCGGCAAGTGTGACAGCCCGCCGGGCCGGGGTCGGCCGGGTTTTCGCTGCTCGGTCACCTCGTCGCGAGCCGTTCGCCGGGACGTTCGGGTCAAGTCGCAGGTCCCCCGCGCCGATACCTCCACCTGATGATCGAAGGTGGAAACGCAGGTGGGAGCGCCCTGGCGCAGGCCAATCAGCGGCGCGCGACGGCCGACCGCCTGATCGCCGAGGCGACCTGGCTCGAGCGCGTCGCCAACGACGAACGGCAGATGGCCGCGCAGCTCCTGAACCTGCCCACCGCCTACTCGATCCTGCACGACCTGCGGGTGCCGGGCTCGAAGGGAAACATCGATCACGTGGTGGTCGGGCCGGGTGGCGCCTTCCTCGTGGTGACGCGCCGCTACGCGCAGTCGATCTCGTACAAAGCCGACCAGCTGTTCGCCGGTGACACGTCCCTGCGCGGCGACCTCGACTCCGCCCGCGTGGAGTCGCAGCTGCTCACGCAGACCCTCGGCACTCCGGTGGTGCCGGTGATCGGCTTGCTCGGCTCGGTGCTGCCCGCCACGGTGCCCCAGCAGCTCGCAGGTGTGCTGATCTGCGCAGGCGACAACGTCGCCCGCGTGATCACCCGCTCGCCGCACACGCTGCTCACGCCGACGAAGGTGGCCGACGCGGCCGAGCGAGCGATGCCGTTGCTCAACACGCCTGGCTCCAGCACGCGCACCATGGTCGGGCCTCCCCCCGAACTGCTGCCGCCTGCTTCGTTCGGTGCCCAGATGCCGACCCCGTCGCTGTCGGCCGACACCGAGCAGGGCAGCCGCCGGGCAGCGCCCAGAGGCGAATCGCCGGCGGAACTGATCGCGGTGGCCAGTACCACCAAGGGCAAGCGTGCCGTGAAGAAGGCGCGCACACCGAAGGGCAAGTTGGTCACTGCGAAGGAAAAGGCTGCGGCCACCGGCGAACGCTCAGGGCGCGCCCGGTCGGCCGGGTTCGTCGCCGCGCTGCTCGTGTCGCTGTGCCTCATCGCCATCGCGGTCGGCAGCCTGGTGCGGGTGCTCGGCAGCAACTGGCCGGGTTCGACCGCCGCCGCCGGGGTGTCGACCAGCACCAGCGTGGCCGGCACGGGCGTCGACACCGTGCCCGCAGTGGCCCCCGCCGCACCCGGGGCGCTCACCTTCTCGACCGCGTGCCCGCAGCCGGGAGCCGGTTGGCAGCTCGTGCCGGGGTGGCCCGGCGACCGCACGGGGTTGGTGGCCTACGACCTGGAGACGCTGAACCCCGACGGGACGTGGCAACTGGCCGCGTCGATGTCGTCGGCGGCCACGGTGGCAAACGCGACGCTGCTGCACGAACCGTCCAACAGTGCGGTGACCGCCCGCATCACGGTGGTGATGGCCGACGGTGGCCGGGCCATCGGTTCGCCGGTGACCGTGAACACCCCTGTCTCGGGCTGCTGACCAGCGGCTCGTGGCGCGTCGTTGTGAGCGACGCCGCCGATAGGATCGTCCCTTGTGCCCGCGGCCGGTCGGCCGTTGCGCGCCCCCACGACGCACGAGCGAAGAGAGACGAAGAGATGGCCAAGCGCGAATACCCCCTCGAGCGCACTCGCAACATCGGCATCATGGCCCACA
>PMCN01000245.1 GCA_003154135.1 Acidimicrobiaceae bacterium
ATCGGCCGCAGCATCCACGCCGGCATGGTGTGCCTCGCCGACGGCACCGATCTGGCGGGCGAGAAGCTGTCGCGCGTGCTGCTCACCGACCCGGGCATGGGCGTCATCCGCCACGCCGACGCGGGGTACCAGCGGGCCATCGACGTCGCCGACGAGCGCGGTGTGCGCATCCCGATGCGCGAGTAGTGGCAGAGTCGTTCCATGATCCGCGACATCCTCCACGTCGGGAACCCGCTGCTGCGTGAGGTCTCCCGCGAGGTCGACCCCGGTGAGCTCGCCTCGCCGGCGATGCAGCAGCTCATCGACGACCTGGTCGACACGATGCATGCTGCCAACGGCGCAGGAATCGCGGCACCGCAGGTGGGCGAGCTGGTGCGCATCGCCACCATCGAGGTGAACCACAACCCGCGCTACCCGTACAAGCCACCGATCCCGCTCACGGTGGTCGTGAACCCCGTGATCGAGGTGCTCGACGACGAGTTGGTGGAGATCAACGAGGGCTGCCTGTCGGTGCCCGACATGCGCGGCAACGTGATGCGGCACGTCAACATCCGGGTCCGTTACCTCGACCGCGACGGCAACGAGCACGACGAGGTGAAGCGGGGGCTCACTGCGGGCACGTTCCAGCACGAGCTCGACCACCTCGACGGCCTGCTGTTCCTCGACAAGGTGTTCGACACGCGGACGCTCACCACGTGGGAGCAGTTCGAGCGATTCCACCGGGCGGCGTTCATCGAACGCATCACCGAGTTCGTGACGCGGGTCGGTTCGTGATGACCGACTACTGGTGCGAGCTCGCCTGGGTCGGGGGTCATCGGGCGCAACCGGGAGTGCTCATCCAAGTGCAGGGCGACCGCATCGCGTCGGTCACCACGTCGGTGCCGTGCCCGCCCGACGCCGTGCGCCTGGCGGGCCTCACGCTGCCGGGAATGGCCAATGCGCACAGCCACGCGTTCCACCGTGCGCTCCGCGGCCGCACGCAAGTGGGCACCGGCTCGTTCTGGACGTGGCGCGACCAGATGTACGACCTGGCGGCGCGGCTCACACCCGACACGTACCACCAGCTGGCGCGCGCCGTGTACGGCGAGATGGCGCTCGCCGGCATCACGTGCGTCGGCGAGTTCCACTACCTCCACCACGGCCCTGGCGGGGTGCCGTACGCCGACCCCAATGCGATGGGCGAAGCCCTGATGGCGGCGGCCGCCGACGCCGGCATTCGAATCACCCTGCTCGACACGTGCTACCTGCACGGTGGCATCGGGATGCCGCTCAACGAGGTGCAGCACCGCTTCAGCGACGGCACCGTCGAGCAGTGGGCGAGCCGCGTCGCTGACCTGCGCACCGACGACAGCCCCGTACGCCGCATCGGCGCTGCGGTGCACTCCGTGCGCGCCGTGCATCCGGCCGGCATCGCCGACGTGTCGGCGTGGGCGCGCGAGCGTCGGCTGCCGCTGCACGCACACGTGTCGGAGCAGCTGGCCGAGAACCGGCAGTGCATCGAGGCCTACGGCCTCACGCCCACCGCGCTCCTGGCCGACCGGGGCGCGCTCGGCCCGCACTTCACTGCCGTGCACGCCACGCACCTGAGCGGTGTCGACATCGGGCTCTATGGACTGAACCGCTGCACCATCTGCATGTGCCCCACCACCGAGCGCGACCTCGCCGACGGCATCGGGCCGGCGCGTTCGGCACGCGAAGCCGGCGTGCGCCTCAGCCTGGGTAGCGACTCGCATGCCGTGATCGACATGTTCGAGGAGGCTCGTGCGGTCGAGCTCGACGAGCGCCTGTCGTCGAACGTGCGCGGCACGCACACGTCGCCGGCGCTCCTGGGAGCGGCCACCGTCGACGGACACCGCTGCCTCGGTTGGGGCGAGGCCGGCACGCTCACCGTCGGTGCCCTCGCCGATCTCGTGACGGTGCGGCTCGACTCGGTGCGCACCGCCGGCACCACGATGCACACGGCACTGGAGGCGGCCGTGTTCGCTGCCGGCGCCGCCGACGTGCATCACGTCGTGGTCGGAGGTCGAGTGGTCGTGGCGGATGGTCGGCACACCACCATCGACGTCGCCGCCGAGCTGCACCACACCATCGTTGCGCTCACGGAGCCGTCGTGACCAGTGTCGTCGTCGACCGCATCGGCCTGCTGGTCACCAACGACCCGTCGCTCGGGGAAGGTGCGCTCGGCCTCGTCCGCGATGCAGCGGTGGTGGTGGAAGGTGGTCGCATCGTGGCCGTCGGCCAGTCGGGTCTCGACGCCGACGAGCGCATCGATGCCGGCGGCCGTTGCGTGGTGCCCGGGTTCGTCGACAGCCACACTCATCTCGTGTTCGCCGGCGACCGTGCCGACGAGTTCGCAGCACGGATGGCGGGCCGCGCCTACGAGGCAGGCGGCATCAGGGTGTCGGTCGCGGCGACACGCGCGGCATCGTCGGCCGAGCTCACCGCGCTCACTGCCGGTCGGCGAGCCGAGTCCAGGCGCGCGGGCATCACCACCGTCGAGATCAAGTCGGGTTACGGCCTCGACGTGGAGCACGAGGCCCGTTGCCTGCAGGTGGCGAGCGGCTTCACGGGCGACACCACGTTCCTCGGCGCGCACGTGGTGCCACCCGAGTTCGACGGGCGCACCGACGACTACGTGCACCACGTGTGCACCGACATGCTCGCCGCTGCGTCACCCCACGCGCGCTGGATCGATGCGTTCTGCGAGGTCGGCGCGTTCGATGCCGACCAGTGCCGCGCCGTGCTTGCCGCGGGGCACGCAGCGGGTCTCGGCCTGCGCCTGCACGCGAACCAACTCGGCCACGGCCCGGGCGTGCAGCTCGCGGTCGAGATGGGCTGCGCGTCGGCCGACCACTGCACGTACCTGTCCGACGCCGACATCGACGCGTTGGCAGGCAGCGACACGGTGGCCACCTTCCTGCCCGCAACCGACTTCAGCACCCGCCAGCCCTATCCGGACGCACGGCGGGTGGTCGACGCCGGCGCCGCCATCGCGATCGCCACGAACTGCAACCCCGGCAGCAGCTACACCACGTCGATGTCGTTCTGCATCGCGTTGGCAGTGCGCGACATGCGGCTCACTCCCGAGGAAGCGCTCGCGGCCGCCACCGTCGGCGGGGCGGCGGCCCTGCGCCGAACCGACATCGGAGCGATCGCGCCCGGCATGCGCGCCGACCTCGTGGAGCTCGACGCGCCGTCCTACACGCACCTCGTGTACCGGCCAGGAATGCCACTCATCCGGCGCGTGATGGAGGCCGGGGTGCTGGTGTGAGTGCCGGCGCGAGCGAGCCGGTGGAGCGCACCGGCCGGCTTCGACCGTTGCTGCCCGGCTTGGCAGTCGCCCTGGCCGTGGCTCTGGTGGGCATGGCGGTGCACAAGCGGTTCGATGCCATCTCGCCCCACGTCGTGGCCGTCGGCTTCGGCATCCTGGGCGCCACGTTCGGGCGAGTGGAGGAGTCGTTCAGGCCCGGCCTGCGCTTCTCCGCGAAGCGCGTGCTGCGCGGCGGCATCGTGCTGCTCGGCTTCCGGCTCTCGCTGTCGGAGCTGGGCAAGCTGGGTCCGCGCGCACTGGTGGCCGTGGTGGTGGTGGTCACGGCCACCTTCTTCGGCACGCAGTGGCTGGCGCGCCGGCTCGGTCTCACCCGGTCGCTCGGGCTGCTCATGGCCACCGGGTACAGCATCTGCGGGGCGTCGGCCATCGCCGCCGTCGAGCCGTTCGCCGACGGCACCGAGGAGGAAGTCGCGTACTCGATCGCACTGGTCACGCTGTGCGGCACGCTCGCCATCGTGGTGCTGCCCGCGCTGGGCACGTTGCTGAACCTGCCCGCGTCGCAGTTCGGCTCGTGGGTGGGCGCGTCGGTGCACGACGTGGGCCAGGTGGTCGCCGCGGCGTCGACCCACGGTGCCACCGCGCTGAAGTTCGCCGTGATCGTGAAGCTCACCCGTGTGGCATTGCTGGCGCCGGTGCTGGCCGGCGTGGCGGTGTCGTCGAGGCGCCGTCTCGGTGCGGCCGCCATCGCCGGGGCGAAGCGACCTCCGCTGCTGCCGTTGTTCATCGTGCTCTTCCTCGTGGCCGTTGCCATCCGCTCCACCGGTGTGGTGCCCACCTCCTGGCTGCCGCACATCCAGGATGTCGAGACGGTGCTGCTCGGCATGGGCCTCGTGGGCCTCGGCAGCAACGTCGACCTGCGCAAGTTGCGCGCCGTCGGCGGGCGGCCATTGATGCTCGGTCTGGCCAGCTGGGTGCTCGTGGCGGTGGTGTCGTTGGCTGCCGTGAAGCTGTCGTCGTTGTGAGACCGCGGTGAGGGTGAGGCACTAGGGTCGGTCCCCGTGGCCCGCACTCCCGATCTCGAGCGTCGCCAGGAGCTGCTCGACCGCATCGTCGAGTACCTCGCCGAGAACGGCCTCGCGCAGGCCACGCTGCGACCCATGGCCGCCGCGCTCGACGTGAGCATCAACCGCCTGGTCCATCACTTCGGCTCGAAGGAGGAGCTGCTCGTCGCTGCGCTACAACGCGCCATCGACCAGCAGATCGCAGTGCAGGACGCTTGGCTGGCGAGGGCGCCGCGCCTCACGATGGCCGATCTCTACCGGCGCTGGTGGAAGTGGATCAACCAGTCGCCGTCGAACCTCGCGTTGGTTCGCCTCAACTACGAGGCGGCCGCGCTCGACACGAAGGTCACCGGTCTCGCGGGCAGCGTGCGGGCCGACCAGATCGGCGTGTGGCGTCACGACGTCGAGCATCGGCTCGAGATGGGCGGGCTCTCGCACGAACGAGCGGTCATCGAGGCGTCGTTGGCCAAGGCCACGTTCACCGGGCTGGCGATGGACCTCTTCGCGACGGGCGAGCGCACGCGCCTCACCAAGGTGTTCCAGGAGTTCGCCGATCACCTCGAGCAGGTGCTGGCCGCCGCAGGGTCGTGACCGTGCTGTTGCCTGCGCTGCACGGTGCCCATGGCGACCACGCCGCAGCGGTGCGGGTCGGCGACGAGGTGATCTCGTGGTCGCAGCTCGCACGTCGTGCCAGGGTGGTGGCCGCCCGCATCGCCGGGATGTCGATGGTGGCGGTGGAGGCCACGCCGACGCTCGACACCGTGGTGGCCGTCGCGGCCGCATTGGCGGCGGGCGTGCCCGTGGTGCCGGTGCCGCCCGACGCGGGTCCGGTCGAGCGCGAGCACCTGCTGCGCGACTCGGCCGCGGTGGCGGTGCTGGGTGGCGTCGACGAGTCGCAGCTCGGTCGGGCGCTGCCCTGGGTGTCGCTGGCCTGTGCCGATGGTGACGATGCGCCGGCGCCGACTGAGCCGGCCGATGATGCCACCGCGATGGTGATGTACACCTCGGGCACCACCGGCGCGCCGAAGGGGGTGCTGCTGTCGCGTCGGGCAGTGGCGGCGGGGCTCGACGGTCTGGCCGAGGCGTGGGAGTGGACCCCCGACGACATCGTGGTGCACGGCCTGCCGCTGTTCCACGTGCACGGCCTGGTGCTGGGCGTGCTCGGTGCCCTGCGCGTGGGCTCGCGGCTCGTGCACACCGGGCGTCCGACGCCGCAGGCGTACGCCGGCGCGGCAGGCACGCTGTACTTCGGTGTGCCCACGGTGTGGGGACGTGTGTGCGCCGAACCAGCTGCCGCCGAGGCGCTCGCCGCCGCCCGGCTGCTCGTGTCGGGCAGCGCGCCGCTGCCGGTGCCGGTGTTCGACGAGCTGCGGCGGCTCACCGGCCATGCCGCGGTCGAGCGCTACGGCATGACCGAGACGCTCATCACGCTGAGCACGCGATGCGCGGGGGAGCGCCGGCCTGGTTGGGTGGGCACACCCATCGCCGGCGTGCACACACGGCTCGTCGACGACCACGGCGTGGAGGTGGACCACGACGGAGGCGAGATCGGCGAGCTGCAGGTGCACGGCGACACCCTGTTCGACGGCTACCTCGGCCGGCCGGAGGCCACCGCGGCGGCGTTCGACGGGCCGTGGTTCCGCACGGGTGACGCCGCAGTCATCGATCCGGGCGGCTTCCATCGCATCGTCGGGCGCCAGTCGATGGACATCATCAAGACCGGCGGCTTCAAGGTGGGCGCCGGCGAGGTGGAGACCGCGCTGCTGCTCCATCCGTCGGTGCACGAGGTGGCGGTGGTGGGTGTGCCCGATGGCGATCTCGGTCAGCGCATCGTGGCCTTCGTCGTCGGCGACGGCGTCGATGCCGACGAGCTCATCAAGCACGTCGCCGATTCGCTCTCCGTGCACAAGCGTCCGCGCGAGGTGAGGGTGGTCGAGTCGTTGCCGCGCAACGCCATGGGCAAGGTGCAGAAGCACCAGCTCCACTGACGGGCACACCCCAGGGGGTATGCTGTCGGCATGGAACTTCCCGAGGCCACCAACGCCGACCTGCTGCGCCGCCTCGCCCGCATCGAGGGTCAGGTGCGTGGCGTGCAAGCGATGCTGCGCGACAACCGCGAATGCCGCGACATCGTGACGCAGATCTCCGCGGCCGGGAAGGCACTCGACCAGGTGGGGTTCAAGCTGCTCGCCGCCGGCATGGCCACCTGCCTGTCCGATCCGGAGAAGGCCGCCGAGGCCGGGTTCGACCCCGCCGAGGTGGAGAAGCTGTTCCTGAAGCTCGCCTGACCGGTCGCGGCGATGGCGTCAGGAGCTCAGCTCGTACACGTGGATGTCGTCGATGGTGGCGACGATGTGGTAGCGCAGCGTCAGCGAATTCAGCACCGCGCCGCTCGGGTTGCACAGGAGCGGGGTCTGGTACTCGGCGACGAACCTCGGCGGGTGCGGCGATTCGAACATCGCGTCCAGACGTGACTGGCCGTCGGGCATCTGGTGCACCGAGTCGAACCACAGGTACGGATACGGGGGATCGGTGGTGACGTTGCCGTACAGGCCGCCGGCGGCGCACAGCGCGTAGATCTGGTCGCCGGGCGCGCGGTGCTGGTCGAACCACTTCGCGATGTCCTCGTCCTTGGAGAGCCGCGGGTCATCGATCAGTCGGTGGCCGATCTGTGAGCGCGGAACGGTGAGTGCGGCGATGGTGAGCACCGCCGGCCCGACGAGCACTGCCGCGAACGCGACCCGTCGAAGCGACGGCACAGGGATGGTGGACAGCATGGCGCCGAGCATGGTGCTCAACGGGAACATCAGGATGATCCAGTAGTGACGGAAGAACTGGCCGCCCGAGAGGAACGCGATGAAGGCGAGCAGGAGCCAGGTGACGAACACGATGAGCGTGCGCGCATGACCGCGTCGGATGAAGCCGAGGCTCGCCGCGAACAGCACGACCATCGCCGGCAGCACGACGGGCTCGACCACCTTCCAGGTGCCCACGAAGTTGTTCCAATTGGCGTTCTCGAGCGCGCTGCGGCTCTGCGAGCGGTAGCCGATGATCGCGAACCACCAGCGGTGCCATCCGGTGAGCGCGCCATGCACCGCCATCAGCGAGAACGGCACCAGGAAGCCTGCGCCCACCGACAGGAGGCCGAACAGGCGCGCCCTGCGTTGCGACCGCTGGCCGACCAACGAGGCGATGGTCAACGCTGCGATCCCGGTGGCCATGGCGTCGAAGCCACTCTGCTTCATGCCCATGGCGAAGGCGCCGACCACGCCGGAGAGGAACAACCCCCGCTGCCACGGCCGTGTGCGGTGCAGGAAGGAGTACAACAGGATGGCGAGGCCGGCTGCGCCCGCCGCACCACTGAGCAGCTCACCATTGGCGATGAAACCTTCGTATTTGGGCACGCTGATGAGCGCACCGGCGCAGATGGCGGCGTACGCGCGCGCGGGCTCGCCCACGAGCGAGGCCGCGATGCTGCCACAGGCGTAGGTGCCCACGAGTGCGAACGCGATGGCCAGCAGCCGCACGCCCACCGGGTTGCCGAGCCCGACGGCGTTGATGGCACGGAACACCACCAGCAATGCCTGTGGCCGGTCGACCCACACGTCGCGGTAGAGGGTGAGGCCGCGGCTCCACCCGCGGGCGACGGCGAGGTATCCGCCCTCGTCGGACGTGATCGGTGCGAACACGAACCGAGCGCGCATGAGCAGCACCACGACGAGCGCCGGCGCGCTACGGATCCACTTCGACCGCTGTTGCATCTCAGGCGACGATGTTGACCATGCGGCCCGGCACGACGATGACCTTCTTCGGCGACCCGCCGCCGAGGGCGGCCTGCACCTTCTCGTCGGCCAGGGCGGTGGCCTCCACGTGTCGGGCGTCGGCATCGGCCGCGACCGTGATGCGGCTGCGCACCTTGCCGTTGACCTGCACGGGGTACTCGACCGTGTCGGCCACCAGCATGGCCGGGTCGGCGACCGGGAACGGCTCGTAGGCCACGGTGGAGGTGTGGCCCAGTGCGCACCACAGCTCCTCGGCGATGTGGGGCGCCATCGGCGCGAGCATGACGATGAGGGGCTCGGCGATGTCGGCCGGGCAGCCACCGAGCTTGGTGAGGTGGTTGTTGAACTCGATGAGCTTGGCGATGGCGGTGTTGAAGCGCAGGCCGTCGAGGTCGTCGCGCACGCCGGCGATGGTGCGATGCAACGCACGCACGGTGTCGTCACCTGCAGGCCCGGGCAGCACACGAGGCGCACCGGTGTCCTCGTCGACGATGTTGCGCCACACGCGCTGAAGGAAGCGGTGCACGCCGACCACGTCCTTGCTCTCCCACGGACGCGACGCGTCGAGCGGACCCATTGCCATCAGGTACAGCCGCAGCGTGTCGGCGCCCAGGTCGGCGCACACGTCGTCGGGGGAGATCGCGTTCTTCAGGCTCTTGCCCATCTT
>PMCN01000007.1:0-1350 GCA_003154135.1 Acidimicrobiaceae bacterium
GTGCGCACGACGACGCACTTGACGACATCGCCCTTCTTCACCGCGGCGCCGGGGATGGCGTCCTTCACGGTGGCGACGAAAATGTCACCGATGGAGGCGTAGCGACGGCGCGTGCCGCCCAGCACCTTGATGCAGAGCACTTCCTTGGCACCGCTGTTGTCGGCGACGCGGAGACGGGATTCCTGCTGGATCACTGTGTCACCTCGTTCACTTCGCGAAGGTCGTTCACTTGGCACGCTCCAGGACTTCCACGATGCGCCAGCGCTTGTTCTTGCTGAGCGGCCGGGTCTCCATGACGCGCACGCGGTCGCCGATGTTGACGTCGTTGGTCTCGTCGTGCGCGTACAGCTTCTTGGTGCGCATGACGAACTTGGCGTACTTGGGGTGGCGCACACGCTCGATGACGGCCACGACCGCGGTCTTGTCCATCTTGTTCGAGACCACGAGGCCCTCACGGGTCTTGCGGTTGCTGCGCTCGGCGGTGTCGATTGTCTCGGCCATTACTGTGCGGCCTTTCCTTGGCCTGCCTCAGCCAGCGCGATCTCATGTGCGCGGATGAGGGTGTTGATTCGTGCGACGTGACGGCGCACCTTGCGGATCTCGGCGTTGTTGTCGAGCTGCCCGGTGGCGTTGCGGAAGCGGAGGTTGAGGCCCTCCTGCTTGGTGGCCCGCAGCTCCTCGACGAGGGCGGCGAGATTCAACTCCTTCAGCTCACTGTTGGAACGTGCCATGTCAGAACGTCTCCTCACGGGTGATGATGCGTGCCTTGATGGGCAACTTCTGGATGGCCTTGGACAGGGCGGCGCGAGCTGTCTCCTCGTTGGGGAAGGAGAGCTCGAAGAGCACGCGACCGGGCTTGACGACGGCCACCCAGAACTCGGGGTTGCCCTTGCCNNTTGATGGCGCGGGTCATGGCGATACGTGCGGCCTCGATCTGGCGGGCGCTGAGCCAACCAGGCTCGAGCGCCTGGATGCCGTACTCGCCGAAGGCGAGCTCGTTCCCACCCTTGGACATACCCATCATGCGACCGCGATGGTGCTTGCGGTGTGCGACTTTACGGGGCATCAACATGGTGAATCAGTCCTCCCCACGGAAGTGCGGGGCCTCGTGCGCGCCACCGTGTGTGCGGCGTGCAATCTCCTCTTCCTCGTCGAGCAACTTCTCGAGCTCGGGGTCGGCTTCCTTGACGAGCGGCGTGGCTTCCACCTCGGGCTCGTCGGCCTTGCGACGACCGACCGAGGAGACCACCTTGCGGGCGGGGAGACCAGCGGCCTCACCGACGGCCATGGCGGCTTCGCGGCTGATCTTGTCCTCGGTCTGGGCCTTGTAGGGCACGATGTCGCCCTTGT
>PMCN01000007.1:1365-3029 GCA_003154135.1 Acidimicrobiaceae bacterium
CGACCCGAGCACTGCACGCGGATGCCGAGGGCACCAGCCTTCTGTGCGTTCTGCACCGCGCGCTTCATGGCACGGCGGAAGGCGATGCGGTTGACCAGCTGGTCGGCCACACCCTGGGCGATGAGCGCAGCGTCGAGCTCGGGNNTGCACCTTGGGGTTGCCGGTGATCTGGGTCAGCAGTGCGCGCAGCTCGTCGGCCTGGGCGCCGCGGCGACCGATCACGATGCCGGGGCGAGCGGTGTGGATGTCGACGCGCACCTTGTCGCGGGTGCGCTCGATCTCGATGCGGCTCACGGCGGCTGATTCGAGCTTGGCCATGAGGGCCTTGCGGATCTTCCAGTCCTCGGTGAGGTAGTTCTTGTAGTCGCGCTCGCTGAACCAGCGGCTCTTCCACTCGGTGGTGATCCCGAGGCGGAACCCGTACGGGTTGATCTTCTGGCCCATGTCAGTTGCTCTCCTCGGCCTCGGCGTCGGCCGCATCGTCGTCGCTCGAGCTGCCCGGGGCGCTGAAGCCGGCGGCCTCGGCGCTCTCGACGGTGTCGAACCAGTACTCGGCCTTGGTCTGCTTGTAGTAGCGGGTGCCCGGCGCGTGGAACAGCATCGACTGCTGGTTGCCCTTGATGGCGTAGCCCTCGGGCGCTTCGTCACCATCGGCCACCACGCTGCCGGCGAACGGCGACTCGATGGTGGCAAGGGTGTCGTTGTCGATTGCGTCGTCGATGACCTCGTCGAGCTCGACGCTCTCGCCCGACTTGAGGGCGGTGGCACGCTCGCGGCTGCGCTCGACGCGGGCACGGCGGCCGGCGGCGGTACCGGCGGCAGCGCCACGGCGACGGCCGGAGGCGGTGCGGCGGGCCTCGCGGGCCTGCACCACTTCGAGACGGTCGTCGGCGAGGCGATCGACCACGATGGTGATGTGCGCGGTGCGCTTGTTGATGCGACCGGCGCGGCCACGCGCGCGGGGGGTGAAGCGCTTGAGGGTGGGGCCCTCGTCGGCGAAGCACGCCTTCACGTACAGCTCCTCGGGATCCTGCTCGTCGTTGTGCTGGGCGTTGGCCACGGCACTGGCGAGCACCTTGCGCACGAGGCGGGCAGCTTCACGGTCGGTGAACTGCAGCACCTCGTCGGCGCGACGGACGGGAAGGCCACGGATGATGTTGAGCACCACGCGCACCTTGGAGGCCGATGAACGCACGTAGAGCGCGCTGGCCTTGGTGCCGCTGCGCTCGCCAGCGACGAACGAGCCCTCGTTCAACTTCGGACCGGTCATCAGCGGCGTCCCTTCGAGTTCTTCTCTTGGCCGGCGTGGTACTTGAAGGTGCGAGTGGGGCTGAACTCACCCAGCTTGTGACCGACCATGCTCTCGGTGACGTACACCGGCACGTGCTTGCGGCCGTCGTGGACNNTCTTGATGACCTTGCGATCGCCGGCGGCGTTCTGTGCGTCGACCTTCTTCAGCAGGTGGTCGTCGACGAACGGGCCTTTCTTCAGGCTGCGGGACATGGGCGATTACCTCCGGCCCTTCGACGTGCGACGACGGCGCACGATGAGCTTCTGCGACGGCTTGTTGGTGTTGCGGGTGCGCACGCCTTCGGGCTTGCCCCACGGCGAGACGGCGGGACGACCACCGGACGTACGGCCCTCGCCACCACCGAGCGGGTGGT
>PMCN01000074.1 GCA_003154135.1 Acidimicrobiaceae bacterium
GGGTTCTGCGGGCACGATATGTGCGGGTCCGGCCGCGAGACTGTGAAACGCACGTACAACACACTCGACGAGGGCGACACGGTCGTCGGGTTGATCGCCGAGTACGTCAGGCGGCATTGAGCTCGAAGTAGCCCTTGCGCGACAGTGTCGGCGGCACGACCGACTCACAGTGGTTGTCGGTGTACCGTTCGAGACGCATCCGACGTGTGGATGCCCCATCGAGGAGTCGGGCATGTTGCTTGTCACCCGTAGTCCCCGCGCTGCAGCTTTCACGATGATGATCGTCTCGCTCGGGCTCCTCGCCGCTTGTTCGAGCAGCGGGTCAGCCACCCCTTCCACGACGACCATTGCCCCGACGACGACTCCGACACCGACCACCACGATCGCACCGACCACCACGATCGCACCGACCACGATCGCGCCGACTACCACGAGCGAACCCGCGGTCACCGAGTCCACCTCGGGCACCGTGCTCGGCGTGGGCGAGGCCACCGAGGACGCCAAGGTCATCGTCGGCTCGTTCAACGCCGACAACTCTGTCGCGATCGAGAAGTTGCTCGGCACCACCGGTCATTGGATCGGCATAAACGGGGTCACATACACGGCTGCGAATGTCGCCTCCTGGCTCGATCCGCTGACCAAACAAATCGACCGGACAGAGATCACCGGTGACCCCACGCCGACCCCCGGCGGATTCGTCTTCCCGCTCCGAGACTTCGCCGGCAGCACGACCGTCGATTACACCCTGACGATCACCAAGGATGGCGCCGGGCACCTCCAGGTGCAGGAGACGCTGTAGTCGACGTCCAGGGTGCGTCAGGCGTTGGCAGGCTTGCCGGCCTTGGTCGGTGTTGCACCTTCACGGGCTGCCTGCCATCGCCGGAAGCGCCGCTCGCGATGAGGCAATCTGCGCCCATGTCAGGTCGGAGGGAACTCGATGGTCGCCCATGCCGTCTACGGGATGTGCGTCGCCTCGCGTTGCTCGCATCGTTGTTCATCGCTGTGACCGCGTGCAGCGATGCGAGCCAGTCGACTGCGTCGACTGTTGGCACGATTCCGCACCCGAGCGGAGCGTCCGACGTCGTGATCCAGCTCGGTGACTACGACTTCAACGGCGGTCCCGACGTGTTCGTGACCGGTCCAGAGNNACGTTGAACGAGCCCGTGATTCAGGACCTCCTTCGCCGTGGTGCCGCGCTGCCCGCGGCTGGTCCGGTCGGTACCGCGGCCATCGACGCGTTGCCACTCGTGCTCGTCGTCGCGGGCCACCGCTGGGACATCAACGACCTGTCGATCAAGCCGTTCTCGGCATACGTCGAGTACCTGCGCGCGGCGATCAGGGCGGACGCCACCGTGGCGTGGAACCCGACGCGCTGGATCACCCGGCCATTCGGTGCGACGACCTGCTCCGTCGTGGAGCAACCCAGCGGCGACGAGGCCTACGAGGCGCCCGTGTATCCGCACGTTCGCGCTTCGTACCCCCTCGGAACCTTCACCTGTTGACCGAGCGGGGCGCCGAGCAGTGCTTCGGCGTGCGCGACCGAGCCGGTCAGGCCTGCAGCTTGTCGCGGAAGAACTGGAGCACTCGCTGCACGCTCGCCTCGTCGCGTTGCTCGGTGAGCACCGAGTGATCGCGGGGCGACGAACTGGGTAGTTCGACGGCGATGAACGCGTCGCCGAGCAAGGTGCGCAGCGTGTCGAAACGGGTGCCGACGAGCTTGTCGCCGGTGAACCGCAGGCCCAGCACCTGGCAGCCCTCGGCGGCCCGGCGGGCAACTGCCAGCGCGTCGTCGGGTGAGAGGTTGAGGTCGGCGCCGCGGTCCTTCTTGCCCAACGCGAACGGCATCGACGGCTGGCTGAGCACGGGTGCCACGACGAAGTCGTCGACCATCATGCCCAGCGCGAACCCGCCACTGAAGCACATGCCCAGGGCGCCCACACCGGGGCCGCCGAGCTCTTGGTGCAGGTTGCGGGCGAGCGCGCGCAACCAGGCGATGATGGGCGAGGTCTCGTGGAGCGCCCAGTTGGTGAACTCCTTGGCGACGCACACCTTCACCATCGACCGCGACGCGTAGCCGTTGCTGACCTCACGCCCGGGGGTGCCGACGAGTGACGGCAACAGCACGGTGAAGCCCGCATCCACCACCTCGTTGGCGAACGCGGTGACCTTGGGTGTGATGCCAGGCACCTCGTGCACGATCACTACGCCGGGGCCAGTGCCGCGCCGGAACACGTCGCGGGTGAACCCCGCCGCGGTGAACGACGACTTGTCCCAACCGGCCAACACTTCGTCGGTCACGTGAGCCTCCTCACAGCTGTCAGTGCCCGTTCGGCCAAGCCGTCGGTGCCGATGCGGAACGTGTCGAAGTCGACGCCCTCCTGCGTGCCCATCGCACCGTGCAGGTAGCGGGCGTAGACGCCCTCGCTGATGACCGCGAGTCGCCAGCAGCTGAAGGCCACGTAGTAGTCGATGTCGGACAGGTCGCGACCGGTGCGGGTGGCGTAGCGCTCGAGCAGGTCGGCGTAGGTGGGGAAGCCGCCGCCCGACGTGGGATCGTTGGCACGCGTGTTGGCCGCGTCGCCGTCGAACCAGTACACGCCCAGGTAGCCGACGTCGGCGAGGGGATCGCCCAGCGTGCACAGCTCCCAGTCGAGCACCGCGGCGATGCGCCCCTGTGCCACATCGGTGAGGCAGTTGCCGAAGCGGTAGTCGCCGTGCGCGATCGACACTCCGCGCTGCACCGGGATGCGTTCACGGAGCCGCCGCGCGACCTCGTCGATCGCAGGGAGCTCGCGCGTCTTCGACTGCTCCCACTGCGTGCTCCATCGCTTCACCTGGCGCTCGACGTAGCCCTCGCGCTTGGCGAGGTCGCCGAGGCCGACCGCGTCGACGTCGACGTCGTGCAGGTCGGCGAGGACGTCGATGAGGTGATGACTGGCCTTCACGCGCAGCTCGGGCGACATGACGGCCGCTCGATCGGCGCTGTCGAGCACCACACCGTCGACGTAACCCATCACGTAGAACGGCGCTCCGTTGACGGACTCGTCGCTGCACACACCGAGCGCCGGCGGCACCGGCACCGACGTGGTGCCGACCGCAGCGATGATGCGGTGCTCGCGAGCCATGTCGTGCGCGGTGGCGAGCACGTGCCCGAGCGGCGGGCGGCGCAGCACGAAGCGCCCGCCGTCGGCGCCGACCACCTCGAAGGTGAGGTTCGACCTCCCGCCGGCGATGAGTTGGAACCGGAACGGTGCCACTGCGCCGGGAACGTTCTGTTCCAGCCAGGCGGTGACCGGTGCGATGTCGATGCCCTGCACGATGGGCACCGTAGTGGCCCGGCGCTCGCCTACTCCCACTCGATGGTGCCGGGTGGTTTCGACGTGACGTCGTAGACCACCCGGTTCACCCCGCGCACCTCGTTGATGATGCGGTTCGACATCGTCTCCAGCAGGTCGTACGGAAGGCGAGCCCAGTCGGCGGTCATCGCATCGTCGCTGGTGACCGCGCGGATGATGATGGGGTGCGCGTAGGTGCGCTCGTCACCCATCACACCCACCGACCGCACGTCGGCGGCGAGCACCGCGAAGCTCTGCCACAGCTCGCGCTCGAGGCCCGCCTTGTGGATCTCGTCGCGCACGATGGCGTCGGCGTGCTGCAACGTGGCGACCCGCTCGGGCGTGACCTCACCGAGGATGCGCACGCCGAGGCCGGGACCGGGNNAGGTCGCGCAGCGGCTCGACCAGCTTCAAGGTCATGTCGTCGGGGAGGCCGCCGACGTTGTGGTGGCTCTTGATGACAGCCGCCGTGCCGTCGCTGCCGCCGCTCTCGATGACATCGGGGTANNAGCGTGCCCTGCACGAGGTACTCGGCGTCGCTGAGCCCGCCCGTGTGCTCCTCGAAGATGCGCACGAACAGCTCACCGATGATCTTGCGCTTGGTCTCGGGATCGACCACACCGGCGAGCTTCTCGAAGTAGCGGGGGCCGGCGCTCACGTGGATGAGCTCGATGCCCATGTTGCGCTTGAACGTCTCGACCACCTGGTCGCTCTCGTCGAGCCGCATGAGGCCGGTGTCGACGTAGATGCAGACGAGTTGGTGGCCGATGGCCTTGTGCACGAGGGCTGCCGCGACCGCCGAGTCGACACCGCCACTCAGCGCACAGATGACCTTGCCCGTGCCCACCTGTGCGCGCACCGCGGCCACCTGCTCGTCGATGATCGACGACATGGTCCAGGTGGGCTCGCAGCCGGCGAGGTCGTGCAGGAAGGTCTGCAGCACGGTCATGCCGTGAGGGGTGTGCACCACCTCGGGATGCCACTGCACGCCCCAGATGCGGCGGTCGGCGCACTCCATGGCGGCTACTGGCGCATCGGGCGTGCTGGCAGTGGCGACGAACCCTGCGGGCGGCTCGGTGACGGCGTCGAAGTGGCTCATCCACACGTCCTGCTCGGCGGGCGTGCCCTGCAGCAACGCCGACTCGCCGGAGCGAGTGACCTTGGCCCGGCCGTACTCGCCGCGCAGGCCGCGACCCACGGTGCCGCCGAGCTGCTGGGCGATGAGCTGCACCCCGTAGCAGATGCCGAGGATCGGGATGCCGAGGTCGTAGATGGCAGGGTCGAGCGCCGGCGCACCCTCGACGTGCACGCTCTTCGGGCCACCGGAGAGGATGATGGCCCTCGGGGCACGGGCAGCCACCTCGGCGGCGGTGATGCGATGCGGCACGATCTCGGAGTGCACCTTCAGCTCGCGGACCCGGCGAGCGATGAGCTGCGCGTACTGCGCCCCGAAGTCGACCACCAGCACCGTGTCAGATCGCTGCGCCATCACGCCGAGGTTAGGGGGTAGGCGTGGTCGGAGGTCACATCGGTCAGGGATTGCGGCGGTCGCGGTGCGATTCGTGCTCCCGGGTGCGACGATGTGGCCATGTCCCGGCTCTCGCGCGCTGTGCTCGCGCTCACCTTCTCGCTGGCGGTGGTGGCCGGGTGCAGCGGCCCCAACCCGTTCCAGGCAGCCCAGCAGAGCACCACCAGCACCGTCGCCGCCGGTACCGACGTGGGCGCCACCGGCAACAGCCTCGCCAACAACGTGTACCTGCCCAGTCGCAACCTCAGCGACTGCGTGGGCACCCTCGAGCGGCCCAACTGCGGCAGCCCGCAGAAGGGCGGCAAGGGCATGTACATGACGTTCGCCGTGCTCATCCTCGGGCTCGGCTTCGTGATGTGGCGCGTCGCGATGTCGGTGCGCAAGCGCGACTCGGTGGTCAACCGGCCCGACGGCACCCCGCACCCCGGCACCTACTGACCCCCACCCCCGAACTTTGGCGCTGAGACGGGCCAGCAGCCCGTGTCACCGCCAAAGTAACGTTTGGGGATGTCGCCGCGCTCCCGTTCGCTCGTGCAGTTGGGCACGGCGCAGCTGCCCGATCATGTGGCCGTGGGCATCGAACCGGTCGCGCACGGGGTGCGGGTGCGGCTCCACGCCACCGCACACATCACGGGGCTGGCGACGAGGCGATTCGCCGTGCCGGCGGCGTTCGTTCCCCTCGAGCTCGCCGACGTCGACGGTCTGCAGCTTCTGGGCTTCGCGTTCACGCAGTTCGCCCTGCCGGTGGTGGCCACCCGCGCGCTCGACTTCGACTTCTCCCCCGCACCGAACCTCAGATCGCCTCCCGCGGTGGGTGTGCTGCTCGCTCGTACCACCGATCGCTGCACGCTCGTGGCCCCGCTCACCAGCGTGCACGAGCAGATCGTCAGCGTCGACAAGGGTGAGCTGCGCTGGGGGTGGCACGGCGACCTCGACGAGATCGCCGAGGGCTTCGAGACCACGCTCGGCGTGTACGACGGCGCCACGTCGGGCGACGTGCTGCTCCGTTGGGCCACCGACCTCGGCAACGGCGAGCCGCCCGCGCCGCGGCGTCGCGACACGAACCCGATCACCTCGCACCTGTCGTACTGGACCGACAACGGTGCCGCCTACTGGTACCGCACCGAGCCCGGGCGCTCCATCGGCGACACCGTGGCCGAGGCAGTCGTCGGGCTGCGTGCCGGCGGGGTGCCGGTGCACGCCGTGGAGCTCGACTCGTGGTTCTACCCACACGAGATCTCGCGGCCGATCGCCGAGATCGGCTACCCGTCGGATGTGCCTCCCACCGGGATGATGCGATGGGAACCGCGCCCCGACGCGTTCGGTGCCGACGGCATCGACGGGTGGGCCGACCGCCTGGGCCGACCGCCGCTGGTGCTGCACGCCCGTCACATCTCGCCCGACTCGCCGTACCTCGCCGAGGGCGAGTGGTGGACCGACCTGCTCGCCGCGCAACCGCACGACCCACAGTTCTTCCGCCGCTGGTTCGACGACGCGCAGCGATGGGGAGCGTGCTGCATCGAGCAGGACTGGATGATGATGTACTGGTTCGGCGTGCGCGAACTGCGCTCGGCGCCGGGCCGGGCCCGAGCGTGGCAGGAGGCACTCGACAGTCACGCGGGCCACACCGGCCTCGGTCTGCTGTGGTGCATGGCCACCCCGGCCGATCTCGTGCTCGCCGCGTCGCTGCCCCACGTCGTCGCCGTGCGCACCAGCGACGACTATCGGTTCGCCGACGACCCGGCGCTGCTGTGGACCTGGTACCTCACCGTGAACCGACTCGCCGGCGCACTGGGGCTCGCCGCGTTCAAGGACGTGTTCTTCTCGAAGGTGCCGCCGACGGGTGCCGATTCGATCGACGGCGACGAGCACGCCGAGCTCGAGGCGCTGCTGTCGGCGATGTCGGCCGGACCTGTGGGCATCGGCGACCGCATCGGGCACACCGACCGCTCGATCGTGATGCGCACGTGCGATGCCGACGGCCGCATCCGCCACGTCGACCGGCCGATCGCGCTGATCGACGGCTGTCTGTTCGGCGAGCCCGCACGCGGCGAGCGACTGGCGTGGGCCACCGCCACGTCCACTCGCGACGGTGCCGCGTGGACGTACGTGCTCGCGGTCAACACCAGCGCCGCAGCGACCGACGTGGCCGATGTGCTGCACCTCGCCGAGGTCGGCCTCGACGGCTCGCATCACGTGTACGACTGGCGGGCGCGCACCACCGGCACCACCGACCGCATCGAGCAGGTGCTCGCATCGCGCGACTGGGCGCTGTTCGTGTGCGTGCCGCACGGTCACTCCATCGCCGAGGGCGACCCCACCAAGTACGTGGTGGTGTCGAGCGAGCGTCCGTAGCACTGCGCCGCACGTCACCCTGGTCACGTCGACCGACCGGCGCGACGATGGAGCCATGATCGATCATGTGTCCATCCAGTGCTCCGACACCACGGCCAGCGCGGCCTTCTACGACGCGGTGCTCGCCCCGCTCGGCGGCGGACGGGTGATGTCGTTCGGTCCGGTCGTCGGCTACGGCGTGGGTGCCAAGCCCGACTTCTGGATCGGCCCCCACGACAGCGGCGAAGGCTTCCGCGAATCGCACCTCGCCTTCGCCGCCCCCGACCGCGCCGCCGTGCAGGCCTTCTTCGACGCAGCGGTCGCCCTCGGTGCCACCGTGCTGCACGCCCCGCGCCTGTGGCCGGAGTACCACCCGGCCTACTTCGGCGCGTTCGCGCGCGACCCCGACGGCAACAACGTCGAGGCGGTCTGTCACACGCCTGGATGACCGGCGAGCAGGTCGCCGCAGAACGCCGTGGTGCCGCTGACGAGTGCGTGGGGTGCTTCCCACGGCACGAAGTGGCCGCAGTCGCGCAGCAGGAACGGCCCGACGTGGTTCGGGAACACGGCGGCGGCCATGCGATCGAACGCCGGATAGATGACGTGGTCGCTCGGTCCGTACAGCAACAGCGTTCGGGTGGCCGGGTTCTTCACGAGCGTCGACGGCTCGCTGCGCGCCGCGGCGGAGAAGCTGCTCTCGTAACCTCCGAAGCCGGCGCGCAGATGGGCCGCGTCGCCGAACGGCTCGGTGTGGAACTCCACCTCGCCCTCGCCGGCGAACGCGCCGGGGTGCGCCCAGAAGCGACTCGTGTAGAACGTGGCGATGTAGCGGCGGCGTTGCTCGGGCGTGGTGAGCTCGGCAGCCAGACCGTCGGGGTCGAGGCCCTGGCGCATGAAGTAGTCGGCCGCCTCACGAGCCGGACGGGTACCGGTGATGCCGGCCATCTCGTCCTTCAGGTACGGCAGCGGCGAGTTGAACAGCACCATGCGATCAACCCATTCGGGGTACCACAGCGCCAGCAGCTGCACCACCGGACCACCCAGATCGCCACCGAGCACCACCACGCGTTCGTGGCCCAGCTCGTCGTGCACCAGCGCGTAGAGGTCGCGGGCGTGGCTCGCCACGTCGTGGAAGCCGTCGGGGCCGAGCTCGCTGTCGCCGAAGCCGCGCAGATCGGGCACGATGACCTCGAAGCCGGCGGCGGCAAAGGGTTCGACCACCTTCCAGAACACGCGCTTGCTCTCGGGCCAACCGTGCACGCAGAGCAACGGCACGCCGCCCACCCCTTCGCGCAGGAACGCCTGCGCGAAGCCACGCGGCGACGCGGTGTGCACGAGGAAGCGGCCGGGGTCGATGTTCGGGTCCATACGCGTTGAACCGTAGCGAGCGCCGCTCGTTAGCGTGGCCGTCGTGACACCCGACGAGTTCCGACAGCACGGCCACGCACTCATCGACTGGATCGCCGACTACACCGAGGGTGTCGAGCAGTACCCGGTGGCCAGCCAGGTGCAGCCGGGCGACATCAGGGCCATGCTGCCCGAGCACCCGCCGGCGCACGCCGAGCCGTTCGCCGACGTGCTCGCCGACCTCGACCGCGTGGTGATGCCCGGCATCACGCACTGGCAGCACCCGAGCTTCTTCGCCTACTTCCCGGGAAACGGCAGCTACCCCGCCATCCTCGGCGACCTCGCCGCCAGCGGGCTGGGCGTGCAGGGCATGAGCTGGGTCACCAGCCCGGCCTGCACGGAGATGGAGACGCTGATGGTCGACTGGATGCAGGAGCTCCTCGGCCTGCCCGACCACTTCCGCAGCACCAGCGCCACCGGCGGCGGAGTCATCCAGGGCTCCGCCAGCGAGGCCACGCTGGCGTCGATCCTGGCCGCCCGTTGGCGTGCCACCGGGGGCAGCATCAACGCCATGGGCGACACCACCCACCTCGTGGCCTACGCCACCTCTCAGGCGCACAGCAGCATCGAGAAGGGGCTGCGCATCGCCGGCATCGGCACGTCGCAGGTGCGCATCGTGCCCCACGACGAGTCGTTCGCGATGCGTGTCGACGAGCTCGACTGCCTGGTGCGCGACGACCTGGCCGCGGGCCTCACGCCCTTCTGGGTCTGCGCCAGCCGGGGCACCACCAGCTCGATGGCGTTCGACCCCACACCGGCCATCGCCGCCGTTGCTCGTCGCGAGCACATGTGGCTGCACGTCGATGCGGCGATGAGCGGCATCGGCGCGTTGGCGCCCGAGCTGCGTTGGATCAACGACGGCCTCGAGCTGGCCGACAGCTACTGCACCAACCCGCACAAGTGGATGGGCGTCAACTTCGACTGCGACCTCTTCTACACCGCCGACCGCGGGTCGCTGCTCGGTGCGCTGAGCATCCTTCCCGAGTACCTCCGCTCTGCGGCCGCCGAGGCCGGGGCAGTGATCGACTACCGCGACTGGCAGGTTCCTCTCGGCCGCCGCTTCCGGTCGCTCAAGCTGTGGTTCGCGATTCGCTCCGGCGGGGTCGAGCAGGCGGTCGAGATGATCCGTCGCCACGTGACGCTCACCCAGGAGCTGGCCGAGTGGGCCGCGGCCGACCCACGTTTCGAGGTGGTTGCGCCGCACCCCTTGAACCTGCTGTGCGTGCGCCTCCGTGATGGCGACGCGGCCACCGATGCGCTCATCGAGCGAGCCAACGCGACCGGTCGGGCGCTGTTCACCCGCACCGTGCTCGACGGCATGGTGGCGTGCCGCATCTCGGTGGGTGGACGCACCACCGACCGCCGCCACGTCGCAGCGGCCTGGGCGCTGCTGCAGGAGCTCGCCGGCTGACCACGTGCCGCTGCCGTTGGCGCGATGGGTTGGCGCGATGGGTTGGCGCACCGGCCGGGCGGCGCTTGAATCGGCCCTTCGCCCCTCACCGGGGTGAACCACAAGGGAGCACCAATGCGATTCCGCCTCGCAGTGCTCGTCGCGGTCACGAGTGTCCTGACCGTCGTATCGCCGGCATTCGCCGGTCCCCTGCCCGCTGTCGCTGCGGTGCACAACGCTGTTGTCGACTGGCAGTACGTGCACCACGAGCTCTACGACGTGTCCCTGCGCCAGTTCGTCGCCGACACCCGAACGGGCGATCGCTGGTTCGACTGGAGCACCGACTTCTGCTCGGCACCGCTCATCGGCAACACCGGCCGGTCGTTCGACTTCCACGGCCCGTGCCGCCGCCACGACTTCGGATACCGCAACCTGCAACGGCTGGAGGTTCGCTACGGGCGCGGCCACGTGTTCTGGAACGCCACCGAGCGGCGCCGCGTCGACCAGCAGTTCCTTGCCGACATGAAGGCGCACTGTCGCACGCGGTCGATCTTCCTGCGACCCTCGTGCCGGTTCTGGGCCGCCGCGTTCTACACCGCGGTGCGGGTGGCCGGCGGGCCGTGAGCACCGACGTCTGCTAGATGGCGGGTGGCTCGGGGCCTTCCACACCGTGAGCCACCCGCAGCAGCTGGTGCAGCATGCGCGCCGTGGCACCCCACACGGTCTCGTCGTCGAGCTCGAAGAAGAAGATGGGCCGGTCGCCCTGCACCGTCGGCCACCACTCCTCACGGAACGTGCCCGGCGTGCTGAGGTCGCGGAGCGGCACCCACAGCACGCGATCCACTTCGCTCGGGTGCCCGTCGAGCGGCAGGGGCTCGGCGACCGTTGCCACCACCGGCACGATCCAGCTCTTGCTGACCAGGGTGGCGATGGGCTGCAACCTGCCCACCACGTGCACGAGCGACGGGCGCAGACCCACCTCCTCGTGCGCTTCGCGCAGCGCGGCCTGCTCGTAGGTCTCACCAGGGTCGAGCCGGCCCCCCGGGAAGCTCACTTCGCCGCGATGCGTGCTGAGGTGCATCGCGCGGCGCGTGAGCAGCACCTCTGCGCCGTCGGGGCCGTCGGCGAGCACGGCAAGCACGGCCGAGGGACGCGCACCGTCGAACTCGGGGTCGGCGGGGCCGTCGTGCAACCGAGCCGACACGCGTCGGACGACCTCCGCCGTGGACAGCGCGGGGGCCGGGATAGGCCACGGCGCCTGAGCGCCCGGGCGCCATCCGTCGGGCCGCGGGATGTACTGCGCGCCGCCAGGACGGCGCGACTCACTGGGCAGCGGGGCTCCAGCCGGATTCGACGAGCTGGCGCAGCACCTGCGCCAGGCCGGCGGTCTTCATGTTGGCGAGAACCCGGCCGGGTGTCTGCTCGCCACGCTCCCACTCCTCCCATGCGAAGATGAGCTTGGTGAGGTCGGGTGTCGGGGCTTCGAACGCCATGTGCACCACGCTACCCGCCAGGTTCAGGCGCCGTCCTTCGGACGCAGGCGGCGCACCACGTTGACACCGCTGCCCACCACGCGGCCCGCCGTGCGTCCGATCTCGGTGCTGCGGTCGCCGCTGGGCGCAGCAGCACCGCTCGCCGGTTGCACGGCCGGCTTGACCGGCACAGCGTGCTTGGGCTGCACGGCCGGCTTGGGCTGCACCGCACGCTTGGGTTGCTTCGTGCGTTCGTGGAAGCTGCTGCCGACGAACACCACGAAGTGCACGGCCGCGATGGCGACGATGGTGAGGCGCGTGGGGTTGGCGACGCTGATCCACGGCTGTAGGCCGGCAACCAGTGTGGTCCCGATGATGAACGGGTCGATGGCCCTGTGCACCTTGCGGTCGATGACGCGAAAGGCCGACAGCGCGCCGCGGGTGATGGCGGCGTGCACCATGATGACGCCGCCCATCACGGCCGGCACGAGCGGGGTGTGGCTCTGCAATCCGGCGGCCACCAGCGCGCCGCCGAGGATGTACTCGACCAGTTGGTGCATCCAGAACGGACGCTTGCCGTCAGCCATGCGTGACCGGAGCCTGCACCGAGGCGTGCCGCACGGCCGCGCGCACGGCGGCGCGCAACGTGCCGAATGCGAACCACGTCTCGATCGCGGCGACCGCCCAGGCGACGAGGAAGAGCGTGCCGAGCCAGCCCGGGAAGTCGAGCCGCAACCCGTACGGCGCCGGAGATCCCGCACCAGCCGCGTGCGCGTGCGATGCCGAGGCCGAGGCCGACCAGCCCGCCGCATAGGTGGCGAGGCCGGCCATGACACCCACCTCGATCACCACCCGCTGCCACCGCTGGGCGCCGCCGAACCAGGCGGCCGCCCGCTGGCACCCGAGTGCACCACACAGCCACGCCGCTGCCAGGGCGACGAGGGCGAGGCTGCTCATGCCGGGCGAGGCCGCGAGGTGCGCGAACCCGGCGGCGGCCAGGCTGACGCTGAGCGCCGCAGCCGACAGGAGCCACCACACCCGACCCATCGACGGGGCGTGATCGGCCGTGCGCAGCAGCGCCCACAGCAGGAGCCCACCGAACAGCGACATCACCGGCCAGGCGCTGCACAGGCCCATGAAGAGGGTGGACAGGCCGACGAGCCGCAGCGACCGGCTGAGCCGGTGCGTGCGTTCGAGCGCGGTGTCCACCTCGCCGAGCTTAGTGCCGAAAACGGAACGACCCCGGGGCCGTGAGGCCACCGGGGTCGTCGGGGGGACAGCGAGGAGAACCCCGCCGGACCTCACATCATTCCCATACCGGGCATTCCGCCGCCCATGCCACCGCCGCCGCCGCCGGCCGAGGCCTTTTCGGGCTTGTCGGCGACGAGGCACTCGGTGGTGAGCACCAGCGCTGCGATGGACGCTGCGTTCTGCAGCGCCGCACGGGTGACCTTGGCGGGGTCGATGATGCCGGCCTTGACCAGGTCGACCATCTCGCCCGTCGCCGCGTTGAGACCGATGTTGCCAGTGGCAGCTTCGATCTCCTGGGTGGTGACGGCACCCTCGAGGCCGGCGTTGTCGGCGATGAGCCGGGCCGGAGCGAGCAGCGAGTCGTACACGATGCGGGCGCCGGTGGCCTCGTCGCCCTCGAGCGACTGCACCACTTCGAGCACCGATGCACGGGCACGGACGAGGGCGACGCCGCCACCGGCGACCACACCCTCCTCGATGGCCGCACGAGTGGCCGAGACGGCGTCCTCGATGCGGTG
>PMCN01000029.1:0-11897 GCA_003154135.1 Acidimicrobiaceae bacterium
CCTTCCTGGAGCACCACGGTGGGCAGCCCGAGGCGACGCACCACCTCGCCACAGCGGCGCATGCCGTCGGTGGTGACGGCGAGGTCGCAGATGGGGTCGGTGATGTACGTGTCGAGACCGAGCGACACCACCAGCACGGCGGGTGAGAAGCGGGCGATGGCATCGCAGGCACCTTCCAGCGCCGAGACGTACCGATCGTCGTCGGCGCGAACCGGCATGGGCACGTTGAGGTTGCAGCCGAGCCCTCGGCCCGTGCCGGTCTCGTCGGCGAAGCCCACCGAGTAGGGGTAGGCGCGGGCCGGGTCGCCGTGCAGCGACACGTACTGCACGTCGTCGCGGTCGTAGAAGATCTGCTGNNCCGTGGTGGTAGTCGACGTCGAGCACCGTCACCTTGCTGCCGGTGGATGCGGCGATGTGGTGCGCGGAGATCGCGGCGTTGTTGAGGAAGCAGTAGCCGCCGTAGAGCGACGACGTCGCGTGGTGCCCGGGCGGGCGGCACAACCCGTATGCCGCGGACTGTCCGTCGAGCACGAGCTGCGCCGCGGTGAGCGCCGTGTCGACTGCGCCACGGGCGGCCTGGTACGTGCCCTCGGTGAGCGGCGTGGTGGTCTCGAAGCACCAGTAGCCCAGCCGTCCGCCGATGGCGATGGGCTCGCCGCGCTCGCCCATCTTGTCGCGCAGCGCCGGCCGGTAGAACACGTCGGGCACCACCTCGCGCACGTCGGGATGCTCGGCGACGTAGAGCCGCCACGCCTCGCTCATGAACCGAACGAGCCCGGCATCGTGCACTGCCTCGATGGGCGCGGTTCCCCACTGGCGGGGCGCCACGAGCTCGAACCGCGGGTCGGCCTGCAACGTGGTCCTGATGGCCTCGGCGCGGCCGATGTGCTCGAACGGCCGATGGGCACCGATGCTCTCGAGCTCGACCTGCGGGTCGTGCAGGAGGTGCGCGGGCGTGTAGACGACCTTCACACCAGCTCCAACTCGTCGGCCATGTAGAGCTCGCGACACTTCGCCCGCTGCAGCTTGCCGGACGAGGTCTTGGGCAGCGTGCCCGGCTTCACCAGCATCACGTCGCGCGGCGGAAGCCCGCACACGTCGAGCGTGCGGTGGTGGATGTCGTGGCGCACGGCCTCCGGCTCGTCGGTGCGCACCTCGGCCACCACCACGACGGTCTCCTTGCCCTTGTAGCCCTCCACACCGAAGGCGATGACGTTGCCCGCCCGCACGCCGTCGATGACGCCCACCGCACGCTCGATGTCCTCGGGGAACACGTTGCGGCCGCCGACGATGATGACGTCCTTGATGCGCCCGCAGACCACCAGCTCGCCGTCGACGAGGTAGGCGAGGTCGCCGGTGCACAGCCAGCCGTCGTGGAACAGAGCCGCTGTGGCATCGGCACGCTTGTAGTACCCGGGGGTGACGCTGGTGCCGCGCAGCAGGAGCTCGCCCACGTGTCGCTCGGGCAGCTGCTCGTACGTGTCGGGGTGCACCACCTTCATCTCCAGGCCGGGCACCGCCACGCCCAACAACGGGAGCCGGCGGACCTGGATCTCTTCCTCGGCATCGGCCAGCTGGAGGGGCTTGGCGACGCGGTCGCGCTCGAGCACGATGCGGTCGACCGAGTCGCACACGAGGCCGCGGTGGCGAGGCGGGAACGCACCGCCGATGGCCACCTCCGCCATGCCGAACGCGGGGAACACGCCACCTGCGCCGAAGCCGAACCGCTCTGCCGCGTGCACGAACGCCTCGACCGCGTTGGGGTCGACGGGTTCGGCCCCGCTGAGCGCCAGGGTGAGCGGTGAGAGGTCGAGGTTCTCCATCCGGCCCAGCGCACGAGTGGCGAGCACCCACGCGAAGTTCGGGCCGGCGGTGGCGGTGCCGCCGTGATCGCTGATCCACTGCATCCAGTTGCNNTCGTGGTACAGCGGCAGCCAGCTCACCATCACCTCGTCGACGGTGAGCTGCGCGGCCGCGCACGACGCGTCGATGTTGGCGCGCAGCACCCGATCGGGGATCATGACCCCCTTCGGTTCGCTGGTGGAACCGCTGGTGTACTGCAGGATCACCAGACGCTCGGCGTCGTGCCCGGGCAGCTCGAGGCGCTCGCCGCTCGGCGCGCCAGGGGCACCGGGCAGCACGGCCGCCATCGGCTCGATGGGCGGGTCTCCCGCAGCGGCCGCGTAGAACGACGCGAGCATGTCGTCGATGAGCACGAGCTTGGCGTCGCCGTGGAGGATGCGTGCCCGCGTGCTCTCCACGAACGCGTCGAGCGAGCCCATCCGCATGGGCAGCGGGAGCACCATGCTGGCGATGCCCGCCAGCCAGCAGCCCTGGATGATGGTGATGAGCGGGCGCGACGTGGGTCCGAGGATGGCGACGTGATCGCCGGGCACGAGTCCTCTGGCCTGCAGCGCAGCTCCCACCGCGCGTGCCTCGTCGTGGATCTGGCGCCACGGCACGAACGGGTCGCCCTCGGCCGGGACGATGCTGGAACCGACGAAGTGCACGCCGGTCGGTCGGTCGGCGGCGGCGATGAGGCGGTCGATGATCGAGTCGGCTGATGGCATGGTCGTCCACCGTAGTGCCACCTCTGCGAAGCTTGGAAGATGCCCCGCTTCGTCGACCTCAGCCATGTGATCACCGATGGCATGCGCACCTACCCCGGTCTCCCCGAGCCCCACGTGTTCGAGCACCTCGGCCGCGCCGACGCCGAGCGCATCTACGGGCCGGGGGTCACGTTCCAGATCGGCATGGTCACCATGTGCGCCAACACGGGCACGTACATCGACATGCCGTTCCACCGCTTCGCCGATGGCCACGACCTCACCGGCCTTGCGCTGGAGCGGGTCTCGCAGGTGCCGGCGATGTGCATCGACTGCACCGGGATGCGCTCCATCGGGCCCGACGTGCTCGACGGTCTCGACCTGCGCGACCGCGCCGTGCTGTTCCACACCGCTCACAGCGCCACCTTCGGCACCGAGGCGTACTTCCAGGCCCACCCCTTCCTGTCGCCGGCCACCGCGTCGGCCCTCGTCGACGCAGGCGCGTCGGTGGTGGGCATCGACTCGTTGAACATCGACGCGACGCACAGCCCCGACGGCGATGGTCGTCCCGTGCACACCGCGCTGCTGGGTGCACGGATCCCCATCGTCGAGCACCTCACGAACCTCGACGCGCTGCCTGCCGACGGGTTCGTGTTCACCGCCGTCCCGCCCAAGATCGAAGGGCTCGGCACGTTCACCGTTCGGGCCCACGCCGTCGTCGGCTGATGCGCCGATCGCTACCATCGGCCCGATGAGCCCCGCCCCATCCACACCGGCCGCCACACCCGTCGCGACGTTCGACACGACGCTCTCGGCGTTCGGCAACAACACCGGCATCGAGGTGCCGGCCGCGGCCATCCAGCAGCTCGCTGCCGGCCAGCGGCCGCCGGTGCAGGTCGACGTGAACGGCTACGTCTTCCGCAGCACCGTGGCCGTGATGGGCGCCAAGTCGCTCATCGGCGTGAGCGCCGCCGTGCGCGCGGCCACCGGGCTGCGGGGCGGCGATGCCATCCACGTCACCCTCACGCTTGCCGCCGCACCACGCGTGGTCGACATGCCGGCCGATCTCGCCGCAGCACTCGACGCCGCACCCGCGGCTCGCCGGTTCTTCGACGCGCTGCCGAACAGCCTGCAGCGATACCACACGGAGCTGGTCAGCGGCGCGAAGGCCGCCGACACCCGGCAGCGACGCATCGAGAAGGCAGTCGCACTGTTCGTGGCAGGCAAGCAGCGCTGACCGCGCTGTCGTTCACCGCGCTGTCGTTCACCGCGCTGTCGTTCACCGCGCTGTCGCTCACCGCCGACACGACGTGCACCCTCAGTTGCCCATCGCGGTCTGCGTGATCACCTGCAGGGTGTTCATGCCGTTGGGCTCCTCGCCCGCGAAGTGCTCGTGGAAGTACGCCAGTCGGTGCTGCCACCACGGCACGTCGGCACCGACGAGATGCAGGTACTGGCCCACATCGCTCTGACCCTCCACGTGTTCGAGCAGGAACAGCAAGCGCTCGACGTCGTTGTCCATGTTCCAGAAGTTCAAGGTCGCCGTCGCCTTGTGGAAGTCCTTGTTGAACTCCTTCCACAACGACTCGTAGAGATGTGCGGCGAACGAGAAGTTGGCCGCCTCGAGGTCGCGGATGCCGATGAGGTCGCACACCGTCGCCGCGTGCGTGGTGACTTCGTCGCCGGCCACGTGGCGGTAGTTGGGCTCCTCCTGGATGAACGCCTGCAACGACCCGGCGAGGTGCTGCTTGCCGGCGAGCGAGGCGTCGTGCGCGGTGGTGGCCGCATCGTTGGCCATCTCGTCGAGGATGCTGATCATGTTGTCCTTCGCGTCTTCGACGCGCTGCGCGACGGTCTTGGCGGCGTAGGAGTTGACACCCTTGCGCATGACCTCCTCGTACTCGACCGCCGCCTTGAGCACCTCCGCACCGAACTTCGCGGCCGCGGCTTCGGGGGCGATGACGAGCACCGCCACGGTGGCCACGACGCCGAGCAGGCCCTCGAACGTGCCGCCCTCCGACTTGCCGCGGATGTGCGCCTCGATCTGCTGCTTGGCGAGGTTGTGGAAGTCGGCGACCACCTCGGTGATCTTCAGCTCGATGCTGTTGAGGCGGTCGCGGGCCAGTGCATCGGCGGCCACGCTGAGCAGTGCCCAGTTGTCGGGGTTGATGGGTTGCCATCCGTTCCCGTCCCACCACCATTGACCGTCCTCGGACCGCGCTGCATCTGCAGGAACGTTCGACATCAGCCCGACCTCCCGATGAGGGCCACGACGCTCGATCCCACGTTGAGGAACGCGGGATTCAACGACGCAGCCGGTTGGAACGTGCCCAGTTGCACGAGCAGGGGCGCTCGCACTCCTGTGTAGTTCGGTGTGTCGGCGGCGACCACCTGGTGACCGCCGACGCGCAGCGTGCCGCTCACCAGGATGAGTGCCGCCACGCGGAAGTTGCCGGCGGCGTCGCTGACGACGGGCACCGACGTCTTCAGCGGGCCGACCCCCTCGATCGACAGCGACACCGTCGACGACGGAGGGAACCCGGTGCCCACCGCGAAGGTGATGTCGCCGGAGATGGCGACACCGGGGTTCATCAGCAGCTTGGGATGGTAGATGACGATCGCCGTCACCGCCGTGCCACGGAACGTGGAGGTGACCGTCGCGCCGTCACCGTTGACCGTGACGCTGCCCGTCGCCGGACCCGGCGCGCTCGGCGCGAACACGACGACGATGGGGCAAGTGGCGCCCGGCTGCAGCAGTTGACCCGTGCAGCCGTCGCCGATGACGTGGAACCCACCCGTGGCCGGGGTGATCGACACGATCGGGACGATCACGTTCGACGGGTTGCGCACCAGCATGATCTGTTGCGGCGACGTGGCACCGACGTCGACCGTGCCGAAGTCGAGCGACTTCGGTGCGGTGAGTCGAGGCGGACGCTCCCGCACCCACACGTCGACCCCACCGTCGGTGCTGACACCCATCAGGTGCAGCGAATCGCTCGAGTCGAACGACACCCAGCGCCCGGTGCTGGAGATGGACGGGTCGTTGGCCGTGACCGGCAGGCTGTCGACCCCGTACGACACCGTCTCGGACTGCACGGTGTCGTAGAGGCCGCTGACGGTGCGCACCACGCTCACCACCTGCCTGCCGCGCGCCGCCCCGAAGAAGCAGCCCGTGAGGCCGTTGTAGACGACGGCCACCTGCGTGCCGTCGGGGTTGATGTCGGGGGTGTACGCGTTGCCGGTCGCGTCGCCGCCCGGCGCGGCGACGAACTTCGTCACGCCCGCCACGCGGTCGCGCACGGTGAGGATGCTGGTGCCCGCCCGCAACGACGGGCAGGAGATGTAGGCCACGTAGCGACCGTCGGCCGACACGGAGGGGCTGTACCCCGTGATGTTGGTGCCCGCGTTGACCGAGACGACATCGACCGAGTTGGACGCACGGTTCCAGGCGTAGACGTACACGCCTTTTCCGTTGTTGCCGGCGAAGGCGAGGGTGTTGCCGTCGTCGGACAGGTCGAGCCGGTCGAACGTGGTCAGCGTCGGTCCGGGCGTGCCGGGCTGGTCGGCCACGAGGTTGGTGGCGCCGGTGACGGTGTCGGTGACGCCGATCACCCGGTCGCCGTTGGCCCACCCCACGTAGTGGCCGTCGGCGGAGAGCGACACCGACTGGTCGGCGGGGGCCCCGAACGACGAGAACGCCTGGTCGATCTGCTTCACCGCGCCACCCGTGCAGCGGTTCCAGACCTGCAGGCGGTAGAGGAAGAACTCGACGTCGACGGTGAACCCCCAGAACGCGACCGTGCACCCGTCGCGGCTCAGCGTGGCGCCGCGCGTGTCGTCGGGGAAGGGCACCGTCGTGGTGGTGCCGCCGAGGCGATCACGCACCATCACCTTGCGCGTGGTGCCGCCACCGGGCACCGCGACGTTCACCGAGTAGGCGACGATGAGCCCGTTGCCGGAGAGCGTCGACTGGCCGTCCTCGGAGGTGTCGGGCCCGTTCCCGGCGGCGTTGAGCGACACCAGTTCGGCAGGCGGGCTGGCCGCGCTACCGACCACCGGGGTCTCCACCACCAATGCACCCGCGAACAGGCCCAACGCGCACACCACCGCGGAGAGCCGGCGCGGGATCGTCATCTACTTGGAGAACCCCGAGAACGAACCACTGATGTTGCAGGTGGTCGCCGGCGCCGTCACGGCGGAGCACGTGACGCTCATGGTGAGGCTGCGCGTGTTGCCGCTCCCGAACATGTACGGGGCGACGAAGTGCAGGTCGAGGTCGCGGAAGTTCTCGAGCGCCTGGGTGAACAGCACCACGTTGCCCCGCTTGATGACCACCCGCCCGGTGTCGCCGTCGGGGTTCTGCAGCACGATGTCGGTGACGGCGAAGTCGGCGTTGAAGGTCTTGGTGAAGTTGGTGGTGTTCGGCGCCGGCACCGAACCGCCGAGCTGGAAGTCGGACGGGTTGCCGTAGGGCGTGATGGTGGAGCCGGGCACACCCGGGTTGGTCGTGCCCGTGCCGGTGGGCGACGTGGTGCTGCTGCCACCCGAGCCGCTGCCGCCGGCCACCGTGGTGGTGGTGCCTCCACCGCCTCCGCCACCGCCACCCCCGCCCGCGGGCGGCGCCACCTGGTCGACGCGAGCCGACAGCGACGACAACGGTGCGGCGACGGCGTCGCGTGCGGCCGACTGGATGGACGACTTGAACAGCGTCTGCCACAGGATGAAGAACACCAGCAAGAGGGCCACCGCTGCGATGGCCGCCTTCACGAACCACGGTGGCAGCTTGGGCTGCTGCAGGAGGGTGCCGTTGACCATCTCGGGCTGATGACCCTCGGCGGCGACGATGATCTGGAACTGGTGCGCCTTGGGCGGACCGCGCCAGTAGGTCTTCGCCGGCGACACGGTGAGCTTGCTGAACGCTGCCGCGCCGGCCGCCACCGAGAGGGCGGGCTGACTGAAGCGGTAGCGGCAGGCGTTCTCGGGATCGGCACCGTCGAGGCTCACGTCGACCGGTTCGTTGCCCCGGTTGTCGACGGCGAGCTGATAGCGGCCGTTGCGGCTGCCCGTGGCGTTGGTGGGGTACAGCTCGACCGACCGGTCCTCGAAGCTGCCGACAGCGACGGTGCCTTCCTCGACCACCGAACCCGACGGATCCTCACGCGACGCAACGCGAACGGCGAACGGCGTGACCCCCGGCTTCACCGACGCGAGGCGGGGCGGCGCGAACCGCACGGTGACGGTCTGTTCCGCGCTGGGGAACAGCGACACCGACGCTGGCACGACCTCCATCCACGACGATGCGGGTCCGAGTGGCTCGAACGTGAACTCGTCGACCACGGAACCGGTGTTCCGGACGCGCAGCTCGACGACTGTCTGCGCACCTGGACTCACGGACAGCGCGGTTCCCAGCAGTGTGGCGGAGGCTCCCATGGACGCGAGAGTAAACAGTCCCGGCGTGCGGCGATACAGCCACAGGGGCAGGGAAAGGTGCCCCTTCGCGTCGTGCTACCTTGCACCTGCGTATCCATGGCCACGTTTCGCGGCTCTGTGGGGACACGACGAATGTGGAGGCGTGATGAACCGGATCCCGGTACATGTGGTGAGCGACGATCACATCTCGCAGGCGGGCGTCGCCTCACAGCTGCGCGGCCGCCCCGAGGCGCTGGTGCTCGACGACGAGCACTGCGAGCAGGCCACCGTGGTGGTGCTGGTCACCGACCGCATCAACAAGGAGTCCGTGCGCACGGTGCGCAACTACCAGCGACGCGGCGGGCAGCGCGTGGTGCTCATCACCACCGACCTCGACGACGCGTGCCTGATGAACGCAGTGGAGGCAGGCGTGGCGGGTGTGCTGCGCCGGCGCGAGGCCACGCCCGAGAACCTTGGTGCGGCCATCACCTCGGCAGCGTGCGGCAACGGGTCACTGGCCCCCGACCTCGTCGGCCGCCTCCTGCACCAGGTGCGCCGGTTGCAGCAAGAGGTGCTCACCCCGCGCGGCATCGGCACCGACGGCCTCAACGACCGCGAGCGCAGCGTGCTGGTGCTGCTGGCCGAAGGCCTCGACACCACCGAGATCGCACAGCGGCTCGCCTACTCCGAACGCACCATCAAGAACATCATCCACGACGTCATCACGCGCCTCAACCTGCGCAACCGGTCGCACGCCGTGGCCTACGCCATCAAGTCGGGCATCGTCTAGCCCGCTCAGGCATCGTCGGCGGGTGCGTTCTCCCTGATGCGGAACGCCGTCCAGCGCCGCTCCCCCGCTGCCGACGGGGCCGCGGGCGCCATGCCCGAGGGCAGCTTGCGGGCATCGAGGGTGAGCGAATCGGCCGGGGGCGCCACCTGGGTGTCGAGGGGCGGCCTCACCGGTGCCACCACCATCACCTCGAGCACGGGGCGCGGCGACAGCCCGGCGGCCTCCCACCAGTCGCTGGCATCGACGCCGCGCGAGGCGACGTTGAGCACGATCGGGTCGGTCTCGTCGGCCAGCACGCCCACCAGGTGCTCGACCGGCATCGACTCCATGGTGACCGCTGCGGCCAGCACGCGACCGAGCATGGCGTGCTCGGCCAGGGCATCGGGGCCGAACGCCGACACCAGGTAGGTGCAGCGGAACCAGCGCGCTGGCGCGTGGCGGCCCAGCACGCCGCCGTTCGCGTCGCGCACGTCGCTCCAGTCGGCCTGGCGGCGGTCGCGCGCCTCGGCCACCTTGTGCAGCGACACCGACAGGAAGCGGCCGCGTCCACCCGACCACGCGGCTTCCGGCCGGTCGGTGCGCACCTCCACACCGTCGACGTGGGTGTGCAGCAGCGCCGCCAGCGAACGGGTGAGATCGTCGATCACAACTGTCAGACTCGCCGTTGCGCGCAGCCTCGCACGAGGGCCGGGTCACCAGACTTGCGGGCAAACGCCGTTGCCCGAATGGGCAGAACGTGAGCGATCTGGCGACCGTTCGTGCAATGCGCATTTCCCCGACGATGGGACGGGAGTACCTGTCGTCGACCTTGGCGACGCACAATTCTCGGCTCAACAGCCGGATCGTGAAGCCATAGGAGTTCGCATGCCCAACTATCTCTCTCCCGGTGTCTACATGGAGGAGGTGTCGTCCGGTTCGAAACCGATCCAAGGGGTCGGGACCGCCGTCGCCGCCTTCGTCGGGTTCGCCGAACGGGGACCCGTCAACGAGCCGACGCTCATCACCAACTGGACCACGTTCACGCAGACCTTCGGCGAGTTCGTCGAGGGTTCGTACCTCGCCCACGCGGTGTACGGGTACTTCCTCAACGGCGGTGGCGCCGCGTACGTGGTGCGCATCGGCGCCGCTGACGACGCCGACGCGAAGGTGGCCCGCGCCGCGCTGTCGGCCGGCGAGGGCAAGGTGGGCCTCGAAGTCGTGGCCAAGGAGTCGGGCCCCGCGGGCGACTCCATCGCCGTCGAGGTGAGCGACGCCACCGACCCCGGTGAGTCCAACGAGAACGTGAAGCTCGTCGTGAAGCGCAACGGCCGCGTGGAGGAGACCTTCGACAACGTCACGTTGCGCAAGGGCCCGAACAACGTCGTCACCAAGGTGAAGGCGGAGTCGAAGCTGATCACCCTCGAAGAGGTGAAGGGATCCGCCAACCTGGTGCTCGACCGTGGCGCAGCGGTGTCGCTGGCGGGCGGTGCCGGTGCCGGAGCGGTCGAGGTGAGTGCCCGCGACTACGTGGGCGACCCCTCCGACCGCACGGGCTTCGGCGGCCTCGAGGCTGTCGAGGAGATCACCATGCTCTGCGTGCCCGACCTCGTGGCAGCCTACGAGCGCGGCGTCATCGACATGGATGGCTTCAAGGCGGTCCAGCTGGCGATGATCGCCCACTGCGAGCTGATGGCCGACCGCGTCGCCATCCTCGATCCCCCGCCTGGGCTGAAGGCCCAGCACGTGAAGGAGTGGCGTGTCGACACCGCGGGGTACGACTCGAAGTACGCGACGCTGTACTACCCCTACGTGAAGGTGATGGACCCTGCCCAGGGCAAGCCGATCATGGTGCCCCCGTGCGGTCACGTCGCCGGCATCTGGGCCCGCAACGACGACACCCGTGGCGTGCACAAGGCCCCGGCCAACGAGGTGGTGCGCGGTGCGATCTCGCTGGCGCTCAACATCACCAAGGGCGAGCACGACCAGCTCAACCCGGTGGGCGTCAACTGCATCCGCACCTTCCCCGGTCAGGGCACGCGCATCTGGGGCGCCCGCACGCTGTCGAGCGATCCCGAGTGGCGCTACGTCAACGTGCGCCGGCTCTTCAACTACGTCGAGAAGTCGATCCTCTCCGGCACCAACTGGGTGGTCTTCGAACCGAACGACCAGAAGCTGTGGGACTCCGTGCGACGCACCGTCACCATGTTCCTGCGCCGGGCATGGCGCGAGGGCATGTTGTTCGGCGCCACACCGGCCGAAGCCTTCTTCGTGAAGTGCGACGAGGAGAACAACCCCCCCGAGAACCGCGACGTGGGGATCCTCACCGTCGAGATCGGCATCGCCCCGGTGAAGCCCGCAGAGTTCGTGGTGTTCCGTATCAGCCAGTTCTCCGGCGGCGCCGGACTCGAAGAGTGACGAAGAGGACGACATCCCATGGCACAAGACTCACCCGCCATCACCGCAGCTCGGTTCTCGATCACGGTGGACGGCTACGAGATTGCATCCTTCAGCGAGCTGCAGGGCATCAAGACCGAGATCAAGACCACCGAGTTCGTGCAATCCGGTGAGCGCGGCCTCGTGCAGATGCAACTGCCCGCCAACCCAGTGCTCGCCACGCTCACGTTCAAGCGCGCGCAGACGAGCGACCCGCAGATGTGGACGTGGCACGAGTCGGCGCGGCTCGGTCAGATGGGTGCGGCGCGCAAGAGCTGCTCGCTGGTGATGTACGACTCGGCGAACAAGCCGGTCGCGCGTTACCACCTCGAGAACGCGTGGCCGGCCAAGATCGAGCTCGGCGCGCTCAAGGCCGGCTCGGCCGAGATCCTCACCGAGACCGTCACGCTGGTCTGCGACAACTTGCAACGGGTGGCAGTGTGAGCAACGCGGCGCTCGACTCGGGTCAGGCGCCGCGCCGCGACACCATCACGACCGTCTTCCCCTTCACGCTGCCTCGCGGCTACGTCGACGCACGTGGTCAAGTGCATCGTGACGGGAAGATGCGTCTGGCGACCGCCGGTGACGAGATCTGGCCGCAGACCGACGCACGGGTGCGCGAGAACCCCGCGTACCTGTCGGTCCTGCTGCTCACCCGCACGGTCACGTCGCTCGGCACGCTGCCCGAAGTGGATGCGCAGGTGATCGAGAACCTGTTCGCCTCCGACCTCGCGTTCCTG
>PMCN01000029.1:11928-21100 GCA_003154135.1 Acidimicrobiaceae bacterium
GCCGCTCGAGTCGATCCTCGCGCTGGAACATCCGGTCCGGCGCTCGTTCATCGACGCGATCGGGTCCATCAACCGCCAGATCAACAGCGCCGATTGACCGATGGCGTGGTGGAACGGCGTTCGACAGCGGTCGGGAGGGTCGGCCCCTCCCCCGCCACCGACGGAGGAACTGCCGCGGCCCGACGACTGGCAGCACATGCCGCCGCTGCCGCTCACCGTGGGCTCCCCCTCCGCAGCCACCGATGCCGACGCGTTCGTGAGCTCGCTGGCGACTCGGCAGCCGATGGCCATCACGTCGATGCGGCGACACGTCGACAGCGACGACGCACCGCACGGCGAGCTCCACGTGGAGCCGCAGCCCGTCGCGCGCACATGGAGCACGCCGCCGGGCGGTGACGGGTCGGGCCTTCCCGACGTGCACGTCCGCCACGTGCCGATCGCCCTCGCCGAACACCGCCACGCCACCGACTCGACCTACGCCACGCATGCACCCATCGACGACCAGGGTGCGCCGTTCACCTTCATCGACGCTGCGATCGACGATGCCGGCCGCCGCGGCGGGGCCGCGTCGGGTCCCGATCTCGGCGGGTCGGCTCATGTCGTCGGTCCCGTGGTGGCACCCGATCGCTCGGGCGGCCGCCAGGGCCTGGCCGCGTCGCGTCGACTCGGCCTCGGCCCCGCGTATCACGGAGCACTACCCGATCTCCTGCGCGACGTCGACCCCGCCAGCCTGCCCACCGAGCCGGCACCCGACGACCTGCGCCAGACCGTCGAACAGGCCACGGGGGTCGATGTCGGCCCGCAGGTGGTGCATCGCGGCCAAGCCGTCACCGACAAGGCGCGAGACCTCGGTGCCACGGCGTTCATGCAAGACGATCGCATCTACGTGAGCGACGACGTCGGCCCGCTCGATTCACCCACAGGACGCTCCGTGGTGGCCCACGAGCTCACGCACCTCGCCCAGGCGCGCAGATACGGGCCTGTCGACGAATCATCGCCGGAAGGTGTCGCCTTCGAGGCTCAGGCGCAGAGCGTGGAGCAGCAGGTGCGCGGCGATGCCGACGCCGCCGACCTCGTGGTGGTGCGCGAGACGATGCGCGAGTTGGTCGAGCGCGGCGTCGCCCGACCCGACGGCGACGGCGGCATCTCGTTCGTCATGCCGCCCTCGGCGATGACCGGGCAGAGCGGCGTGCAGCGGCTTGCCGGCGACACCCCGCCGGCGCACTCGCCGGGAGCCGCCCAGACGCAGACGCCCGGCATCTCGTCGGTGAGCGACCTGTTCCGCGCTGCCGGGAGCGACATGTTGTCGGGGGCAGGGTCGATGCTGGGGCTGAGCGACGACGTGATCGAGGGCGCTCGGCACGACATGAACCGCGACATCGATCACGGCGACATCGAGCGGCAGTTCCGCGACGTCACCCTCGAGCACCGGCGCACCGAACGCCTCGACGAGCTCAGCCGCACGTCGACCCAACGGGTCACCGACCTCAGCGACGACGATCTCGACGAGATCCGCAGGTCGATCGACCACGAGGTCTCCACCCGCATGGACGAGCTCGAACGGGCCAGCAACGCCGCACTCGCGCAACTGAACGCCGAGCAGGAGCACCGTCTGCGCGAGCTTCCCGACATCGCCTACGACAACGCGTTCCGGCGGATCTTCGACCCCGACTCCAATCGAGTGCCCACCGCCGACGACCTGGCGGCCACGATGCACACCGACGCCGCCACAGCGCTGCACACCGCGGCCGCCCAGCACGCAGCCGCCGGCGGCACGACGGCGACGCACCCCGGCGGCCCGCCCACGCACCCCGGCGGGACCCCCGGCAGCGGAACGACAGGTACGGGGACCGGTGCGGGCACCCACGGCGGTCCCGGGCCTCATCCGGCGGGGGGTGACCACGCCGCGGGTGGCGGCAGCGACGCAACACCCGCGCCCACGGGTCTCGCCGGCCTCCGTGCGGGGGCCGCCGAGTTCCTCGGTGGCGGCGCGGTGGAGCTGATGGGCTCCTTCTACGGCCTGTCCGAGGGCGTGCAGGCCGACATGCGTCACGACATGGGACTGAGCGCACTGCCCACCGCCCACGACGCTCACGCCGGCACCCATCCCGACGCGGCCCATCCCGACGCGGCACACCCCGACGCGGCCCATCCCGACGCGGCACACCCGGCGGCGCACGCCGCCGCAGGATCCACCAGTCACCGCACGTCGGCCACCGGTCACGACGTGCTCGACATCGGCCACCTCGACCTCACCGAGCTCGCAGAACGCCTCTACCCGTCCATCCGCAGCAAGCTCCGCAACGAGCTGCTCATCGACCGCGAGCGCGCCGGACGCCTCGCCGACTTCAGATAGGAACCGATCATGCCCCTCGCAGAAGAGACACCACTCGGACTCTCCAACCGGTTCAAGGTCACCATCGACTTCCCGAAGCCGGTCGACCTCGGCAGCTGGGCCAAGGTCGACGGCCTCGACGTGCAGTTCGACGTGGTCGAGTACCGCGCCGGCGACGCATGGAACCAACGTTGGTACGCGCCCGGCAGCACCAAGTACTCCACCCTCAAGTTGAGCCGCGCCGTCTCGGCCGACACCAAGAAGGTGCAGAGCTGGCTCAACGACACCGCCCTGCGCTACCAGCCGGGCAACCTCATCGTGGTGCTGCTCGATGCCAAGAACGAGAAGGTGATGGAGTGGGAGATGCGCTCGGCGATGCCCTCGAAGTGGGGCGTGAGCGGCTTCGACGCAAGCACCAGCAAGCTCGCCTACGAGCAGCTCGACATCGTGCACCTCGGATTCCTCGCCGACGACGCCCAGTGACGCCGCCATGCCCTCCGGAACCCCCAGCTTCCACGACACGACGATGTTCGGCCTGTCGATGCGCTTCGACGTCGTCGTCGGCGGCATCGACCTCGGTGGCTGGTCGTCGTGCGACGGTCTGTCCGTCGACTTCGGGCAGACCGAGATCAAGGTCGGCGGGGTCAACAGCTACACGGTGTTCACGCCCGGTCGCATGAAGTTCACGCCGGTGGTGCTCAAGAGGGCGATGAACTCGCAGGACTCGAAGAAGCTGATGAGCTGGCTGAAGTCGATGATCGACATCACCGAGGGCGACGCGGCCACCATCACGCTGCGCGATCAGCACAACGGCAGCGTCGCCGAATGGACCTTCGCCAACGTGCGGCCGCAGTCGTGGAAGGGTCCGACCCTGTCGTCCACCGGCAAGGAAGTGGCCGTCGAGACGCTCACACTGATCCACGAGGGGTTCCTCTGATGAAAGCCAAGCTCATCGCCGAGAAGATGGCGTGGGAGTCGGTCGACTTCGACTTCAACCCCGACTCGCTCGCCATCAAGCGCACCGCATCGCTGGGCCACAACGCCAACTCGTCACCGAGCGGCCCGGGAGCGACGCCGTCGATCTTCCTGTCGTCGCAGCCCAAGACGCTCACCGGCTTCGGCTACCTCGTGGGCGACGACGTGGCCGACCGCGGCCAGCAGATCGTCGACTGGATGACCCCGGGTGGCGGTCTGCTCGGCGCCCTGGTCGGAGCCGCCGTGGGCGCCCTCACCGGGGGACGCATCAACCTGTCGTCGAAGCCTCCGGTGCTCATCTTCCAGTGGGGCACGCAGATCATGCGCTGCGTGATGAAGGACGCAACCGTCACCTACGAGCGCTTCGGCAAGGACGGTTCACCCGACCGCGCGAAGGTGCAGTTCACGCTGCAGGAGGAAGTGAACATCTTCGGCATGCTGCCCACGAACCCCTCGTCGGGGGGCCTTCCCGGGCGGCATCGTCACGTGGTCACCCAGACCGAGACCCTCCACAGCATCACCACCGCCGCTTACGGCCGGCCGAGCCACTGGCGCGGTGTCGCCCAGGCCAACGGCATCGACGACCCGTTCCGCATCCGGCCGGGCGACGTGGTGTACCTGCCCAACCCCAACGAGATCGCTGGCGGGTGACCTCCGATGTCGATGGTGCAGGACCGCAGTGACCACATCACGCCGACGGTCAACATCAACTCGTCAGACCTGAGCTCCACGCAGATGGAGAAGCTGGTGCGCGCCACGGTCACCACCCACCTGCACCTCCCCGACATGTTCGAATTGGTGTTCGAGGACACCGAGAACTCCATCATCGGCGACACGAGCGCGCAGGTCGGCAGCCTGGTGGAGATCTTCGCCGGGGCCTCCGGGTCGTCGTCGGCGAAGTCGCTCATCAAGGCCGAGCTCACCTCCATCGAGGGCGAGTACGAGGGCACGGTGATCCACGTGATCTTCCGCGGCTACGAGAAGTCGCACCGCCTCCAGCGCGCCAGCCGCACGCGCACGTTCGTCGATATGACCGATGCCGACATCGCCAACCAGATCGCTCAGGACGGCGGGTTCGGTCCGTCGGACATCGACGTCAGCGACACGTCGACCACACACCGCCACGTGTCGCAGATCGCTCAGACCGACTGGGAGTTCCTCGCCGGCCGCGCCCAGGAGATCGGCTTCGAGACAGGAGTGGCGGGCGGGAAGTTCTACTTCCGCAAGGCATCGTCGGCGAAGGAAGAGGCCAGCGCGATGGGCATGTTGAGCGGGCTGGCGGGCGGCGGGCCGCCGACGCTCACCTTCCAGGACAACCTGGTCTGGTTCCGCCCGCGACGCAGCGCTGCCAACATCCCGAGCAAGGTGGAGGTGCGGGTCTACGACTACAAGGCTGCCGAGGTGGTGGTGGGCACGGCCGATCTCAAGACCGGCACCGCCAAGCTCGATCACGATCCCGACCCGGCGGCTCTGGCCGGCTCGTTCAGCGGGTTGCCGATCGCCATCCCCAGCCCTCCGCACTTCCTGGGCCTTCCCGACCTCGGTCTGCCACCGAGCAACGATGCCCGCCTCATCGTCGACCGCCCCATCGACTGGGGCTCACCCACGCAGAGCGCGGTCGACGAGATGGCCAAGGGCATGGCCGAGCACTTCGCCTCCACCGTGCTCGAGGCCGAGGGGGAGGCGTACGGCGACCCCGCCATCCAGGCCGGCGCGAAGGTCACCATCGGTGGCGTGGCCGAGGAGTTCAAGGGCGACTGGATCGTGTCGGCGGCGCACCACGTGTTCGTGCCGGCGACCGGCGGCTACAGCACGCGCTTCGAGGTCACCGGCCGCCACGATCGTTCGTTGCTGGGCCTGTCGTCGATGGGCGCCACGCACGGCGCGCCGCCGCGGCTGCCGGGGCCGGTGATCGGCGTCGTCACCAACAACAACGACCCCGACACGATGGGCCGCGTGAAGCTCGGCTTCCCGTGGCTGTCGCCGGCCTACGAGTCCGACTGGGCGCGCGTCGTGCAGGCCGGCCTGGGCAAGGAGTGGGGCAACCTGTTCCTGCCCGAGGTGGGCGACGAGGTGCTCGTCGGCTTCGAGTTCGGCGATGCCCGCCGCCCGTACGTGTTGGGCGGCCTGGTCAACGGCAAGACCACGCATCCCCTGCTGTCGTCGGCCGTGAAGTCGTCGGGAAACTCGGCACAGGTGGTGAAGCGCGGCATCGTGTCGCGCATCGGCAACCAGCTCACGTTCGAGGACGAGATCCCGTCGCCGCTCGCGCCGTCGCCACCCACCACCGGCACCATCCTGCTCGGCGATGCCGACGGCAAGCTGCAGCTGTTCTTCGACGTGGTGAAGGGCGAGCTGCACATCGTGTGCGACGGCGGCGTGCTCAACCCGATCGGCAAGATCGTGATCGAGCAGAAGAGCACCGGCGGCGAGATCACGGTGAACAGTGCGGGCAACATCACCGTCGAGGCGGCGAACCCGGGTTCGCTGACCTTGAAGGGAGCAATGGGTGTCACCATCGACGGTGGCACCGGACAGGTCAGCGTGAAGGGCACCGCGGGCGTGAAGCTCGACGGTGGTGCCGGGTTGGTCGAGCTCTCGGGCTCGATGGTGAAGCTGAACTAGGAGCGAGATGAGACCTGACCACGACTTCGTCGGTACCGGGTGGGCGTTCCCCCCGCAGTTGAACCCATCGGGTGGCATCGCGCTCGTGAGCCGCGACCGCGAGCTCGAGGAGGCCATCCGCATCATCCTGCTCACCTACCCGGGCGAGCGCCCGATGCGCCCCGACTTCGGCTCCAAGGTGCGCGACTTCGTCTTCCGCTCGGTCGACGAGGAGATGGTGACCGCACTCGCCTTCGAGGTGCAGCTCAGCCTGCAGCGCTGGGAACCGCGGGTCGACATCGTCGGCGTGAAGGCCACACCCGACGTCGACCGTCACGAGCTGGTCTACATCGACATCGAATACAAGGTGAAGGGCACGAACGACCGGCGCAACCTGGTCTTCCCCTACTACACCATCCCCGAGAACGAAGCGGAGTACTGATGGCCCTGCCCTCACCGAACCTCGACGACCGCCGCTTCCAGGAACTGGTCGACGACGCCAAGCGGATGATCATGGCCCGCTGCCCCACCTGGACCGATCACAACGTGTCCGACCCGGGCATCACGCTGATCGAGACGTTCGCCTACATGACCGACGTGCTGCTCTACCGGCTCAACCGCGTGCCCGACCGCCTGTACCTCAAGTTCCTCGACCTCATCGGCCTGCAGCTCTTCCCCAGCACCCCGGCGCGCACGACAGTGACATTCTTCCTGTCGTCGCCCGCGCAGGCCACCCTCACCGTGCCCCGCGGCACGCGCACGGCCACGCTGCGCAGCGAGGTGCAAGAACCCATCGTGTTCACCACAACCGACGACCTCGCCATCGTGGCGTGCTCGCTCGGCCACCTGTTCACCTCCCCCGCCGCCGAGGAGGTGCAGTTCACCGATCGCACGCAGGAGCTGGCGATGCGTGTGCCGGTGCAGGCCTTCAACGCGCCGCCCGCGACCGGCGACACCCTGCTCGTCGGGCTCACCGAGGCCACACCTCGTTGCGCGGTGCGGTTGCAGTTCCGCTGCACCATCAACGGTGTCGGCGTCGACCCCAACGACCCCCCGCTGCGCTGGGAGGCGTGGTGCGGTCAGAGCTGGGAGCCGTGCGAGGTGGGCGAGGACTCCACCGGCGGGCTCAACCGCGACGGCACCATCGTGCTGCACCTGCCCGCCGGACACGTCGCGTCGGTCATCGAGGGCACCCGCGCCGGCTGGGTGCGCGGCGTGGTCGAACCGGCGGTCGAGGGCCGTCCCGACTACAGCTCGTCGCCGATCATCCACGGGCTCATCGCCGACACCATCGGCGGCAGCGCTCCCGCCGCTCACGCCGACGTCATCGAGCACGACGCGGTCGGCGTGTCGGAGGGTGTGCCCGGCCAACGGTTCAACACCACGCACCGGCCCGTGCTGTCGCTCGGCGACCGTCTCGAGGTGCAGACGAGCAGCGACAGCGGGTGGGAGACCTGGATCCAGGTGGATCACTTCGCGTCGAGCGGCCCCGACGACCGCCACATCCTCCTCGACTCGGTGAACGGCGAGATCTCGTTCGGCCCGCTCGTGCGCGAGGCCGACGGTGGCGGGCGCCAGCACGGTGCGGTGCCGCCGAAGGGTGCCGTCGTGCGCGTGGAGGGCTATGCCACGGGCGGCGGACGCGAGGGCAACGTGGGCGGCGGCGCCATCCGCACCCTCAAGTCGTCGATCCCCTTCATCTCCGCGGTGACCAACCGTGCGCCGGCCACGGGCGGCGTCGACGAGGAGTCGCTCGATGCGGCGAAGGCCCGCGGCCCCATCCTGCTGCGCACTCGCAACCGCGCCGTCACGGCCGAGGACTTCGAGCAGATCACCCGCGCCGCTGCGCCGGAGATCGCGCGGGTGAAGTGCATCACCGCCGGCGAAGGGGCCGACGCCGGCAGCGTGCGCGTGCTGGTGGTGCCCGCGGCACCGATGGAGAACGGCCGCATCCGCTTCGAAGACCTCGTACCCAACGCCGAGACGATGGAACGGATCGCCGCTGCACTCGATGCCGCCCGCCTGGTGGGCACGCGCGTCATCATCGAGCCGCCCACCTATCAGGGCGTCACCGTCGTCGCACAGGTGAAGGCGCGTCCGAAGATGAGCCCCACCCGCCTGCGCGACGAGGCGTCGGAGGTGCTGCACCGCTACTTCAACCCGCTCGTCGGCGGACCCGACCGAACCGGCTGGCCGTGGGGACGCCCCATCCAGGCCGGCGAGGCCTACGCCGCGCTGCAGGAGATCCACGGTGTCGACTTCGTCGAGGAGATCAGGGTGTTCGGCGCCAACCCGATCACCGGTGAACGTGGCAGCGCATCCACCCGCATCGAGGTGTCGCCGGGCGCGATGGCGTTCTCCTACGAGCACCAGATCAGGGTGATCGAACCGTGAGGGGATCCCTGCCGGGCCTGGTGTCGCCGGTTCCGATCATCGGCCAGCTGCCGGGGATCTACCAGGACGACCTGTTCACCGCCGAGTTCACCGGCGGGTTCGACGACGTCCTCGCGCCCATCTTCGCCACGCTCGACTGCCTCGAGGCCTACGTCGACCCGTGGCTCGCGCCCGACGACTTCCTGCAGTGGTTGGCCACCTGGGTGGGGGTCACCATCGACGAGGGCTGGCCGATCGACCGCACGCGTGCGTTCATCTCGTCGATCGTCGAGTTCTACCGGTGGCGCGGCACCGCGCGCGGGCTGCGCGCCGAACTGGCGGTGTACACGGGCGGCGAGGTGGAGATCACCGAGACGGGCGGCGTGCAGTGGTCGCTCATCCCCGGCTCGCCGCTGCCCGGTGAGGACGTGCCGCGAATCGCCGTTCGTATCCGCGTGGACGATCCCTCGTCGGTGAAGGAGCGTACGATCGACGAAATGATCCGCGCGGCCAAGCCGGCGCACGTGGTGCACGTCGTCGAGATCACGCGGAAGAAGGGCGCACGATGATCGTCTGCAAGCAGTGTGGTTTCCGCAACAGCGACGCCGACGCGTTCTGTGGCACGTGCGGCAGCTTCCTCGAGTGGACCGGCCAGAAGGATGCCGCCGCTCAGCCCGCTGCCGCGCCCGCGCCGGTGGCCGAGGAGGCCACGCGCAAGCCGTCGCTCATGGAGCGCATCAACAAGGTCGTCTTCTTCGACCTGTCGCCGTCCGACGCGCCGGCGTCGACCGATCCGCCGGCAGCCGCATCGGGCCCGCCCGGCATGCCACCGCGCCCCGGCCCTCCCGGTGGACCTCCTGGGCCTCCCGGCGCGCCGCCGCGTCC
>PMCN01000276.1 GCA_003154135.1 Acidimicrobiaceae bacterium
CCTGCTCGTGATCGACGATGCCGAGCTCGTCGACCACCCGTCGCTCGTCGAGCTGATCGCCCGGCCGTCGGGCCTCACCGTCCTCGCCGCCGGTCGCGCCGATGCGCTGCGCCAGTCGTACGGTCACTGGACCGGCGTGGTGCGCCGCAGCCGCCTCGGACTCGTGGCCGTCACCGCGCCCGGCAACCCCGCCGACGACGGCGACCTCCTCGGCGCCACGTTGCCCCGCCGTGCCCCGGTGGCGCCGCGGCCGGGGCTGTTCTGGACCGTCGGGCACGGCGCCGTGGGTCTCACGCAGGTAGGCATCGACGTGCTCTGCGCAACCGCATCACCCCAGGTCCAGTAGCGTTGCCGCATGGATCCTCACGACGAGCCGGCGGGGCTCCCAGAGCAGCCCGGGCCGCCCGAGCTCCCTCAGGTCCACACGCCGGAGAACCCCTTCGAGCACCCGATCGCCCCTTCGCTGCCGCCCCCGCCGCCGCTGTTCCACGCGCCATCGCTCGACACGCCCGAGTTCGCACCCGCGGCGGCGACGCCGATGTCGATCGTCATCACCGAGCCGCCGAGGCGGCGCCACAAGGCCCTCTTCGCCGGCATCGGTGTGCTCGCCCTCGCCGGCATCGGGGTCGGCGCCTTCTTCGTGTTCAGGAGCGGCTCCACCGACGCCTACTCGCTGAAGATCGCTGCACAGTCCTCGCACGATGCCCGCGTGGTGGCGATGACCGTGAAGTCGTCGGCCTCCGGTGTCGACGTCACGATGGACGCCCAGATCGACAAGGACTCCGGGCTGATGAAGCTGACCATGAACCTCGGCTCGGCGTCACCGTTGAAGGGCAGCATCGAGGTCATCGCCGACGCGAAGCAGAACACCGTCTACATGTCGGCGGCACCGTTCAAGGACCTCGGGCTCACCGTCGACACGAAGTGGATCAAGATCGATCAGCGCAGCATGAACGATTCCCCGATCTTCGACCAGTTCAACGTCGACGATCCCACGGCCGGCATCAACTACTTCACGCAGGCGAAGTCGATCAAGGACGACGGCGTCGAGACCATCGCCGGCGAGCAGCTGCGGCACTACGAGGTCATCGTGGCGGCGGCCGACGTGCTGAAGGCCGACACACAGCTGCAGAAGCGGGTCGACCAGCTCGGCGGCACGTTGCCCACGGAGTTCGTGTACGAGATCTACGTCACCAAGGACAACGTCGTGCGCCGCATCAGCTCCGCCGTCGACATCGGCCCGACCAAGATGAAGTCGGAGGTCACGTTCACGAAGGTCGACTCGACGGTCACCATCGCCCTGCCGGCCGCCAAGGACGTCACCAACTACCTCGACCTGCTCAAGCAGGGATAGCCCACGGGCACACCGGCGCGGGGCGACAGGCCGCGGCGGCCCTCTGCCCAGTAGGATTCCGGCCCGATGCAGCCGACGCCCCGCCACGCCCGCCCGTTCACCCGCTCCGTCACCCGCGTGCTGGCCGTCACGACCATGGCCGCCCTGGCGCTGGTGGCCTGTGGCAAGTCGTCCGACTCCGCAACCACGGTGGCGCTGGCGCCGCGCGTGGTGGTCACGTCGGTGAAGGGCGACGCACGGAGCCAGCTCCTCGCCGCCATCTACGCGCGGGCGCTCGACAACGCCGGGTTCCGCGTGGCCCGCAAGGACCCGGTGCAGATGGACCGGGCCGCGTACTACGCCGCCATCCAGTCCGGGCAGTTCCAGCTCATCCCCGACTCCACCGCCGACCTGCTGCACTTCGTGTTCAGCCAGCCCGGCGCCGGCACCGAACCCACCACCATCGTGCCGTCGGGCCCCGCCACCACGCAGGCGCCCATCACCATCCCCACCACCACGACCACCGTGCCCGACACCAGCGGCGCCAGCACCACCGTGCCTGCAACCACCGTGCCTGCCTCCACGACGCCTGCCTCCACGACCACGGTGGCCGTCATCAGCAACGGTCGCTCCGCGACCGAACAGGTGGTGGCCATCAAGTCGGCGCTGCCCACCGCCCTCACCGTCAACGACGGCGCGCTCGCCGAGGACAAGACCATCGTCGCCTGCTCTGCCGCCGCGGTGGCCGCCAACTCCCGCACGCAGCTGCTCACCATGACCGACCTCGCATCGATCGCCCCCCGCATCACGTTCGGCGCATCGGCGGCGTTCATGGCCGACAGCCAGCAGGGCTACCCCGAGCTGCTGAACAACTACGGCGCCGAGTTCAAGAGCCACGTCACCGTCGATGATGCCGGCCTCGCCGCCGCCATCGATGCGGGCACCGCCGACTGCTTCGCGATGAGCTCGCTCAACCCGCTCATCACCTCGAAGAAGATGACCATCCTCGTCGACGACAAGGTGATGGTGAAGAGCAACGCGATGATCGCCCTCGTCGCCTCGTCGGTGGGTACGCCCGATCTGGTGGCCGCGCTCGACAGCGTCAACACCGCGCTCACCACGCAGCGCCTCAACCAGATGCTCAACGAGATCGCGACCAACGGCACCGATCCCACCGCAGTCGCCGACGCGTTCATGGCCACCGTGTGATCTCCGTCATCGATCTCACCAAGCGCTTCGGCGCGAAGGTCGCCGTCGACCACCTCACGTTCGACGTGCGCCCGGGCGTGGTCACCGGCTTCCTCGGCCCCAACGGGTCGGGGAAGAGCACCACCATGCGGTGCATGCTCGGCCTCGACCTGCCCGACGGGGGCAGCACCTCGTTCCAGGGCCGGCGCTACCGCGACCTCGCGCAACCGCTGCACGAGGTGGGCGCGCTGCTCGACGCGGGCTACGTGCACCCCGGCCGCAGCGCCCGCAACCACCTGCGCTGGCTGGCAGCGAGCAACGGCATCGCACGCGGCCGCGTCGACGAAGTGCTCGAGCTCGTCGGGCTCACCACGGTGGCCGCCGGCCGCCTGCGCAGCTACTCCCTCGGCATGCGCCAGCGCCTCGGCCTCGCCGCAGTGCTGCTGGGCGATCCGCAGACCGTCATCCTCGACGAGCCGGCCAACGGGCTCGACCCGGAAGGCATCCGCTGGATCCGCGACGTGCTCACCCACCTCGCCGGCCAGGGCCGCACGGTGCTCGTCAGCAGCCACCAGCTCAGCGAGATGGCGCTCATCGCCGACGACCTGGTGGTCATCGGTCAGGGCAGGCTCATCGAGCAGTCCACGGTCACCGAGTTCGTGCACCGCTACGCCGAACGGTGGGTGCGCGTACAGAGCCCCGGCTCGTCGGCGCTCGGGCCGTTGCTGGAGGCAGAGGGCGCCACCGTCACCCACCTCGGGCCGACGGAGCTCGAGGCGCGCGACATCGAGTGCGCGCGGGTGGGCGAGCTGGCGGCGCAGCAGGGCGCGGTGCTGCACGAGCTGTCGCCGCAGACCGGCTCGCTGGAAGACGCCTTCCTGAAGGCGACGTCGGGTGCCCAGGAGTACCGCTCCGCTTCGTGGGGAGGTGGCCAGTGATCAACGTCGTCAGATCGGAGTGGATCAAGGTGCGCACCGTGGCGATGCACTGGGTGCTCGCCCTGATCGCCATTGCGTTCCCGTTGGTCATCACCATCCTCACTGCACTGTTCAACGGCGACAGCGCCGACTTCGACACACGGTCGTTGCTGGAGGTGCTGGGCGGCACGTCGGTGGTCGCGGTGCTGCTGCTCGGCGTGCTGGCGGCGGCCACGGTCACCTCCGACTTCGGCTTCAACACCATCCGCCCCACGTTCGCCGCCACACCCAGGCGCCTGCGCGTGATGGGCGCGAAGGTGTTCGTGATGGTCACCTACGCACTGGTGTCGCAGGCGATCGTGATGTTCCTCGGTGTGGTCATCGGCGGTGCAGTGGCACGCGGCAAGGGCGCCACGATCGACCTCGGCAGCTACGGGCCGGCGGTGCCCATCATCGCCGGCACCATCGTGCTCGCCGGGTTGATGGCGCTCATCGGTCTCGGTGTGGGCATGCTGCTGCGCAGCACCCCGCTCGCCGTCACACTGCTCATCCTGTGGCCGTTGCTCATCGAATCGTTGATCGGTGGCCTGCTCACGCTCATCACGAAGTCGGGCCACGTGCTGCGCTGGTTGCCGTTCCGCGCCGGCTTCCAGCTCGCCGGAGCCGGCGGCAACGACGGCGACATCGGCTCACCCTCGCGGCTCACCGGAGGCATCTACTTCGGCGTCGTGAGCCTCGCAGTTGCGCTGCTCGGCGCGTGGGTGGTCAACCGTCGCGACGCGTGATCAGCGGGCGCGCAGCTCGAGCGCGTCGCGCTTGACGATGGTGTAGTGACGCTCGTGCTGGTCGATCCAGCCGAGGCGGATGAAGCTGGCGATGGCCTTGTTGACNNGCGGTGCGCCCGGTGACGTCGAGGAACACGCTGTCGGCGAGTGCTTCGTCCATCACGCGGAGGCGTTGGGCGAGCAGACGGGTGACGCCCCACAGCAGCCCGGGGTCGCTTCGGAACGCACGCACCACGGGGTCGAACGGGATGGACAGCACGGTGCTGGGCTCGAGCGCTCGCGCCATCGCCGAGCGCGGGCCGTCGTCGAGCATCGACATCTCTCCGAACAGATCGCCCGCGTCCATCAGCGCGACGACCGTCTCGCGGTGGTCGATGGGGTTGGCGATGGCGATGGCCACACGGCCACTGACGACGAGGTACAGCGAGTCGGCCACGTCGCCCTCGCGGAACAACACGTCGCCCCTGATGAGGTGCAGCTCGCCGCCGGTCGCCGCCAGGTCGCGCACCACCGCCGGCGGCGCGTCGGCGAAGAAATCGGTTCGGGCGAGCAGTTCTTCGTGAGCCATGCCGAGGGCAACGGTACTACCCTCGCCGACGTGGCGCAGCAGCAGTCGGAGATCGTGTGGACCATCGTGGTCGCCGGAGGCTCCGGCACACGGTTCGGCGGGCCCAAGCAGTACGAGTTGCTCGGCGCGCAGCGGGTGCTCGACTGGTCGGTCGCTGCAGCTCGCACGGCCGGTGCCGGCGTGGTGGTGGTGGTGCCCGCCGCCGACGCCGCTCGCGAGGGTGGCGTGGCCGGCGGAGACAGCCGGAGCGACTCCGTGCGCGCCGGTCTGGCGCACGTGCCCGCCGAGGCGACCATCGTGTGCGTGCACGACGGAGCGCGTCCGTTCGCCGACACCGCACTCTTCGAGCGGGTGGTGCACGCGGTCGCCCACGGTGCCGACGCGGCCATCCCCGGTGTGGCCGTCACCGACACCATCAAGCAGGTCGACGAGCACGGTCACGTGCAGCACACGCCCGACCGGTCGGCACTCACCGCCGTGCAGACCCCACAGGCGTTCCGCGCGTCGGTGCTGCGCGCCGCGCACGCCGCGGCGGCCGACGCCACCGACGACGCGGCACTGGTCGAGGCCGCGGGCGGCAGCGTGGTGGTGGTGGCCGGCGATGTGCGCAACCGCAAGATCACCGACCCCGACGACCTGCGCTGGGCTCGCCAACAGCTCGCGTCGGCAGCCGAGCGCGCGCCCGACCTGCGTGTGGGCCAGGGCTTCGACATCCACCGCTTCAGCGACGACCCCTCACGACCGCTGGTGCTGGGTGGAGTGGTGTTCGAGGGAGCCCGCGGCCTGCACGGTCACAGCGATGCCGATGCGGTCGCCCACGCCGTCACCGACGCGCTGCTGGGAGCGGCCGGATTGGGCGACATCGGCGAGCACTTCCCCGACACCGATCCGCAGTGGAAGGGCGCCGACTCCCTCGAACTCCTGCGCCACGCGGCCTCCCTCGTGCGCGAAGGCGGGTGGCGCGTCGGTAACGTCGACTGTTCGGTGGTGTGTGAAGCGCCGAAGTTGGCGCCGCGACGGGCCGAGATGCAGCAGCGGCTCAGCGAAGCCACCGGTGCGCCTGTCACCGTGAAGGGCCGCCGTGCCGAAGGGCTCGGAGCGCTCGGCCGTCAGGAAGGCATCGCCTGTTGGGCGGTGGCCGTGATCGTGAGGGAATGATGAAACCGAAGAAGCCAGCACAGGGTGGGCCCCGCGGGGCCCGCACGTCGGGCACCGGCAAACCGCGCAGCGGCGGCGCCGCAGCGCGCAGCACCAGCGGTACCGGTGGCGCACGTTCGGGTGGGTCGAGCCGCGGTGGTGGGGTCACCGGCGGCCGCCAGTTCTCGTCGCGCGGAGCCGGGCGCACCGGCAAGATCGCCGCACCGGGCGAGCCCAAGCACCCCACCGAGAAGACGCTCGGCGGCGAGCAGGTGGAGGGTCGCCAGGCCGTGCGCGAGCTGCTCATCGCCGGCAAGCGCCGCGTGCGCGAGATCTGGGTGTCGGCCGACCCGGAGGAGAACGAGGTGATCGGCGACATCGTCGAGATCGCCCGCACCATGCGCGTGCAGGTCACCGAGGTGGCCCACAAGCGACTCGACGCACAGGCGCGCAGCGAGGCACCGCAGGGCGTGCTCGCGTTCGCCGCGCCGTTGCAGGAGACCGAGTTGGCCACGCTGCTCAAGCGTCGGCCGAACCACGCACCGTTCCTCGTAGCCGTCGACGGCGTCACCGATCCCGGCAACCTCGGCGCGCTGCTGCGCTGCTGCGACGGCGCCGGCGTGCACGGCGTGATCCTGCCCCGCCACCGCGCCGTGCACGTCACCCCCACGGTGGCCAAGTCGGCCGCCGGCGCGGTCGAGCACGTGCCGATGGCGCTCGTGGGCGGACTGCCCGCGGCGTTGGCCCGCGTGAAGGAGGCTGGCATCTGGGTGGTCGGGCTCGACGACGAGGCCGACCGCAGCCTGTTCGAGCTCGGCGACCTCGCCGTCGAGGGCATCTGCCTGGTGCTCGGCGCCGAGGGCAACGGCCTCTCGCGGCTGGTGCGCGAGCGTTGCGACATGATCGTCAGCATCCCGATGCTCGGCCGCCTCAGCTCGCTCAACGTGAGCGCCGCCGCCGCCCTCGCCACCTACGAGGTGACCCGCCACCGCGCCACCTGAGAGCGGCGCATCCCTCACCCGGGCCAGCCGGGCCAGCCGGGCCGGGCCAGCCGGGTCGGACCGGGCCGATCAGCCGGGTTCGCCGGTCCCGGGGGTGGAGTTGTCGACCGGCACCGACGAATCGGGGCCGGTGCCGCTGGGCACGGGGGTCGTGGTGGTCGTCGTGCCCGCGCTGCCACCGGGGCAGACGACGGTGACGATGCGCTGCTGATCGAAGTTGAACGTCGACGTGGCCTTGGCGCCATACGTGGCGACGAAGTCGGTGAGCGACGTCGTGTCGTCGGGGCACGAGCGCTGCACGAGGCTCGCCCGGCGCACCACCCAGTCGTTGGCGAGGCGCACGTAGTTGCCGGTGAGCAGCTCGGTCACGCCGGGCAGCTGCACCGTGGCGCCCGGCGGCCCGGGCACGATGGAGAACCACAGCACGGCATCGCCCAGCAGGTCGGCGGCGACGGTGCAGTTGGCCACCTTGGTGAGGTCGGTGCAGGTGATCTCCCCAGGGGTGCCGGCCTTCACCCGCATCACGCGCGTGCCGTCGAGCTGCAGCGCGAGATCGGTGGTGGCACGGCCGTCCTGCATCGTGAAGCCCGGCGCGGGCACGATGTCGTACACCCACGAGACGAGGTCGATGGTGCGCTCGGGGTTGTTGCCCGTGGGCGGGTCGACCCGGCCGATGGCGGCGCCGCTGTTGTGGAACACCAGCACGAGCGCGAGCGCCAGTCCACCGAGTGCGGCAAGGGTGAGCCAGAACCGTGGGCTGAAGAACTGGCGCACGCGACGAGCGTAGGTCAGCCGAGCGTGACGGCGACTGCAGCGCCGACGACAGCGCCGACGACAGCTACGGCAGCGCGGGTGGCCGCGGCGCCGACGGCGTCGATCACCTCGGCCGTGTGCCCCAACCCCACGAACAGCGCTTCGTACGCGCCCGGCGCCAGCGCCACCCCCTCGCGGAGCATGGCGTGGAAGAACGCCGCGTACAGCGCCTCGTCGGTGGTCTTCGCCTGCGCGAAGTCGACCGGGCTGCNNAACACCGCGGGCAGCCCGGCCGCGGCACAGGCCTGGGTGAGCACCTGCGACAGGTGCACGGCAGTGTCGCGGAGCTGGTCGTAGGCCTCGGGGGTGAGCAGCGCGAGTGCCGCCCGACCGGCGGCTGTGGCCAACGGGTTGCCGGCCAGCGTGCCCGCGTGGAACACCTTGCCCAGCGGCGACAGCGTCTCCATGATGTCGCGGCGGCCGCCGACGGCACCGATGGGCAGCCCACCGCCGATCACCTTGCCGAACGTGGTGAGGTCGGGTCGCACGCCGTACACGCCCTGCGCGCCACCGGTTCCGAGGCGGAAGCCCGTGATCACCTCGTCGAACACCAGCAGCGCGCCGACGCGGTCGCACTCGGCGCGCAGGCCCTCGAGGAAGCCGGGCTGCGGGGCGACGACGCCCATGTTGGCGGCGACGGGTTCGACGAACACGGCCGCCACCTGCTCGTCGAGCCTGGGCACCACGTTGTAGGGCACCACCATGGTGCTCGCCACTGCACTCGCGGGTACGCCGGCCGTGCCGGGCAGCCCGAGGGTGGCCACCCCACTGCCGCCGGCGGCGAGCAGGGCGTCGGTGGCGCCGTGGAAGTTGCCGTGGAAGATCACGAGGCGGTCGCGGCCGGTGTAGCCGCGGGCAAGGCGGACGGCGGTGCTGGTGGCCTCGGTGCCCGAGTTCATCAGGCGCACCCGTTCGCAACTGGGCACGCGAGCGCTGATCGCCTCGGCCAGCAGCACCTCACCCGGAGTAGGGGCGCCGTACGACGTGCCGTTGGCGGCAGCCGCCGCGAGCGCCGCCGTGACCGCCGGGTGGGCATGCCCGAGGATGATGGCGCCGTAGCTCTGCACGAGGTCGATGTAGCGGGTGCCCTCCACGTCGAAGACGTACGGGCCTTCGGCGCGCTCGACGACGTAGGGGGTGCCGCCGACGGCCTTGAACGCACGGATGCTGCTGTTCACCCCGCCGGGGATGACGGCGCAGGAGCGAGCGAAGACCTCGGCGTTCGACCGGGGCAGGTCGCCGGGAAGCGGGTCGTGGCTCATCGCGGCGTCCCGGCCGCGAGCTCGGCGTACCAGCGGGTGAGGTAGGTGAGGATGATGTCGGCGCCCGCCCGCTTGATGGCCGTGAGGTGCTCCAGGGCCACCGCGTCGTGGTCGATCCAGCCGTTGGCGGCAGCAGCCTGCAACATCGCGTATTCGCCACTGACGTGATACGCCGCGAGCGGCACGTCGACCGCGGCGCGCACGGCGGCGATGACGTCGAGGTAGGCAAGAGCGGGCTTCACCATCACCATGTCGGCNNGTCCTGCTGGTAGGCCTTGCGGTCGCCGCCACCGACGATGGCGCAGTCGACGGCGTCGCGGAACGGGCCGTACTGCCCGCTCGCGTACTTCGCCGAGTAGGCGAGGATGGCCGTGTTGGTGTGCCCGGCCGCGTCGAGCGCGGCGCGGATGGCGCCCACCTGACCGTCCATCATCCCGCTCGGTGCCACCACGTGGGCGCCGGCATCGGCCTGGGCCACCGCGATGCGGCCGTAGATCTCGAGCGTGGCGTCGTTGTCGACCGACGTGCGTGGGTCGCCCGCGGGCCCGTCGAGCACGCCGCAGTGNNTGGCCGTGGTCGGTGTACTCGTCGACGCACAGATCGGCCATCAGCACCATGCGATCACCGACGTCAGCGGCAAGATCGTGCAAGGAAAGTTGCACGATTCCCTCAGGGTCGTACGCCTGCGAGCCGATGGAATCTTTGATGGACGGCACACCGAAGAGCATCACAGCGCGCACACCGAGGTCGGCAAGGTGCCGAACCTCGTCGCGCAGGCTCTGCCGCGTGTGCTGCACCACCCCCGGCAGTGAAGCGATGGGCTGCGGCTCGTCGATGCCTTCGCGCACGAACAGGGGAGCCACCAGGTGGCGCACGTCGAGCTGCGTCTCGGCCACCAGGTCGCGCATGGGTGCAGAGCTGCGCAGGCGGCGCGGCCTCGAAACGGGGAAGTTGCCGGTCACGTCATCGCATCGTATTGCCGTCGCGAAGGGAATCTTCCGGTGAGCGCCCACGATCACACCTCGCTGCCCTGGCGGACAGAGGCGACGAACGCCGTCACCACGCTGGAGCAGCGCGCCATCGAGGCCCGCCAGGCTGGCGAGTTCGAGAACGCCGCAACCCTCTTCGCTGCCGCCGCCGACCAGGCCGACGGCCCTCAGCAGCACCTCAACCTCCTCATCCGCCAGGCATGCTGCCTGCAGGCAGTGGAACGCTTCGACGACGCCGCCGGCCTCGCCCGCATCGTCGCGCAGGAGGCCCGCGCCGAGCAGTTCCTGCCCGAGCTGGCCGACGCGCTGGGCCTCATCGTCGACGAGCACACCCGCTCGGGACATCTCGCCGAGGCGACGCACGCGCTCTCCGAGGCCGCCTACATCCTCGACCATCTGCCCAACGAGCCCCAGCACTACCAAGTGGTGCACAACATGGCTGCCACGTGTGCGCACTGCGGGTTCATCGAAGCCGCCCTCGAGCTGTTCGACCGCGCGATGCGACTGGCCGACAACGACGCCGATCGACAGTTCGCCTACGCCAGCATGTCGTCGGCATACCACTACGCCGCGCAGCGCGAGCCCGACCCGATGCAGCAGCATCGACTGTTGCACGACGGCCTCTACGCCGCCACCGCCGCCCTCGACCCGGAGGGCGCCACGGAGGTGATGGCGATGGGCGAGGCCCTCGCCCACCGCTCGATGATGCTGGCCCAGATCGGCCACTACCACGCAGCCATCGACGACGCCCAGCGGGCGATGGCCATGGCCACCGAGCACGGCCTGCGCGAGGAACGAGTCGTGGCGATGGCGGGCGAAGCGCTCGCGCTGTGGGGATCGAGTCGCGACACCAGCGTGCGCGGACTCATCGCCGACGCGGTCGCGCTGGCCACCGAGCTCCATGCCACCGACTACCTCGGCCCACTGCTCGAGGTGGAGGTGGAGGTGCTGTGGGCGATGGAGCTGTACGACGAGGCCCGCCAAGCGATGCAGCGCAACCTCGAACGCACCCAGCGCGCCCTCTACCGCGAACGCGCTGCCCGCTGGGAGCACGTGCGCCTCGGCGTCGAGCACCGACGCGTGGAGGCGATCAGCGAGAGCGATCCCCTCACTGGTCTGCCCAACCGACGTCACCTCGCGCACCTGTTGCCCGAGGTGCTCGACGACCACGCCCCGGTGGTGGTGGGCATCATCGACCTCGACGGCTTCAAGCGAGTCAACGACGAGTTCGGCTACCTGCAGGGCGACAGCGTGCTGCAAGAGGTGGCCGGCGTGCTGGAGCGCGTGTGCCGCCGCGGTGACGCGGTGGTGCGCCTCGGCGGCGACGAGTTCGTGATGGTGCTGCGCGAGACATCGCCGGGCGACGCCAAGCTCGTCTTCGAGCGCGTCCGCCAGCTCATCGCCCACCGCATGTGGCACGGAGTGCCGAGCGAGGTGCGCCTCACGGCCAGCGTGGGCCTCTCCGTCGGCAGCGGTTCGTTCGACTCGAGCCGGGTGCTCGCCGACGCTGCCGCAGCGCTGCAGAGCGCCAAGCGAAGCGGCCGCGACCGCATCTGCATGCGATGATCAGCTGCCGCGGCGCGCGACGCTGCGACCAGTAGCGTTCCCCGACGATGGCAGCACAGGCATGGTTCTCCTCCGGCGATGTCGACGTCGCGCCGGGCACCACTGCCGTGTTGCAGCTCACGGTGGTGAACCTCAGCGACACCACCGACTCGTTCGTGCTCACCCCGGTGGGCATGCCCGCCGCGTGGACCACGCTGCGCCCGGCCACGCTCACCCTCTTCGGTGGCGCGCAGGAGATCGTCGACATCGAGGTCGCGCCGCCGATGCTCGCCAGCACTGCGGCCGGGCCCACGTCGCTGTCGGTGCGCATCGTGCCGCAGAACGACCCCGACAACCTGTCGTCGGCCGAGACCATGCTCATCATCGGCGACAGCCACGACCGCCGCCTCAACCTGCTCCAACCCGCGATGCGCGGCCGCCGCGGCTCGGTCTACGAGATGATGCTCGAGAACCGTGGCAACACACAGGCCAGCTGCAGGCTGCACGTCGTCGACCCCACGGGCCGCGTCGAGGGCCAGTTCGATCCACCTGCCGCGGGCGTGGAGCCGGGCGCCAGCACGCTCGTGCGCCTGAAGTTGCGCACCGATCGCCTGCAATGGGACCGTCGCCCGCGCACCATCCCGTTCCGCATCGACGCCGATCAGCCGGGCAGCCCCACCGCGTCGGCACCGGCCACGTTCGTGCAGACGCCGATGGTGCCCGAGCGCCTGGTCGGCAGAGTGGTGGGCGCAGTGGTCGTCGTCGGCCTCCTCGCCGGCGCGTGGTTCGGTCTCGTCAAGCCCGAGATCCGTCGGGTGGCCGACGATGCCGTGCGCAACGCCGCGCCGCCGACCACCCTGCAGGTGCCCACGAGCAACGCCACCATCGACTCCGTGGTGGTGTCGTCCACGGTGCCGAGCGCCGACGAGCCCACCATCGTCAACGTGCCGTTGCCGCTGTCGGTGCCGCAGGGGCAGACCGGAGCCAACCAGTACACGGTGCCGGCGGGCAAGAAGCTGCGAGTCACCGACATCATCGTGCAGAACCCGCAGCTCGACCAGGGCACGCTCTCCATCTCGCGCAACACCAACGCGCTCTTCACGTACAACCTCACCAACACGTTCAACGACGTGGCGCCGCCGCTCGTCACCCCCATCGAGCTCCTCGCCGGCGAGCAGCTCGTCGTCAACGTCACGTGCGTCGGCGTCGGCGACCAGACCGCCACCGCGTGCTCGCCCAGGGTGCTCGTCAGCGGCGTCCTCGTGCCCGCCTGACCCGCTCGCGCCGAGCGATCAGCTCCCCTACGTCTGCCGTTAGATCTGCGGTGCAGTGAGGTCGATGAACATCTCGCGCACGCCTGCATCGGTCTCGACGGTGACGCGGTAGCCGGACTGGCGCAGCACCTTGGTCATCGAGTGGTTCTCGAGCAGCACGGAGGCCGTGAAGGCCGTGATGCCGTAGTCGGGTGCGAGCTCGATGAGCATCGCCAGCAGCAACGTGCCGATGCCGCGGCCCTGCTCGCCGTCGGCCGTGAGGAACGCCACCTCGGCCGAGGGCGACCCCTCGACGGGCCGCATCCAGCGCGCGACCGCGATGATGGCGTCGTGCTCGATGACCACCAGGGCACAGCGGTTGACGACGTCGACGTCGGTGAGCCACGCGATGTCCTTGTCGTACAGCGTGGGCTTGGCCACGAAGTAGCGCAGCCGCGTCGACTCGAGCGACAACCCGAAGTGGAACGCGCGCAGCCGCGCACCGTCGTCGAGTGACAGCAGCCGCACCTGCACGCTGGTGCCGTCGCGCAGCACACGGTGCACGCCGCCAGGGCGCAGCACGGGATGCGCGGAGGCCGACATGCGTGCGGCGGTCAGCCGCGGGGGCGGTTCGGCGCCGCGGGACCGCGAGTGGCCGCCGGCATCACCACGTGCACGTCGGCGGTGGCGAGCTGGCCGTCGGTGGTCTGCGCGACGAGGACCCGGTCGCCGGCACGGTCGGTGGGCCGCACGATGAACACGGCCAGCAGCCCGCCCTGCGCGTCGGTGGTGACGGTCTGCGGGCGGCCGAAGCCGTCCGACCACGCCAGCGTGACCTGTGCGTCGGGCGCGAACCCGGCACCGACGACCACCAGGCGGGCCGGGGCGACCACCGTGGTGGTGGTGACCGCCAGCTTCGGCTCGTAGTGGGCGTCACCGCTGACGAGGATGGTGGAGTACGCACCGTCGTCGGTGGTGACGAGCACGCTGGCGGTGCGCCGGCCGGCGGCCTTGGGCGTGAACAGCACGTCGATGGTGCAGGTGGCCGCGGCGTCGAGGTTCTTGTTGGCGCACTTGTTGTCGCCGAGCGTGAAGTCGGTGGGGTTCGAGCCGGCGATGCGCACCGACTTCACCTTCACCGGGTTGAACGCCACGTTGGTCATCGTGAACGTCATCGGGTCGCCGCGTGCGCCCACCACGAGGGACTGCCCATCGGCGCCGGCGGGAGTGGGTGCGAGGGTGGGGTCGCCACCGTTGCCGGTGAGCTGTGCGGTGATCGACGTGGCGCCGAACCCGGCCTCGCTCACCGTGAGCGTGGCCTTGCTGGGGCCGGCCACGCTGGGCATGAGCATGAGGTTGACGGTGCACGCACCGCCCGGCGGCACGGCCACACCGGCCTGGTCGACGCACGAGCCGCCGCTGACGAGGTAGTCGGTGTTGTCGACGACCACCGTGGCGGGCACGAACGACGACGGCCCCCGGTTGGCCAGCACGAGGAACCACTCTGGTCCGGGGAAGCCGGTGGCGACGGTGCCCAGATCGAGGTTGGCCAACTGCAACGAGGGTGGACGTTCGACGACCGCCACCTGCCGACCGGCGACCCGCGGGTTGCCGTAGGCAGCACCGGCGAGCGTGTCGAACACCACGACGCGGCCGCTGGCGGAGATGTGCGGGTGACCGTTGGCGGCGGGCGCGGGGGTGACGCCATCGGCGAGCACCGACACGCGTTGCACTGCGCCCGTGGACGGCACCGACAGCACGACGTCGCCGTCGAGCGGGCCGCCCAATCCGCTGCTGCGCGTGGGGAACAGGTTGGTGGCACGGGTGATGTAGACGAGCTCGTCGCCGTTGCCGTTGAGCGCGGGCTGGATGGCGGCGCTGTCGACGCCGACCGGCGGTGTGGAGGGATCGCCGGCCACGCGGCTGCCGAGACGAGTGGAGCTGTCGGTGCGGTCGAAGAGGTACACCTGCGGCACGCACCCCAGGTCGCACGCCGGCAGCGAGGCACCGGGCACGAGGTTGGTGGCCGTCGACACGAAGGCCACGTAGCGGCCGTCGCCCGACACGGACGGGCTACCGGCATCGCCGGTGTCGCCGCCCGGCGAGGTGGAGATGCGGTGCACGTCGGTGTTCGGATCGGGGTTGCTGCGGTCCCACACGAACACGGCCGAACGGGCGAAGCCGCCGGGCTGCGGGCCCGTGCCCCAGTCGCCGAGCGGTGAGGCGTTGTCGGCGTCGGACGTGAACGCGACGATGGAACCGTCGAGGCTGATGGCGGGCTCACGCAGCCCGTGGTAGCGGAACGTCGAGTCAGGAGCCTGCGCCGGCGTGCCGGCCACCCGCGTGTCGCGGCCCGGGTCGCCGATGGGCACGGTGAGGTCGACGACGGTGACCGCGGTGACGTCGGGAGCGGCGGCGCTGAACTGCGACGTGTAGGCGACGACTGCGCCCTCGCCCGACACGGCCGGCGCGTCGAGCGGGCTCACGTCGTCGGCCGCGGAGGTCTGCAGGCCGGTGCCGGCACCGCTCGAGACGAGCTCCCAGTCGCCGGGGGTGCCACCGCACTGCGGCAGCTCCAGCTTGTACACGTCCCAGCGATCGCCCTGGTCGTCGTCGCGGAACAGGTCGTAGCCCAGCTCCGTGACGACCACCACCGTGCAGCCGTCGTTGCTGATGACGGGCAGCACGCTGTTGCCCGGGCGGATGCCGTCGAGCGGTGCCGTGAGCTCGGTGACCGCGCCCGTCGCCCGATCGTCGAGGAACACCGTGCTGGTGCGTGTGTCGCCCGCCTCGGCGGGGATGCCGGCGTACACGACGTAGCGGCCGTCGCCCGACACGCTGGGCGTTTGCGAGGTGACGGTGGCGACGGTGGGGGCCGGCGCCGGCGGTGTGGGCGCGGCGACGGGCTGGCCGGCCGATGCGGGCGACACGCCCACCACCGTCAGTACCGCCAGCGAGCTCCCGAGGAGCAGCCTGCGCCGTGTGCCCGTTCGACGTTCCATGTACCGGTTACCAGACTCCCGCCCGTTCGTCCGAGGTGTTCAATGCTACTCGCTGTGGTCGAGCAGACGCTCGAGGGCGGCGATCATCCCGACCACTGAATGATCGGCCGCCACCACGTCGATCTTGAGGCCGGCGGCAGTCGCGGCAGCCGCGGTCTGGGGCCCGATGGCGACCACCAAGGGTGGTGTGGTGGGCCCGAACACGTCGACCCACGCACGGGCAGCGGATCCGCTGGCGAACAGCACGGCGTGGGCGGCGAGGGCTTGCAACTGCTGGCGCGCCGTGGGTCGGGCGGGTGCGCTGCGGTACGGAGCCACCACGGTCACGTGCCACCCCTTGGCGACCAGGCCGGCGGCGAGCTCGGGCTGTGCACCGGCAGCTTGCACCAGCAGCACCTGCGAGGCGCTCGGGGTGGGTGCGGGGAACTCGGCGAGCAGTCCCGCGGCCAGCTGACGCGACGGGACGAAGGTGACCGCAATGCCTGCTGTGGCGAGCGCGGCGGCCGTGGTGGCGCCGACCGCGGCGACCTGCGCCGGGGCGGCGGAGCCGTGGGACGCGGCGTACGCACGTGCACCGTTGGGCGAGGTGACCACGAGCCAGTCGAACGAGCGGGGGGCGAGCTCGGCGAGCTGTCGTTGTCCGTCGGGCAGCGCGACGATCTCGATGAGCGGCACCACCACCGGCACCGCACCGCGCGCGACCAGCTCGGCCGCCAACCCGTCGGCCTGGTCGGTGGCACGAGTGACCACCACCGTGCAGCCGGCGAGGACGCCCACGGGCTCAGCCACCCCCGAGGGCTGCCTGCAGCCGGTCGGCGAGGGCCGCAGCCTGCGCCGCCCGCTCTGCACTCGCACCCGACATGGTGACCGATTCCGTCACGTGACGATTCGCCGACGGGTCGGCGAGGAACCCGGTGAGCAGGTCGCCCACCGCGTGTGCGCCCACGGGCAGCGAGCAGCCCGTGCCCAGCCGGGCCAGGAACGCACGCTCGGCGGTGACGGCGGCGCGGGTGGCTGCATGGTCGACGGCGGCCAGCAGCGCAGCCGTGTCGGCATCGTCGGTGCGGCACTCGACGGCCACGCAGCCCTGACCGGGCGCCGGCACGAACCGGTCGACCGGCAGCGCCTCGCGGATGCGGTCGGTGAGTGCGAGGATCTCGAGCGCGGCCACCGCCATCACCAGCGCGCCGCCCTCCGGCAGCTTCGACAGACGCGAATGGATGTTGCCGCGCAGCTCGACGAACTGCAGGTCGGGTCGCGCCGCGAGCAGTTGAGCGCGCCGGCGCACCGAGCCGGTGGCCACCGTGGCGCCGGTGACGAGGTCGCGCAGCGCGGAGCCGACGAGCGCGTCACGAGGATCGCGGCGCGCGCAGAAGGCGGCCAGCTGCAGGCCCTCGGCGGCAGCCGACGGAAGGTCCTTCGCGCTGTGCACCGCGAGGTCGGCGGCGCCGGCGAGCACCGCGCGCTGAACCTCCTTCACGAACACGCCTTGGCCGCCGATGGTGTGCAGCGGCACGTCGAGCCGTTGGTCGCCCAGCGTCTCCACCTTCACCAGCTCCACCTGCAGTCCGGGGTGGGCCGCCATCAGCGCAGCCGCGACCGCCGCCGACTGTGCGGTGGCCTGCGCACTGCCGCGGGTGGCGAGGCGGAGCGTGCCCATGGCTCAGCCGAGATCGAACAGGTCGCGCACCGCGGCGGCGTTGCGCTCGCCCTGGGGGCTCCCTGCGTCGTCCTTCAACCGCACCGACATGTGGTGCAGCAGCTTGGCCACGATGCCCTTGGTGAGCGCGTCGACGGCGTCGCGCTGAGCGGGGTCGAGCGACGAGAGCCGGTTGCCGAAGCGGTCGAGCTCGCCCTGGCGCACGGACTCCGACTTCTCGTGCAGCTGGGCCACGAGCGGTGCAGCCTGACGGGCAGTCACCTCGAGACCGAAGCGCTCGACCTCTTCCTGGACGATCGCGTACACGTGCGTTGCCTCGACGGCGCGCTGCGCGAGGCCGCGAGCCGCCCAGTCGCGCAGATCGTCGAGGTTGAGCAGCGTGACGTCGCCGGCCGACTCGACGTCGACTGCAACGTCGCGAGGCACGGCGATGTCGACCACGAGCAACGGCGTGCCGACGTCGCGGCGCGCAGCCTCGACGAGGTCGCGATGGATGATGACCGACCCGGAACCGGTGCACGTGAGCAACACGTCGACCTCGCCGAGCGCCGAGCCGAGCTCGCTGAACGGCACGACTCGGCCGCCCACGCGCTGCGCCAAGTGGTGGGCGCGCGATTCGGTGCGGTTGGTGACCACGATGTCGGTGGCGCCGGCACCCACGAGCGCGAGCGCGACACCCTCGCCCATCTCGCCGGCACCGACCACGAGCACGCGGCGGCCGGCGAGCGACCCGAGGCGCTCGTGCGCCATGTCGACCGCGGCGTGGCTGACCGACGCCGTGTGCTTGCCGATGCCGGTCTCGGTGCGAGCGCGCTTGCCCGTCTCGAGCGCATGGCGGAACAACAGGTTCAGCGTGGCGCGTGCGCCGCCTTCCGCCTGTGCGGCCTCCCAGGCGCCGCGCACCTGGCCGAGGATCTCGCTCTCACCGAGCACCGCCGACTCGAGCCCCGACGCCACCTCGAACAGGTGGGCAACGGCTGCGTCGTCGTGCTGGCTGTACAGGTGCGGGTGCAGGTCGTCGGGCTGCAGCCCGCTGAGCTCGCAGAAGAAGTCGCGGATGTCGGCGTACGCACCGTGGAAGCGCTCGGCCACTGCGTACACCTCGGTGCGGTTGCACGTGCTGAGCACCGCTGCCTCGCGGATGTTGGCGCGGCTGACCAGCCCGGTGATGACCTTGCCCAGCTCGTCGGGTGCGACCGCGACGCGCTCGAGGAGGTCGATGGGGCCGGTGCGATGGTTGACACCGATGACCACGATGCTCATGCCAGGCCCACCCTACGCGCTCGCCGACCGCTGCGTGCTGCCGGGCACGACGTGGATGGAGCCACCCGCACGACGCTGTTCGTGGTAGCTGAGGATCTGCAGCTCCACGGCGAGGTCGACCTTGCGCACCTCGATGGCCCGCGGCACCGACAGCACGGTGGGCGCGAAGTTGAGGATGCTGGTGACGCCGGCGCGCACCAGACGGTCGGCAGCGTCCTGGGCCGCCGTGCCCGGCGTGGCGATGACGCCGATGTTGACCCGCTTGGTGGCGACGATCTGGGGGAGCTCGTCGATGTGGCGCACGCGGGTGCCACCCAGCACGGTGCCCACCTTGGCCTCGTCGATGTCGACGATGCCGGCCACGGGGAAGCCGCGCTCGCCGAACCCGCCGTAGCCGGCAAGGGCCTGGCCGAGGTTGCCGGCACCGACGATGACGACCGGCCAGTCGTGCGTGAGACCGAGCTCGCGGCGGATCTGGTAGACGAGGTAGCCCACCTCGTACCCGACACCACGGGTGCCGTAGCTGCCGAGGTAGCTGAGGTCCTTGCGCACCTTCGCCGCATTGACGCCCGCCAATTCGGCGAGTCGCTCGCTGGAGATGCTCTCCACGCGCTCGTCGGCCTGCTCGCCGAGGATGCGCAGATAGACGGGAAGTCGTGAGACGGTGGCATCAGGGATGCGTCGGCGTGCGCGGTCGGGGGCCATACCGTCGACAACGTTAGGCATTCGTGCACACGTTCACAAAGCCGACAGGGTTGGAGTTGGGTGTGACGCGGGCGACACCCCCTACGCTGCCCACGATGAATGCCGCGCTCGCAGCTGCTGCCGCACTCGTCGCGGTGGCCTTCGCGCTCAGCACTCTCGACCGCTGGTTGCGGCGGCGGCGGCCCCACGAACTGGCGTGGACCATCTCGTTGGCGCTGTTCGCGGTGGGCTCGTCGGCGTTGTGGTGGGCCGCAGCCGACGGCTGGAGCCTGGCCGCGTTCCGCATCTTCTACACGGCGGGCGCGGTGCTCAACGTGCCGTGGCTCGCGCTCGGCACGGTGTACCTGCTGGCCGGCGAGCGAGTGGGCCACCGGGTGCGCTGGTGGCTCGTCGGCCTCAGCGGCTTCGCGGTCGGCGTGGTCTGCTTCTCCGCCACGCGCACCGGGGTGAGCGGCTCCGAGCTGCCCACGGGCAAGGACGTGTTCGGCATCGCGCCGCGCGTGCTGGCCGCAGTGGGCTCGGGGGTGGCCGCACTGGTCATCATCGTCGGCGCGCTGTGGAGCGCGTGGCGCGTGTGGCGCGGTCGCGTGCCGTCGATGGGCGTAGCCCGCACCGTCTCCAAGCCGGGCCGGCTCGTGGCCGGCAACGTGCTCATCGCCGTCGGCACGCTCGTGCTCAGCGCCAGCGGCACGCTGGCCGGCCGTCTGGGCAAGGATCGGGCGTTCGCGCTCACCCTGCTCGTGGGCATCAGCGTGCTCTTCGTGGGGTTCCTCGTGGCCTCGGCACCGCCGCGCCGGGTGGCGTCAGGCCAGGCTGCGCCGCAACAGCTTGCCGCTGACGTTGCGGGGTAGCTCGTCGACGAAGAGGATCTTCGACGGGCACTTGTAGCGCGCCAGGTGATCGAGGCACCACGACACCAACGTGTCCTCGTGCGCGGTGGCGCCCTGCTCGAGCACCACGAACGCCTTCACGGCCTCGCCGGTGTGCGGGTGGGGCACGCCCACCACGCCCACCTCGCGCACGTCGGGGTGCTCCATCAGCACGTCCTCCACCTCGGCCGGGAAGACGTTGAAGCCGCTGACGATGATGAGGTCCTTGGCACGGTCGACGAGGTAGAGGTAGCCGTCGTCGTCGGTGACCGCGATGTCGCCGGTGCGCAGCCAGCCGTCGGCGGTGAGCACCTTGGCGGTGGCCTCCGGCTCGTCGAGGTAGCCCTGGAACACGTTGGGACCCTTCACCCACACCTCGCCCGAGTCGCCTTGCAGCGCGTCGTCGCCGTGCTCGTCGACGAGGCGCACCTGGACGCCGTCGAGCACCTTGCCCACCGAGCCCACCCTTTGGGGCAAGCCCGACGACGACGTGACCACGGGTGACGCCTCGGTGAGGCCATAGCCCTCGAGCAAGGTGACACCGAAGCGCTCCTTGAGGTGGCGCATGGCTTCCTCGGGCATCTTCGCTGCGCCGGTGAGCGCGAGGCGCACGGTGGCGAAGCTGTCGGCCGGCGCCTCGTCGAAGTGGCTGAACGACAGCCACATGGGCGGCGCGCCGGGGATGACCGTGACGCTGCGCTCGCGGATGGTGTCGAGCGCGGTCGAGGGGTCGAAGCGCTGCACCAGCACCACGGTCGCGCCGCGGTACAGGCTGAGCCCGAGCACCACGTTGAGCCCGAAGATGTGGAACATCGGCAGCACGCCGTAGACGACATCGCCTTCCCGCGTGCCCTCGTTGGCCGAGCGGCCCTGCTCGAGGTTGGATTGGAGGTTGCCGTGGCTGAGCATCGCCGCGCGGGGCGACCCCGCAGTGCCGCTGGTGAAGATGAGCGCGGCCAGGTGGTCGGGTTCGACCTCGATGGTGGCCATCGGCTCGGCGCTGAGCAGCTCGTCGAACATCAGGTCGGCACCTGCCACCGTGTCGTGCTCGGTGGCCACGACGTGCTCGACCGTGGGCAGCGCGGCGCGGTCGATGAGCGACCACGCATGTGCGGCCGACGGTTCGACCACGACCACCTTCGCCCCCACCGTGAGCACCTCGCGCTCGATCTCGGGTGCTGGGCTGGCGGGGTTGAGCGGCACCGTCACCGCGCCGAGGCCGAGCGCGGCGAGGTAGAGGTCGACGAAGTAGCGGCCGTTGCTGCACAGGAGAGCGACGCGGTCGCCCTGCTGCACACCGAGGCGGGCGAGGCCGCCGCGCACGTGCTCGACCTGGTCGCGCAGGGCGCCATAGGTGGTGGGGTGGCCGCGGCTGATGACGGCCACGCGATCGGCCGGATGCGGGTCGATGATGTGCGCGAGATTCACTGGACGTGGCCCCCTCTGCCGACAGCGATGTTACCCGCCGGTCACCGCCGCACGCGACCTCGGGTTCAGAGGCGCATCAACGAGAAGATCCCGGCCGCGAGGATGGCCGCGAGCAGGAGGCCGAGGGTGAGCGTGGTGGCCGGGCGCATGGCTCCACGCTATCGACCACGTGCCGCAGCACCGGCGTCGCCCGCAGCACCGCGTCAGCGAGTCGGTCGGAGCGTGACCGGGCTGGTGGTGCCCTGGCCACGGTCGCCCTCGGGCAATGGCGCCACCACCACCTGATCGGTGGGCACGAGCGCCAGCTCCTCGGCCGCCGATCGCCGGTCGAGCACCAGCGAGAGCATGCCGTACGGATCGACCACCAGACCCACCGATCCTGCTCCGAGGAGGCCGATGTGCTCGACACGTTCGGCCACCCGGGTGATGTCGCCCGCACTCACCTGCACGCGCTGGCCCTCGGCGAGCGCCCACGGCGCCACGTCGTCGAGACCGATGTTGAGCTGACAGTTGCCGAAGTGATCGATCCACAGCACCTCGGCGGCCACACCTCCGCCGGCGGCTTCGCGGGGCAGCGGCACGACGCCGGGCAGCAGGGTGTCGGCGTCGACCTCCTCACCGAGCGTGGCGAGATCGACCCCGTTGCACAGATGCGCGGCCACGGGCGCGAGCACGTCGCGTGTGGGCCACGCGCCACCGGCAGTGGCGAGATGGAACGTCGCGTCGACGAGCAGCACCGCCCGCTCGGCCCCGCCGGCCATCGCCACCGCGGGAGCAAGGAGGCCGTTGTCGGGGCCGACGAGCACGCCCTCGCCGCCTGCCACCTCGATGGCCACCAGCGGACGGCGGCTCTGCGGGCCGGCGTCGACCGAGGCGAGCACCACGCCCGAGGGCACGTAGCCGATGGCACGAGCCAGCGCCAGACTGCCCGCGCGCACGTCGTAGGGGGCGACGTGGTGGGTGAGGTCGACGACGGTGACGTGGGGCGCGAGGTCGCGCACGATGGACTTCACGACACCGACCGCCTCGTCGGCAACACCCAGGTCGCTGAGGAACGAGATGGTGTCGAAACGGCGGCCCATGAGCGGCCAAGCTAGCCCCGGACAGGTGCGAAAAAACGTAGAGGGCCGATGCCAACCCCCCGATGGCACCAGCCCTCTCCGGCGCAGCCCTTGCGGGGCGCGACACCCGGGTGACGAATCACTCGGATTCGGTCTTGCGACCGAGCCGAAGGATAGGCACACATCCACCCCTGAGAAAAGAGTCACACCAA
>PMCN01000055.1:0-24829 GCA_003154135.1 Acidimicrobiaceae bacterium
TCGGTCATGTTGACGAGCACGCGATCGCGCAGGATTCCCGCGTTGTTGACCACGACGTGCAGGTCGCCGAAGGTCTCGATGGCCGTGTTGATGAGGCGCTGTGCGCCCTCCCAGGATCCGACGTTGTCGCCGTTGACGACAGCCTCGCCGCCCATGCCGCGGATCTCCTCCACCACCTGCTCGGCAGGCGAGAGATCGGCGCCGGTGCCGTCGGTGTTGCCGCCGAGGTCGTTGACGACCACCTTGGCGCCGTGAGCGGCCAGGCTGATCGCATGCTCGCGACCGATGCCGCGACCCGCACCGGTGACGATGGCCACACGGCCTTCACACAACTTGCTCATCAGAACTCCTCGAAATGTGCGCGGGGAGCCTCGTCCCCCGGTGATCCGCATCATAAGGTGGACGAGGTGTGTGACTGCCAGCCGACGAGACGTGACCTGCTGATCGGAGCCGCGCTCGCGGCACCGGCGCTGTGGGCACTCGCCGGCTCCGCCTCGCCGTCGGCCGCCGCGACCACCTCCGTCGACGCCGCCGTGCCCGCCGTCGAGGTGCTGCCGGGGCTGTCGATCTTCCCTCGCGATGCGTGGGGCGCCGACCTGCCTCCCAAGCACGCCATCGCGTCGGAGACGCCGAAGTTCCTGCTCGTGCACCACACGGCGTCGTCCAACCTCTACCACAGCGCGCGCAACACCATGCGCAACACCTACTTCTGGCACACCAGCAGCGACCCGACGAAGGGCTGGCCCGACGTCGCCTACGAGTTCTTCGTCGGCAAGGAGGGCGACGTGTGGGAAGGGCGCGCGGGCGCTCTCGCCGGGCCGGTGCGCGCCGACGCCACCGGTGGCAGCCAGGGCTTCGCGCAGCTCGTCTGCCTCATGGGTACGTTCGAGACAGTGCTGCCCACCGCCGCGGCTCAGGAGGCGTTGGTGAAGGTGCTCGCGTGGCAGGCCGACCGGTTCCAGATCGACACGTCACCGGGAGCCACCACGTCGTTCGTGTCGCGGGGCTCACAGCTGTGGCCGGCCGGCACGCCGGTCACCACCCGCACCATTGCCGGGCACCGCGAGATGTCGGAGACCACTTGCCCGGGCAACGCGTTCTTCCCGCAGATCGCCGGCCTCCCCGCGCTCGTTCAGGCGCAACGAGCGGCGTGGGCGTCGGTCACCAAGCCCGCAGTGCGTCTGGGTCGGGTGTCGCCGTAGCCTCAGTGCCCGTGCCAACCGCTGTCGTTGCCGTTGTCGTTGCCGGTGTCGATCTCGTTGTCGATGTGCTCGTCGTGGGTGGCGGACCTGCGGGCGCCACGGCCGCCATGCTGCTCGCCCGTGCGGGCCGGTCGGTGCTGGTGGTCGACAAGGCCGAGTTCCCACGCGACAAGTGCTGCGGCGACGGACTCACCACGCTGGCGCTGCGCGAACTGGTCGCGCTCGGGTTGCGGCCCGAGCAGGTGCCCAACTGGCAGACCGTCAGCGAGGCGTGGCTGCGCTCGCCATCGGGCCGAGAGGTGTGCCTGCCGATGCCGGCGGGAGGCATCTACGCCGCCACCACGCCACGACGCGAGCTCGACGCGGCACTGCTGCAGATGGCTCGCGATGCCGGTGCCGATGTGCGCGACGGGCATTCGCTGGAGGCCCTCGAACAGCACGTCGACGGGATCCACGCCGAGGTCGGCGGCATCGGCAGCGTGACCGCAGCATTCGTCGTGGCCGCCGACGGCATGTGGTCGCCCACCCGCAGGCTCCTCGGCCTCGCCGAGCCCGGCTACCTGGGTGAGTGGCATGCGTTCCGGCAATACGCGCGACACGTCACCGGGCCTGCCGCCGAGCGGCTGTACGTCTGGTTCGAGCCCGACTTCCTGCCCGGCTATGCGTGGAGCTTCCCGCTGCCGGGCGGGCGCGCCAACGTCGGGTTCGGCGTGATGCGCGACGGGTCGCGCACGGGCAAGCAGATGAGCGCCGACTGGACGGGCCTGCTCGATCGCCCGCACATCCGCGCTGCGCTCGGCCCGCACGCGGAGCTCGAGGACCGGCACACGGCCTGGCCCATTCCGGCCGGCATCGACCGCGCCGTGCTCAGCGCGCGACGCACCCTGTTCGTGGGCGACGCCGCCCGCGCCACCGACGTGATGACCGGCGAGGGCATCGGTCAAGCAGTGCTCACCGGCCGGCTGGCCGCCGAGGCCCTGCTGGCCGCCGACGATCCCGCCCGAGTGCGGGGCCACTACGAGCGGGCCGTGCGTCACCACCTCTTCGCCGACCACCGCACGTCGGCGGTGCTCAACCGCTGGCTGGCACGGCCACTGCTCGCCCGGGGCGCGGTGCGGGTGGTGGGTCTCAACGCCTTCACCCGGCGCAACTTCGCGCGTTGGATGTTCGAGGACGAACCCCGAGCCATCGCCTTCACCCCTCGACGCTGGCACCGCCACTTCCTCCGCCAACCCGCCCCCTACCCCACCCCCTGACCCGAGTGGCAGCCCGCCAGGCGAGTGCCAGCCCGCCAGGCGAGTGCCACAGCCCCACNNCCCACTCGAAGGACTCACGCGGCACGGCCCAGATCGCGACAGCGGACGCGGTAGAGCTCGGCCAACTCGTCGCAGATCCCCTCGAGGTCGATCAGGTCGAGCTCGGTGACGCGCTCGACCTCCCAGCCGATTCGGTGGCACTGCCGATCTCGCTGCTTGTCGGACGAGGTGCCCTGCAGGAGCAGGTGGTCGGGGTGGAGGTCGATCTCGACCGCCCAACGCACGTCGGGGACCGCAAGGTCGAGCCTGATGCTGCGGCCGTTCGGCAGGACCAGGTCGGCGTGCTGCGTCACCACCGGCACACCACGACGGCGCAGCCCCTCCGCCACCATCAGTTCGGGGTGCGAACCCATCGGCAACCTGTCGCCGCGCGTGAACTAACGTCGCCATGAAGCGCTCGGAGCCCGCTCGGCCGGGGTGGACCAAGTCACGGCCGATCCGCGCCAGGCTGGTCATCGTGACCCGACGCTCGTGAAGGAGTTGTTCGACGACGGACTGGTGGTCGAGCGGCGGCACGTCGCGAGCGACGTCGAACGCGAAGCGTTCGGGTGACGCGAGGCGGATGCCGTCGCCACGCTGCACCACGTGCCACGGCAACACCTTGGTGGTCTGGCGAAGGTGCACACCGCTGAAGGGCCCGATGTGGCTGGGGTGCGGCAGCGCGAAGTGCACATCGCCGGTCCTCGGCATGCGGCGCGATCTCATCAGCGTGCCGGCCGTCGGACCGGTGACGAACCCTCGGGGGAAGGCCAGGCTGAGCGCGACCGACCGGGCCTCCAGCGTGAGTGGGGTCGACATCAGGTGCAGCACGCGCTCGTACAGCACTTCGAACAGTCCGTCGTCGACGGCAAGCTGGCGCGCACGTCGGCTCATTCCGTGCAACGACAGCATTCGATCGGTCGCCATTCCGTGATGGTCGCGAAACTCGGCGAGGGCTTCCTTGGGGATGAACATCTCGTCCACCTCTCTGTGGGACGGGCGGGTCTCGGGGGAAGCCAAGGGCGAACATATCGGCGCCTACTCGACGGCCCTCACTCGCTCGTCGCGGCGATGCGAGCCGACTCGAGTGGGCACTCGCGCCCCGGGGTGCGAGTGCCCACTCGGGTGGCGGGCTGACACTCGGGTGGCGGCGTGGCACTCGCCCGGTGGGCACCCACTCGGGTCAGGGGTGGGGGTGGGGGTGGGGCTAGGTTCGCGGGCATGGCTCTGCGGACTCGTCTCACCGAACTCCTCGACATCGAGCATCCGGTGATGCTCGCCGGCATGGGCGGCGTGAGCTACCACCGGCTCGTGGCCGCCGTCAGCGAGGCGGGCGGCATCGGCACCCTCGGCGCCAGCACGATGGCGCCGGAGGAGCTCCCCGAGGAGATGGCGAAGGTGCGCGCCGCCACGGCCAAGCCGTTCGGCGTCGACCTGCTCACCGCTATGCCCGGACAGGTGGAGCGCGGCATCCAGAGCGTCATCGACGGCGGGGCGCGCATCTTCGTCGCCGGACTCGGCGTACCGCGTGAGGTGATCGACCTGCTGCACTCGAAGAACGTGCTCGTCGGCAGCATGTGCGGCAAGGTGCGCCATGCCGTGAGCGCAGTGGCCAGCGGTGTCGATTTCGTGGTCGCGCAGGGCACCGAGGGCGGTGGCCACACGGGCACCGTGGCCACCATCGCGCTCGTCCCGCAGGTGGTCGACGCCGTCGGCGCCAACGTGCCGGTGGTGGCGGCCGGCGGGCTGTTCGACGGCCGCGGGCTCGCCGCGGCGCTCGCGCTCGGTGCCGACGGGGTGTGGATCGGCACCCGCTTCATCGCCACGTTCGAAGCCCGCGCCGTGAAGGGCTACAAGGACACGCTGCTGGCATTGCAGGAGGACGGCACGGTCATCAGCCGGGCGTACACCGGCAAGACGTGCCGCGTGGTGCGCACCGAGTGGACCAACCACTTCGACGAGCATCCCGAGGAGCTGCAGCCGTTCCCTGCGCAGGCCGTGGCATCGGGCAGGGCAGGGGTGAACCACCTCGGCGGGGCCGACGGCCTGGAGGTCGACATCAACCGCGAGTTCATGCCGTGCGGGCAAGGCGTGGGTGGCATCGACGAACTGCTGCACGCGGCCGACGTGGTGCAGCAGATGGTGGCCGAGGCCGAGCGGATGATCGAGCGCATGGCGGCGGTGCGGCGATGAGCGCCGCCGAACGGCACACCGCCGACACCATCTCGGCGCACGTCGACGAGGTGTGGGAGCGCGACGTGCTCCCCTCGCTCATGGACTACATCGCCATCCCGTGCGTGTCAGTGCACTTCGACCCGCAGTGGCGCGAGCACGGTCACCTCGACCGCGCGATCGAGCTCATCCGCACCTGGTGTGCGGCGCGAAGCATCGACGGGCTCACGATCGAGGTGGTCGAGCTTCCCGGCCGCACGCCGGTCATCGTCGCCGAGGTGCCCGCCTTCCGCCCCGACCTGCTCACCGTGGCCGCCGACGACACCGTGCTCCTCTACGGCCACTGCGACAAGCAGCCGGAGATGACCGGCTGGCGCGACGACCTCGGCGCGTGGAAGCCGGTGCTCGAAGGGTCACGGCTCTACGGCCGCGGTGGGGCCGACGACGGGTACGCCGCGTTCGCGGCGCTGCTCGCCATCGAGTCCGCGCAACTGGCCGGCCTGCCGCACGCGCGCTGCATCGTGCTCATCGAAGCGGCCGAGGAGAGCGGCAGCCCCGATCTGCCCGTGTACATCGAGGAGATGCGCGGGCGCATCGGCACGCCCACACTCGTCGTCTGCCTCGACTCGGGCTGCCTCGACGACCGTCGTCTGTGGGTCACCACGTCGCTGCGGGGCCTCGCCGCGGGCACGCTGCGCGTCGACGTGCTGCGCGAGGGCGTGCACTCGGGCGAGGCGAGCGGCGTGGTGCCGTCCACGTTCCGCATCATCCGCCAGCTGCTCGATCGCATCGAGGACGCCGAGACCGGTCGCGTGCTCCTCCCCCGCCTCCACGTCGACATCCCGGCCGACCGGCGCGCGCAGATCGAGGAGACCGCATCGGAGTTCCACATCGGCGACCACTTCCCGTGGGTGCACGGCGTGCAGCCGATGGAGACCGAGCCGGTGGAGCAGCTGCTGTCGCAGACGTGGCGCCCCACGGTGAGCTACATCGGCAGCGAGGGCATGCCCGAGGTCGCCAAGGCCGGCAACGTGTTGCGACCCAGCACCTCGCTGCAGGTGAGCGTGCGGCTGCCACCCACCTGCGACCCCGACGTCGCGTTGCGCGAGATCGAGCACGCACTCACCAGCGAGCCGCCGTACGGCGCGAAGGTGCGCTTCCTCGACGGCCACGCGGGTCCGGGATGGAACGCACCCGAGTTCGCGCCCTGGCTCGAGGCGGCGCTCACCGAGGCGTCGCTGGCAACCTTCGGTGAACCGCATCGCGCGTTCGGCGAGGGCGGCTCCATCCCGTTCATGGGCATGCTCGGCGAGAAGTTCCCCGACGCNNAACGAGTTCCTCGACGTGCCGACGGCGCGCAAGATCACGGCCTGCATCGCCCACCTCCTGCACGCTCACGCCACGCGCTGATGCTGCGGATGCTCCGCACCAACGCCGACCTGCGGTGGCTCTTCGTCGCCCAGGTGGTGTCGTTCATGGGCGACTGGTTCACGTTCGTCGCGTTGGCCGGCATGGTGAAGGACGCGACCGGCAGTGCCTTCCTCGTTTCGCTGGCCTACGTCGCGTTCTCGCTCCCCTCGTTCCTCGCGTCGCCCGTGGCAGGCCCGGTGGTCGACCGCTTCGACCGGCGTCGCCTGCTGCTGGTCGTGTCGGCCGCCCAGGCGGTGGCAGCCATGGGCCTGCTCACCGCATCGACCAGCCACGTCTGGCCGCTGTTCCTGTTCCAGGGCACCATCAGCGCCCTCGCCGCGTTCGTCAAGCCGGCCATCGACGCCGGCGTCCCCAACCTCGCGCGCAACCCGGAGGAACTGCGCCTGGCCAATGCACTGTTCGGCAGCACATGGGGTGTGATGCTCGCCCTGGGAGCCGCCCTCGGCGGTGCGTTCAGCCAGGCGTTCGGACGGCCCGCCGCCTTCGTCGCCGATGCCGCGTCGTTCGTCGTCGCGCTCGGCCTGTTCGCGCTCATCCGCACACCGATGCAGGAGCCACAGCACGCCCACCGCCCGGCCATGAACGTCGCAGCGGACATGAAGGAGGCCGCTGCCTACGCGCGCAAGGACCACGTGGTGCTCGCATTGCTCGCCAGCAAGGCGACCTTCGCGATCGGCGCCGGCACGGTGAGCCAGTTGCCCATCCTCGCCGGGCAGGTGTTCCACTGGGGTGACGGCGGCACCGGCCTGCTGCTCGGCGCGCGAGGCGTGGGCTCCGGACTCGGGCCGATCATCGCCGCCCGGTTCACCAAGGGAGAGCTCTCTCGCATCCTGCGCGTGTGCGGCTTCGCCGGGCTCGGGTTCAGCATCTTCTACGTCGGCGCCGGATGGTCGCCGGTCATCTGGATGGCGATGATCTGCATCACCCTCGCCCACCTCGGCGGCGGCTCGCAGTGGACCCTGAGCACATACGGCCTCCAACTCCGCACGCCCGACGCCATCCGTGGCCGCGTGATGGCGGGCGACTACGCCATCGTAACGCTCGTGCTCAGCCTGAGCAGCCTGGCGGCCGGCGTGGTGAGCGAGGCCGTCGGCGTGCGCTGGACGATCACCGCGTTCGCGCTCGCTGCGGGTGCATCGAGCCTCGCCTACATCGCGCTCACCCGCTCGACGATCGAGCGCCTTCGCGAACGCGAGGCCGCGGGCCCCGATCCGGCACTGGCGCGACCTGATTGGCAGGGGTGACCAGTGTCGCTGCCCGCAGAGGTGACCACCGGCCCTGACACCTGCACACCGGGGCGCGTACCATCGTCGACATGACCGGTCGGCGCAGCAGCGGCGTGGGTATGGCCGTCGCGCTGGCGTCCATCGCGGCGATCGTGGCACCAATCGCGGTCGGCCGCGCGGCCATTGCCGCGGCTGCTGTCGACCCCGTGCCGGGCCTCGACACCACGTACGGCACGGGTGGCGACGCCGTGCTGCGACCAAGTGCGCACGCTGTGGTCGTCAACGACGTGAGGCCTGGGCCCGCTGTGTTCGGATCGGTCGACGGTTACATGTCGGTGGGCACTGCGGACCAGCCAGAGGTGCGTTCGATGTCGCCCGCCTTCCGCGTCGCGGGCGTCGCTTCCGACCGCGGAGCTTTCGGGATCGTCGCCGGTGTCGGCGATGTGGCCTCCGGCCACCACCCCGAGCTCGTGCACTACGGCGACTTCGTCGAACCGTACGGTCTCGACGGCGTGGTGACGGTGCCCGTCACATCGGCCACGGATCACGTGACGTTCGCTTCCGACAACTTCACACTGGCGGGACTCGCCGTCGTGCCCGGTGGGACCGCCGTGTACGTCGCTCGGATCGACCAGCTCGGTCTCAGTGCCACATGGGGCACGGACGGTGTAACGCTCGTCGATCTGGGCAGTGGTGAAGACGAGCTCATCGGCGTGTACCGCCAGTACACGATGACGTTCGTCGTCGGTCGAAGCGGCGGGCACGTGCTCGTAGCCAAGCTCGGCCCGGACGGCATGGTCGATCCGTCGTTCGGGACAGGGGGCGTGTACGAGCCGACACTTCCCGACGGCGCGGACATCACGTCGGCAGCGCTCGGCTACGGCGAGATCATGCTTGGAGGATCGGACGCGCTCGGCCATGCGCTGGTGGCACACATCGACGACTACGATCCTACGCTGTCGACCGTCGTGAGCGCCGCGGTCGACGGCGCCGTCCTTGCGTTCAGCGCGATGCTCGGCACTGCGGCCGACACGTCGGTGGTGACGGTCTCCGGTGACACGCTGCGTTGGGTGAAGCTCACCGAGACGGGCCAGATCGCTGCGGGCTCGTCGGTCGTGACGAACAGCATGCGCGGGGTGCGCTCGGCGGCGATGATCAACGACGACGCGGCGTGGCTCCTCACCGACACCGCAACGGTCAGGCGCTCGGTCTTTCGCAATCCCGATCGCTACGGCGACGAGACCTTCGCTCTCGACTGGAGCAACCGCGACTGGATCCAGCCATTGGCGGTCGGCCACCGTGCCGACGGGTCGGCCGTCGTGGTCGGCAACAGTCGCTTCGGCAACTGGTTGGCGTCGTTCTCCGTGTCCGGTCAGCCAGACGGCGCCTTCGGCGGCGGCTTCGCCTACCCGCTGCTGTTCGGCGACCCCATCCGGATCGACGTGCTGGCGAACGGGAAGATGCTCGTCGCCACGGCACACCCGTCGCATCTCTACCGGCTCAACCCCGACGCGACGATCGACCGGTCGTACGGCGTCGAAGGTCGCGTGTTGTTCGCCGGCCCCCTCATGCCCGACGCGGTCATCGTCGATCCGGACGGCGGGGCGATCGTGGTGGCCGATCAAGCCACCCGCCTCTCGCCCGACGGGACACCTGATCCCTCGTTCGGCGATATCTCAGGGCCTAACCGTGAAGCGCTCACCGCCCATGGCGACACCGTGGTGTACGTCCGCCGCACCTCGAGTGGACTCCTGCAGATCTACCCGGCGAAATCTGGGGGCTCGATCAGCGCCGTGATGCTCACGGCCGCGGGCGACGTCGACCTCCCCACCCTTCGGACGATCGCGGATGTCGGCGCCGTGGAACTGCTGCCAGTCGTGGTGCCGATGGCCGACGGCACGGTCACGTTCATGTGGACGATCGCCTCACCGTCAGGCCCGACCCTCAACCGGCTGACGGCGGCGCGCGACGACGGTGTCAAGCTGAACCCCCCGGTGAGCATCACGCTGCCGACGTTCTCAGTGCCCCGGCAGGCGATCGCCACGCCAGACGGCGGCCTGCTCGTGGCGCTGCTGACCGGAGAGAAGACCGCCCTGGTGACGAAGTTCCGTAGCGACCTGTCGGTGGAGCGTGGGTTCGGCATCGACGGCTCGCTCAGCGGCGAGTACCCCGGAGGCTTCACGCGGCTTGCCGATGGGCGGTTGATCACAGCGTTCGCCCAACCGATGGCGTCGACTCCGGCCCTGGTGCTGCACCGCCTCGCTGCCGACCAGCCGCCTATCGGCGTGCGTGCCCGCTACGTCGCGCTCTCGACGCCGGTGCGGCTCGTCGACACGCGGCAGGGCGGCACGCCGCTCGCTGCCGGCGTCAGTCAGCACTTCCCGGCCGCCGGCGTCAAGGGCATCCCCGCCAACGCCACCGCGCTGGCCACCAACTTCACGATCGCGGGAGCACCACCTGGCGCCGGCTATGCGCAGGTCTTCGGGCCTGGCACTGTGTACCCGGGCTTCGCCAGCAGCCTCAACTTGCGACCCACTGGAGGCAACACGAGCGCGTTCGCGTTGGTACGGCTCGGCACCGCCGGCTCGATCGCGACGGTGAGCACACAACCCGGGAACGCCATCGTCGACGTGTTCGGCTACTGGGTGCCGGCGGCCACTGCAACCTCAGGGCGATACGTCGCCGAGTTCGAAGCGCATCGATTGCTCGATACGCGCCAGTCCAGCGGAGGCGGCAGGCCATTGGCCGCGAACGTGGCGCGCTCGATCCCGACCGGCCGCACCGGCGCCATCGCGGTGGTGGTGAACATCACGGTCGTCAGGCCCTCTGCCGACGGGTTCCTGAAGGCCTACGGGGCGAACGCCACCACCACGTCCAACGTGAACTTCGTCCGTGGCGAGACGAAGGCGAACCTGGCCGTCGTGCCGATCACTGCGCAGGGCTCCCTCCGCGTCGCGGTCTCCGTGAGCTCGCACGTCCTGGTCGACATCGTCGGCTACATGACCGGGGCCGGCGCCGTCTCGTCGGCGAGCGGCCTGTTCGTCGCGCAGACTCCGACGCGGGTGCTCGACACCCGTACGACGGTCGGCTACGACGGCCGCATCCGTGCAGGTGTCATCACGTCGTTCCACATCACCGGCACGGGCGGCCTGCCCGCCGACGCGACGGCCGCCGTGGTGTCGGTGGTGTCCGTGGGCGCCGTCTCTGCCGGGTACCTCGAAGTCGTGGCGAGCATCGCCGCGCCCGTGGACGCCACGTCACTGCTCAACGTGCCCCAACCGATGACTGCTGTGTCGAACTCCACGGTCGCGGGGCTCAGTGCAGGCAACATCTCGATCTACAGCACCATGTCGACCAACGTGGTGATCGACGTCGCCGGGTGGTTCACCACCTGAGGCCGACCGCCACCGGCGCCACTGCATCGGCTGCTTCCTTTGCGTGGTAGCTGCTGCGGGTGAGCGGGCTGGCCTCGACGTGACCGATGCCGAGCGCTTCACCGAGCTGCGCCCAGCGGGTGAATTCGGCGGGTTCCACCCAGCGGGCAACCGGCAGATGGTGGCTGGTGGGGCGCAGGTACTGACCGATGGTGACGATGTCGACGCCGATGCCCGCCAGATCGGCGAGCAGCCCGTCGACCTCGTCGACGGTCTCGCCGAGGCCCACCATGAGCCCGGACTTCACGGTGAGACCTGCAGCCTTCGCCCGGGAGAGCACCGACAGGCTGCGCGCGTAGCCGGCCGACGGGCGGACCGCTCGCTGCAGCCGCGCGACGGTCTCGATGTTGTGGTTGAACACGTCGGGGCGCACGTCGAACACGAGCTGCAGCGACGCATCGTCGCCCTTGGCATCGCTGACGAGCGTCTCGATCGTGACGCCCGGCTTCGCGTCGCGGATGGCGAGCACGCATGCAGCGACGTGCGCGAACCCGCCGTCGGCGAGATCGTCGCGAGCCACCATGGTGAGCACGGCATGCTGCAGGTTGCTGCGGGCGACCGCGCTCGCCACACGCGTGGGCTCGTCGGCCTGCGGCGCGAGGGGCTTGTCGGTGTCGACGAGGCAGAAGCCGCACGCACGCGTGCACCGCTCGCCGAGCACCATGAACGTGGCGGTGCCCACAGCCCAGCACTCGCTGAGGTTCGGGCACCCGGCCTCTTCGCACACGGTGACCAGACCGTGCTCGTGCACGTTGTGCTTCATCGCCAACACGTCGGTGCCCAACTTCACCTTCGGTCGCAGCCACTCGGGCTTGCGCATGGAGATGGCGAGGCCATCGGCCACGCCCGCCGCTTCGAGACGCGCGAGCGCTCGGCCGGTGGCACCGGGTCCGTCGCCTCGCGAGAACGGCGACAGGTCGTCGGGACGCGAGCGCCAGGCGACGTCCTGGCGTTCGATGGAGCCGTCGCCCCACATGTCGGCGGCCAGACGCGCCACGATGTCGGCCACTTCGGCCATCGACACGTGCACGCCCTCCTCGGCCAGCGACGTGACCGGCTTGTGGGCGATGCCGCAGGGCACGATGTAGTCGCGCATGTACCGCATGTCGGGTACGACGTTGAGCGCGAAACCGTGCATCGTGCGATGGTGCGCGAGCCGCACGCCGATGGCGCAGATCTTGCGCGGGTTCGGGCCGCTCACCCCCACCCACACCCCGGGGTACTCGTCGAGGCAGCCGACGTCGGCCACGCCGAGCTCCTGCAGCGTGCCCACCACCAGCCGCTGGATCGCGCACACGTGGTCGTGCGCGCCCAGCGCGTTGGCGAGCGTGACGATCGGGTAGCCCACCAGCTGGCCGGGGCCGTGGTACGTGACGTCGCCGCCGCGTTGCACGGACACCAGCTCCGCGCCCACCGACGCCGGCTCGACGAGCACGTTGGTGGACAGGTCGGCCCGCGGCCCGTGCGTGAACACGTGCGGGTGCTCGAGCAGGAGGAGATGGTCGGCGCTGCCGTGCGCGAACAGTGCGAGTTGCAGCGCGAGCGCCTCGCGGTACGGCACCTTGCCCAGCCACCGGACGTGGAGGGGCCCGGCGGTCATGAGGCGGCGCTCATCGGGCGTCGCTCAGAACTCCGCGAACCAGTCGCGGGTCTCGAGGTCTTGCTTCACCTTCACCAGGAAGCCGGCCGCGTAGGCGCCGTCGAACGCACGGTGGTCCCAGGCCATCGCCAGGTTGCCCACCGGGTGGATGACGATGGCCTCACCGCCGTCGGGCAGGTTGGCCACCACCGGCTTGCGCGCGATGGCGTCGGTGGAGAGGATGGCCACCTGCGGCTGGTTGATGATGGGCATGGTGAGCACGCTGCCCGCCGAGCCGTTGTTGGTGATGGTGAACGTGCCACCCGAGATCTCGTCGGGGCCGAGCTTGCGGGTCTTCGCGCGGCCGGCGAGGTCGTTGATCTCACGAGCGATGGCCCGCAGCCGCTTGCCGTCGGCCGAGCGCACCACAGGCACCAGCAGGCCTTCGTAGTTGAGGTCGACGGCGATGCCGATGTCGACGAACTGGTGCACGACCAGTTCGCTCTCGGCCACACTGGCGTTGAGGTGCGGGAACTCGGCGAGAGCGTCGACCACGGCGCGGGTGATGAAGGGCAGGTAGGTGAGGCTGAAGCCCTCGCTCGCCTTCCATTCGTCCTTCACCTTCGAGCGGGTGGCGTCGACGTTGGCGAAGTCGACCTCGACCACGCTGAACGCGTGCGGGCTGACCGACTTGCTCATGATCATGTGGCTGGCGGTCACCTTGCGGATCTTGGTGAGCGGCACCCCGACGTCGCGCTGGCCGACCTGCACCGTGGGTGCGGGGGCGGCAGCAGTGACCGTAGGAGCAGGAGCAGGAGCCGCAGCCGGCGCAGCAACGACAGCCGGCGCGGCGACCGCGGCGACCGCAGCGACCGGGGCCGGGGCCGGAGCCGGAGCCGGAGCAGGTGCCGGAGCAGGTGCCGGCGCCTGCGCTGCCTGGCTGGTGCGGTCGATGTGGTCGAGCACGTCGTCGCGCGTGATGCGGCCACCAGGGCCGGTGCCGGTGATGTCGTCGGGGTTGATGCCGTGCTCGCTCACGAGGCGACGGACCACCGGCGACAGGAGCCGGTTGTCGCCACGCACGTCGGAGTTGCTCTCGGCAACCGGCGCAGGCGCGGCCACTGGAGCGGGCGCGGGCTCGGGAGCAGGAGCGGGCGCCGGGGCGACCACGGCCGGTGCAGGCGCTGGCTCAGGTGCCGGTGCCGGTGCTGGTTCGGGCGCAGCCACGACCGGCGCAGGCGCAGGAGCCGGAGCGGGAGCGGGTGCGCCGTCGGCGGCACCGACCACGGCGATCACTGCACCGACGGGCACCGTGTCGCCCTCGGCGGCGCGGATCTCGGTCACCACGCCGGCGACCGGCGACGGCACCTCGGTGTCCACCTTGTCGGTGCTCACCTCGAAGAGCGCTTCGTCGGCGGCAACGGTGTCGCCCACCTTCTTGAACCAACGGGTGATGGTGCCCTCGGTGACGGTCTCGCCCAGTTGCGGCAGGGTGACATCGGCCATGTGTGCGGCGCTCCTCGTGATCAGGCGTTCAGGCTGCGGCCGGTGAGCGACAGCATGGTCTCGCCGAAGAGTTCGGTGAGACTCGGATGGGGTTGGATGAACTCGGCCACTTCGGCCACCGTGGCTTCCCAGTTGACGGCGAGGTAGCCGCCGCTGAGCTGCTCGGTGACCCACGGACCCACCATGTGCACGCCGAGCACCTGCCCGGCAGTGCCATCGGGGTTGCGCTTGGCGATGACCTTCACCAGGCCGTCGAGCTCGCCCAGGATCTGCGCCCGGCTGTTGGAGCGGAACTGGTGCTTGGCCACCACGACGTCGTGGCCGGCCTCGCGCGCAGCTTCCTCGCCGGGACCGGCGAAGGCCACCTCGGGGTGGCAGTAGATGGCCCACGGCACCCGGTCGTAACGGATGGGCATCGGCTGCTCGCCGAGGATGTGCTTGGTGACCAGGATGGCTTCGGCGTAGCCCACGTGTGCGAGCGCCGGGGTGTTGATGAGGTCGCCGATGGCGTACACACCCGGCTCGCCGGTGCGGCAGTACTCGTCGACCTGCACGAAACCTCGCTGGTCGACCGCCACGGAAGTACCACTAAGGCCGAGGTGGTCGGCGAAGGGACGGCGGCCGATGCTGACCACGACGGCGTCGACCTCGAGGTGCTCGGGCGCTTCGTCGCTGCCGAAGTGCACGGTGGTGCCACCGGCGCCGTTGGGGGTGTGGCCCATCACCTTGACGCCGGTGCGGATGTCGATGTTCTTCTTCTTGAAGCTGCGCACCACGACGTTGGCGACGTCGGCGTCGAGACCGGGAAGGATCTTGGGGAGCCCTTCGAGGATGGTGACCTGAGCGCCCAGATCGGCGAAGGTGCTCGCGAACTCGCAGCCGATGGCGCCGCCGCCCACCACGGCCACACGGGCCGGCACGTACGACAGCATGAGCACTTCGTCGCTGGTCATCACCGGACCCGATGGCTCGAAGCCGGGGATGGTGCGGGGCACGGAGCCGGCAGCGAGGAGCACGTTGGTGCCCACGAGCGTGGAGGTGCTGCCGTCGGCGTGGGCGACGGTGACCGTGCGGTTGGGCCCCAGCGAGCCGGTGCCTTCGACCAGCGTGATCTTCTTCGACTTCATGAACCCGACGAGGCCCTTCACGATGCCGTCGACGAGCTTCTGCTTGCGGGCCTGCGCCACCGAGAAGTTCACCACCGGCGCGCTGCTCTCGATGCCGAACTCGGCAGCGTGCGCGACGTGGCGGTTCACTGCCGCAGTCTCGAGGAACGCCTTCGCCGGGATGCAGCCACGGTTGAGGCACGTGCCACCCATGGTGTCCTTCTCGACGACCGCGACCCTGAGGCCGGCCGACGTGGCGTACAACGCGGCGCCGTAGCCACCGGGCCCTCCGCCGATGACCACCAGGTCGTACTGCTCATCCATCGATGTGTCGTCACTTTCTGCCCGGGGTGGTGGGCTGCGGCGATTGCGTCGGCAACGGTACCGCTTCCTCGCGCTGCTCGCAGCGGGTGGTGCTGATTACACCAGTTTCCAGCGCACCCGCTCGTCGGCGCGTTGGAACACGAGCTGCCGGTCGATGCCGGTGACACCGTCGAGCGAGAAGCCGAGCGTGCAGGTGACGGGCGCGACCGTGATGCCGTCGCACGTGCCGGCACCGGGCAGCAAAGCCAACGCCTTGCCGGGCGTGACGAGCGTGAAGCCCTGCAGGCCGGCGGCGTCGGCCACTCCGCCGATGGTGACGGTGACCACTCCCGTGGCGCCGTGCACGGCGTACGACACCACCTGCACGGACGCATCGCCGGCAATGCCCGACTGGCCCACGGCGAGCGGCGCCGCGGGCGTGGCCTGGTTGGCCAGGCGCCACAGCTGGATGCCCCCGGCCAACAGGATGGCGAGGCCGCAGCCGATGGCGAGGAGGAGCAACGTGCGGGTGCGCATGCGCCCCACAGGCTAGGGGCGCCCGCCGGTTAGAGTCGCCGCATGGGACTTCGCGACCTCGCCAAGCGGCTCCGCACCTCGGTGGAAGACCTCGACGACCAGCGATTGCAGGAGCGGTTCTCGGGCCTCACGCTCACCCCTCTCGGCGACCTGACCGCTCGCGTGCCGGCACGCGTGGGCGGCGAGATCACGCGCACCCGCATCGCCCCCCGCTCCGGCGTGCAGGCGTTCGAGATCACCGTCAGCGACGGCACGGGCGACGTGGCCGCGGTGTTCACCGGCCGTCGCTACGTGGCCGGCATGGAGCACAACCGTGCCGTGGTGCTGGAAGGCGTGGCACGCGCCGAGCGCGGCCGCCTGGTGATGCTCAACCCGAGCTACACGCTGCTGTCGGCCTGATCGTCAGCCGACGAGGATCTTGCCGACGGCGTCTTCGCTCTCGGTGGTGACCAGCACGAGCACCTCGTCGCCGACGCGCAGGATGGTGTCGCCGCGCGGCACCACCACCTTCTCGTCGCGCAGGATGGCGACCACGGTGGTGTCGCGGGGGAAGCCGAGCTCGACGATCTCGCGGTCGAGTGCAGGCGAGTCGTCGGCGAGCGTGACCTCGGCGAGCTTGGCCCGGCCGCCCTCGAAGGAGAGCAGGCGCACGAACGAGCCGACGCTGACAGCCTCCTGGACGAGGCCGGTGATGAGGTGCGGCGTGCTGACCGACACGTCGACGCCCCAGGTCTCGTTGAACATCCACTCGTTNNATCCACTCGTTCTTCGGGTTGTTCACTCGGGCGACCACGCGGGGCACGGCGAACTCCTGCTTGGCGAGCAACGACACGACGAGGTTGTCCTCGTCGTCGCCGGTGACCGCGGCAACGACATCGGCCTTCTCGAGGCCGGCCGACCGCAACGAGTCGAAGTCGCATGCGTCGCCCTTCACCCAGTCGACGCCTTCGATGGTGTCGTTGTAGCGACCGACCACGGTGGCATCGCTCTCGAGCACGGTGACCCGATGGCCGCTGCCCACGAGCTGCTCTGCGATGAAGCGGCCCACGCTGCCGCCGCCTGCGATGACGATGATCATGGTGGGCTCCTAGTGGCCGTGGCCGGCGGGCGGCGCCGCGGTGAGGGTGTCGAGATGGATCATGGCGTCGTGGGCGACCGCCATGTAGACCACGTCGCCTTCCTGCGCGACGAGGTCGGCCGAAGACAGCATGGCCGAGCCGAGGCGGCTGACCGCGACGAGGCGGATGCCTTCGCGCTCGACCTCCGCCATGCGGGTACCGGCCCATGCCTTGCCCAGCGAACGCTCGACGAGCGACACCTTGGCGCTGGGGTCGACCCATTCGACGGAGGGTGCATCGGGCACCAGGCGGCGCAGCACGCGCTCGGTGGTCCACAGCGCGGGGGCCACGGTGGCGATGCCGAGGCGTTGGTAGATGGCGGCGCGGCGAGGGTCGTAGATGCGTGCGACGACACGCTCGATGCCGAACGTCTCACGGGCCACGCGGGCCACGAGGATGTTCGAGTTGTCGCCGTTGGTGACCGCGGCGACCGCTTCTGCGCGCTCGATGCCCGCCTTGCGCAGCAGATCGCGGTCGAAGCCGATGCCGGCCAGCGCCTGACCGGCGAAGTCTTTGCCGAGGCGCTCGAAGGCGGCACTCTTGCGGTCGATGATGGCAACGGTGTGCCCTTCGTCGACCAGGTTGCGGGCCAGCGACGAGCCGACTCGCCCGCACCCAACGATCACCACGTGCACTTGAGACGTCCTCCTTGCCGCATCACCGACCCGTTCGGGGTTGCGAAGCAATACCGCTGCGCATGGTAACCCGACATAGGCTCGCCCCCACTTATGTTGCAGTCCCTCAAGCGCCTCGTCATCGGGCGGCCCATCGCCACTGCCGACGAGGGCCACCAGCGCCTCCGCAAGATCATCGCCCTTCCGGTGTTCGCCAGCGATGCGATCTCCTCCACCGCATACGCGACCGACGAGATCCTCGTCGTGCTGCTCGGCGTCGGTGGCGGTGCCGGTGCGACCAAGCTGGGCGTGGGCACCAAGGCGTGGGGGCCTATCATCCCCATCGCCATCATCGTGTGCATCCTGATGGTCATCGTGGTGCTCAGCTACCGCCAGACCATCCACGCCTACCCCAGCGGCGGCGGCAGCTACATCGTGTCGAAGGAGAACCTCGGCACCATCCCATCGCTCATCGCCGGGTCGTCACTGCTGGTCGACTACATCCTCACCGTGGCCGTGTCGGTGGCGGGTGGTGTGCTCGCCATCCGCACCGCGACCGGGTTGAGCCACAAGTGGGCGGTACCCATCTGCCTCGTGTGCATCCTGATGATGACCCTGGCCAACCTGCGCGGCCTGAAGGAGTCGGGGTCGCTGTTCGCCGGCCCGACGTACTTCTACATCGTGATGCTGCTGCTGCTCATCGCGACCGGTTTCTACCGCATCTTCGTGCAGCACGTCGGCCCCATCCCCGACAGCCTCCTGTCGGAGGAGGCGAAGGCCGCTCGCGACCACGTGGGCAGTCTCGGCCTGTTCTTGCTGCTGCGCGCGTTCTCGTCGGGCGCCGTCGCGCTCTCCGGTGTCGAGGCAGTGTCGAACGGCGTGCCCGCGTTCAAGAAGCCCGAGGCCAAGAACGCTGCCGCCACGCTGGTGTGGATGGGTGTCATCCTCGGCAGCTGCTTCCTGTCGGTGAGCATCATCGCCGCCAAGCTCAAGCCCTACCGGGGCGAGCACGACGGCAACGGCCTCGGCCTCGTCGCCGAGTACATCTACCACGGCAAGGGCATCCTCTTCTGGATGACGATGATCGCCACGTTCAGCATCCTCATCCTCGCCGCCAACACCGCCTACGCCGACTTCCCGCGGCTCAGCAGCATCATCGCCAAGGACGGCTTCCTGCCGCACCAGTTCGCCAACCGCGGCGACCGGCTGGTCTACTCCAACGGCGTCATCTTCCTGGCCAGCGTTGCGTGCGTGCTCATCGTTGCGTTCAGCGGCGACATCTCCAAGCTCATCCCGTTGTACGCGTTCGGCGTGTTCATGGGCTTCACCTTCAGCCAGGCCGGCATGGTGCGCCACCACATCAAGCTCAAAGAACCCCACTGGCGGGTGGGCCTCACCATCAACTTCATCGGCGCGGTCACCACCGGCGTCATCGCCCTCATCGTGGTGGTGTCGAAGTTCAAGCAGGGTGCCTGGATCCCCGCACTGCTCATCCCGTTCATGGTGTTCTTCTTCTACTCCATCGGGAAGCACTACCAGCGAGTGAAGAAGTCCCTCGAGGTGCCCGAGGGCTACAAGCCGGTACGTCACACGCACTACGTGGTGGTGCTCGTCGGCAAGGTGAACCGTGGCGTGCTGGAGGCCATCAACTACGCACGCAGCCTCTCCCCCGAGCGCATCATCGCCCTCTCGGTGGTGCAGGACCCCGAGGAGGAGCGTCATCTGCACGAGCAGTGGGACCGCTACGACATCCAGATCGAGCTGCACACGGTGTCGTCGCCCTACCGCGAGCTCACCCGCCCGGTGATGGGCTTCCTCGACGAGATCGACCAGGAGCGCGACGACGACATCATCACCGTCGTGATCCCGGAGTCGGTCACCAAGGTGACCAGCCAGTGGTTGCACAACCAGTCGGCGCTCGCGCTCAAGGCTCGCCTGCTGTACCGCCCGCACACCGTGGTGGTGTCGGTGCCCGTCCACGTCGACTGAAGACGACCCGACTGAGAACGACCCGGACTGCCGTACCCTGCAGCACATGCGAGTCGTCATCTCAGGTGCCAGCGGGCTCATCGGATCCGCGCTCTCGAGCCACCTCGAGACCAACGGCCATCAGGTGGTCAAGCTCGTACGTCGCCCCCCGGCCCACGGCGAGCTGCGCTGGGACCCGTCGATCGGCGAGCTCTCGGCCGAGTCGCTGGCCGGTGCCGACGCCGTGGTGCACCTCGCCGGCGCGGGCATCGGCGACCACCGCTGGACCGATTCCTACAAGGCCGAGATCCTCGACAGCCGCGTCCGTTCCACCACGCTCCTCGCCGAGGCGATCGCATCGTGCAGCCAGCGCCCGGGCGTGTTCCTCAGCGGCTCGGCCATCGGCTACTACGGCGCCAGTGACGGCCGCGAGCTCGACGAGCAGTCGCCCGCGGGCAGCGGCTTCCTTGCCGACGTGTGCGTGCAGTGGGAGGCCGGCACGGCCGCGGCCGAAGCGGCAGGCGTGCGCGTGGCGCACCTGCGCACCGGCATCGTGCTGGCCAAGCACGGGGGCGCACTGAAGAAGATGCTGCCCCTCTTCAAGCTCGGTGTGGGCGGCAGGTTCGGCAAGGGCGACCAGTGGCAGAGCTGGATCTCGCTGCCCGACGAGGTGGGCGCCATCTCCTACCTGCTCACCGCCGCGGTGACCGGTGCGGTGAACCTCACCGCCCCGGAACCCGTCGACGCGGCCGAGTTCGCGCGCACGTTGGGCGCGGTGCTGCACAGGCCGGCGAAGGTGCCGGTGCCGTCGTTCGGGCCCAAGCTGCTGCTGGGCAGCGAGCTCGCCGACTCGTTGCTGTTCACCGGGCAGAGGGTGCTGCCCCGGGTGCTCCAGTCGTCGGGCTACCAGTTCCGGCACGCCACGATCGACACGGCGTTGCGCGCCGTGCTCGCCTGAGCGTCGCCCGCCACGAACGGGTCACTGGTCGGCGGTGTCGAGCTGCGGCCAGCGTGCGAGCGAGCCGTCGAGGTCGAGCCGCCACGTGCCCGGCGTGGAGGGCCACTCGGCGCGGGGCACGGCCCACATGATCTCGAACTCGTTGCCGTCGGGATCCTTGGCGTAGAGGCTCTTGCTCACGCCGTGGTCGCTCTCGCCCACGAGGCTTCCGGCCTCGGCGAGCCGCACACGCAACTCAGCGAGGTCTTCCAGGGTGTGCACCTGCCACGCGAGGTGGTAGAGCCCGGGTGACTGCGGCGGCGCCGAGGGGCGATCGCCGACGCTGAACAGGCCGAGGTCGTGATCGTTGTCGGAACCGTCGGCCACGAGGAAGAACGCCTGATCACCCATCTGAGCCGCCACCTTGAAGTCGAGGACGCCGGTGTAGAAATCGGCGGCCACCTTCGCGTTGCGGACGTAGAGCACGGCGTGGTTGAGCCGTCTGATGGTCATGACATTCCTCCTCGTGGTCTCGGTTGGATGCGAAGGCTCAGGCCCTCAGTGCTTCGATCTCGAGAGTGATCTTGACACTGTCGCCGACCACGAAGCCGCCGGCCTCGAGCGCGACGTTCCACTCCAGGCCGAAGTCCTTGCGGCTGATCTCGGTCTCGGCGGTGAAGCCGGCCTTGGTGTTGTTCCACGGGTCGACGGCCACACCGTCGAACTCGAGGGCGAAGTCGACCGACTTGGTGATGCCCTTGATGGTGAGGTCGGCGTGCAGCACGTAGTGCGTGCCACCCTTGGCCTCGATGCCGGTGCTGACGAGCGTCCACTGCGGGAACTGGTCGACGGCGAAGAAGTCGCCGCCCTTGAGGTGGCCGTCGCGGCCCTCGTCGCGAGTGTCGATCGAGGACGCGTTCACCGTGGCCTCCACCTTCGACTCGAGCGGGTTGTCGGCGATGGTGAGGGTGCCGGTGAAGTCGGTGAACTGACCGCGCACCTTGGCGACGACGAGGTGACGGACGACGAAGCCGATGGTGCTGTGACCGGTGTCGACGGTCCAGGTGCCGGGGGTGAGGGCGGCGAGACCGGTGGGGGCGGCAGTGACGTTGGACATGAGAACGTGCTCCTTGTGTACGGATGTGAAGTGGGGGGTTCCTTGCGGTAACAATCAAGATACCACACATTATTTGTGTTCACAACAGTTCTCCCGCGCAATTCTTCGTTAGCCTGATCAGCATGACGAAATGGCTCACCCGTGCCGAGCAGGACGCCTGGCGCGTCTTCCTCAGCACACTCCCCGACCTGATGGCTGCGCTGGAGGCCGACATCGCTCCCCACGGCCTCACGATGGGTGACTACGAGGTGCTCGTTCGGCTCTCCGAGACCGCGGAGCGTCGTTTGCGCATGTGCGATCTCGCCGGGCAGCTGCAGCTCTCCCCCAGCGGCCTCACCCGCCGTCTCGACGGCCTGGTGCGCGCCGGCTGGGTCGACCGCACGTCGAGCCCCGACGACCGGCGCGTCATGTACGCGCGGCTCACCGACGACGGCATGCGCAAGCTCGAGGTCGCCGCACCCGATCATGTGGCCAGCGTGCGACGCCACCTCGTCGAGCCCATCGGTGCCGCCGGCATGCAGCAGCTCGGTCAGCTGTTCACCGCCGTCCAGGCGCACCTCTCCCAGCCCGTGCTCGCCTGAGCATGAACATCCAACTGCCGCAGGGCTTTCGCGCGCACGTCACCAACGTGGGCGTGAAGGACACCTCCGACGACTTCACCGTCGTCGCCGCCGACGGTCCGTGCACCGCGGCCGGAGTGTTCACGCAGAGCTCGTTCGCCGGGCCGAGCGTGGTGGTCAGCCGTCGGCACGTCGCCCATGGCACGGCACGTGCGATGGTGGTCATCTCCAAGAACGCCAACGTCGCCACCGGCGAGCAGGGGCTCGCCGATGCCGAGGAGGTCGTGGCCGGTGTGGCTGCCGCCCTCGGCTGCTCGCCCACCGACGTGCTCATCGCGTCCACCGGCGTCATCGGGCGCGCGTATCCCATGGAGCGCATCCGCGCCGGCCTCGCCGCCATCCCCTCACCCCTGCCCGGCACCGACGCCGCCGCAGTGGCCAACGGCATCATGACCACCGACACGGTGGCCAAGACCGCAGTTGCTTCCGCAGGTGCTGCCCGTGTGGTGGGCGTCGCGAAGGGCGTGGGCATGATCGAGCCCGACATGGCAACGATGATCGCGATGGTGTTCACCGATGCGGCCGTGCCCGCAGGCGAGCTCGACCGGGTGTTCCGGTCGGTCGTCGGCCGCACGTTCAACTGCGTCTCGGTCGACACCGACACGTCCACCAGCGACACGGCGATCGTGCTTGCCAGCGGGGTTGCCGGCACCGTGCCCAGCGACCAGTTCGAGGCCGCGCTCTACTCGGTGTGCGAGTCGCTCACCAAGCAGATCGCCCGCGACGGAGAAGGCGCCACGAAGCTCCTCGAAGTGATCGTCGACCAGGCGTCGTCGGCCCAGCAGGCGCGTCGCGTGGCGAAGGCCATCGTCAACTCGCCGTTGGTCAAGACCGCGGTGCACGGCGCCGATCCCAACTGGGGCCGCGTCGCGATGGCCGTGGGCAAGAGCACCACCGAGGCGGAGGTGCGCCAGGCCGATGTGATCATCAGGTTCGGCGAGCAAGAGGTGTACCCGGCGCTGCTCGACGACACCGGGCTGTCGGCGTTGTCGACGTACATGCGCGGCTCCGACGTGCGCATCCACGTCAGCCTCGCCACCGGTGGTTCGTCGAGCGCCACCGTGTGGGGCTGCGACCTGTCGGATGGCTACGTGCGCATCAACGCCGACTACACCACCTGAGAGCCAGCGAACGACGAGCCAGCGAACGACGAGCCAGCGAACGAGGGCTAGGACGCCAGGAGCGTCGTCACCTGCACCACCAGCCCGTCCGGGTCGGCGACGTCGACGGTGACACCGCTGCTCGACGAGACCTGCGCACCGTGGGCGATGCCCTCCGCGTCGAGGTGCGCCACCAACGCGTCGAGGTCGGCGACGGTGGACGCGCTGAACGCGACGACCCCGAAGCCGGCGAGCGCCGCAGCGCGCACCGGGTCGGCACGGAGCACCAACGTGATCGACGCGCCCAGGTGGTGCATCGTCACCTCGGCCGGATCGGATGGTGCGGATTGTGCGGTGAACCCGAAGGCCCGCGCGTACCAGTCGCTGCTCCGTGCAACGTCGGCGACGGGCAGCGTGACCCGGCGCACACCGGCGACGGCGCCCAGGGCCCAGTCGTGCTGCACGACCACGCGCTCGCCGATCATCGTGCTCGCGAACGTGCGGATGTAGGCCTGGTGGAGGTCGTGCGCCACGTAGCGACGGGCCGCCGGGAAGTCGGGGAAGTCCATCACGGCCACCATGTCGAAGTTCCCGTCGAAGTGCCGTGCGTCGGAGGCGAAGCGAAGGCTCGTCAACTCGGGGATGGCGCGCAGGCCGTCCAACGCAGCCGCGAACGCGACCTTGTCGTCGTCGGTGACGCCCTCGGCCCAGCGGTAGGCGATCACCTGTCGGAACACGTCGCGCTCCTTCTCGACGACCGCTCGGCAGAGCACGAGCCCGCCGCCACCGTGTCAGCTCTCGGGCGCACCGACGTCGATCTCGTTGGTCGCGCTGCCACCGTACGGTCCGGGCGGGTCGGCCTTCACCTCGAAGGTGTGACGTCCCTCGGTCTGCACCGGGACGTCGTGGAGGTAGCCGTCGCTGGGGGCCGTGCACTGGCCGGGCTGCAACTCCGGCGAGTCCCAGTTGATGCCCGTGTCGGAGCCGTCGATGTACAGCGTGACGTGGGCCGAGCCGGCGGCCGTGCCCATGTTGCACACCGAGAACGACACCTTCAGCTTCTCCCCCGCGCTGGGCACGGGCGACTCCTCCGCCGACACCAGCAGGCCGTTGCTGTCGAAGTCGAACGAGGCCGCACCGGCAGGCGCGCCACCGCCACCGTCGCCGGCACCCGACACGGGCTGCCAGTTCTCGCCGTCCCACCACCATTGACCGTCGTCGCTGTACTGCGCACCGTCGGGAACCATGGCCATCGAAATGCCTCCTTGTGTGAGCCGCCGGCGACACCGTAGTGCGTCGCCGGCGGGCTCTCGCCCGGGTGCTGCGAGGAGGAAGGGATCAGGTCACTTGGGGGGCATGCGGATGCCGCCGTCGACCCGGATGGTCTCGGCGTTCATGTAGCTGTTNNAGGCGCTGCGGGAACAGCACGCCCTTCTGCAAGTTGGCCTTGAACGCCTCGCTGCCCTCGCCCTGGCCGTAGATGGGCGTGTCGATGAGACCGGGCGCAACGGTGTTGACGCGGATGCCCACCGCGGCGAGGTCGCGGGCGATCGGCAGGGTCATG
>PMCN01000055.1:24841-28026 GCA_003154135.1 Acidimicrobiaceae bacterium
CGACGACGCCGCCCTTCGATGCGGAGTAGCTGGCCTGGCCGATCTGGCCGTCGAACGCAGCCACCGACGCGATGTTGACGATGGCGCCGCGCTCGCCGTACTCGCCCGGCTCGGTGGTGCTCATCGCGGTCGCGACGAGGCGGATGCAGTCGAAGGTGCCGATGAGGTTGATGGCGATGACCTTCTTGAACGCGTCGAGGTTGGCGGCCGACTCGTACTGGCCGTCCTTGCCCACCGTGCGCTGCGCCCAGCCGATGCCGGCCGAGTTNNAGGTCGGCCACGACGACCTTGGCGCCCTTCGACGCGAGCAGACGGGCGGTGGCGGCGCCGATGCCCGAGGCGCCTCCGGTGACGATTGCACTGACTCCGTTGATGTCCATGGCCATCGACGTTAGGCGCACGCACGAGCGCTGCACCAAGCGGACCGGCGGCTACGGTGCCCACATGCCGGGTCCGTTGGAAGGGTTCACCGTGGTCGAGGCCTGCCAGATGGTGGCCGGGCCGTGGGCGGCGACGCTCTGCGCCGACCTCGGTGCCGACGTGGTGAAGGTGGAGCAGCCCAAGGGCGGCGACCGCATGCGGCTGCTCGGTCACCGCATCGGCAACATCGGTGCGCTGTGGGCCAACGTGAACCGCGGCAAGCGCAGCGTGGTGTTCGACCTGCAGCAGCCGGAAGGCCTCGCGCTGCTCGGCGAACTGGTCACGCGCGCCGACGTGTTCATCCAGAACTTCCGCCCTGGCGTGGCCGAGCGGCTGGGCATCGACGAGCCCGCCCTCCGCGCGCTCAACCCGGCGCTCGTGTACGTGTCGGTGAGCGGCTTCGGCGACACCGGTCCGTACATCGACCAGAAGAGCTACGACTACGTGGTGCAGGCCCTCAGCGGCATGGTCGCGCTGCAGGCGCAGCCAGGTGGCGAGCCGGCGCTCATCCGCAACATCGTCGTCGACAAGGTGACCGCGATGGCCGCAGTGCAGTCGATGCTGGCTGCGTTGCTCGTGCGCGAGCGCACAGGAAAGGGGCAGCACATCAGGCTGTCGATGATCGACATGGCGGTGTCGTTCCTGTGGCCGGACGGGATGATGCAGCACACGTTCCTCGGCGACGACGGCCGCGTCACACCGGGTCTGCACATGGCCGACAACTACCTCGTGCGCCGCACGGCCGACTCGTACATCACGCTCATCGCCACGTCCAACAGTCAGTTCCCCGGGCTGTGCGCCGCACTCGGCCGGCCCGAATGGCTCACCGACCCGCGCTTCCTCACCCTCGCCGACCGCGAGGCGAATGCGGCCGCGCTGAGCGCTCTGATGACCGACGAGATCGCGCGCCGGCCCGGGCGCGAACTGGTCGACGTGCTGCACGCCCACGACGTGCCGTGCGCGCTGGTGACCCCGATCGACCAGGTGCACCTCGACCCACAGGTGGTGCACAACGGCACGCTGGTCGAGCACGAGCGGCCGTGGGTGGGCACCGTGCGTGAGCCCGTCCCGCCGGTGCACTTCTCGCTCACGCCGAGCGCGCTGGGGCGCCACGCCCCCAAGCTCGACGAGCACACCGACGAGGTGCTGCGCGAGCTGGGCCACGACGACGAGTCGATCGCCGACCTGCGCGCCCGCGGCGTGGTGGGTCAGCGTCGCTGACGCTCACGCACGGCTCAGAACAGCGAGCCCTGACTCGCGTCGGGATCGCCGGCCACCGGGTCGATCGCGGGCTGGGTGAACGGGCCGGCGCTCGCCGCCACCGCCAGGCGGTCGACGAGATCGTTCATCCGGTCGCCGCTGTGCCCCTTCACCCACCTGAACGTGGGCCGGCGCTGCTGCACGAGCTCGACCAACGGCATCCAGATGTCGGTGTTGGCCACCGGTTCCTTCTTCGAGTTGCGCCAGCCGTTGGCCTTCCACTTCACCCACCACTTGTCGCGGAAGCAGTGCACCACGTAGGTGCTGTCGCTGACGATGGTGAGGTCGCCGGGCAAGCTGCGCAGCGCCTCGAGCACTGCCTGCAGCTCCATGCGCTGGTTGGTGGTCTGCGGTGCGCCACCGGAGCCGAACGGCTCACCCTCAGGCTCGACCGCCCACGCCCATCCCCCACGACCCGGGTTGCCGGCGCACGCGCCGTCGGTGTAGACGACGGTGCTCACGTGAGTGCCGCCCGCACGAGTTGCGCGCCGAGGTACTCGGTGGCGATCTGCAGCGACGCATCGCTCGTCCAGTGCACGTGGTCGGGCCGCGCATCGGCGCTGGCCGCCAGGGGCGTGGTGGTGAGCCAGGTGGCGAGGTCGAGCACTCGCACCTGCGGACGGGTGGCGGCCACCGTGGCGATCACCCGGTGCAGCACCGCGTGGCGCAGCGGGTCGGACTGCGAGTCGTCGGGCGCCAGCGGGTTGGGCAGTGGCGCCGGTTCGTCGATCCAGGCGACGCGTGGGACACCCAGCGCGAGCAGTTCGTCGGTGAACGCGCCGAGCGAGTCGGTCATATGGGCCTCGATGCTGGGATCCATGGGTGGGAGTGACGGGCCGGTGCGGGTGAGACGGCGATCGAGCACGTCCCACACGGTGGTCATCACCATCACCACGTCGGGGTGCAGCGCGGCGATCTTCTGCGGGATGATCCCCTTCACGTACGGCGAGCACACCTTGTCGACGTTGCGGGTGCCGGTCGACAGGTCGATGTAGCCGCCGAGCACCAGACCGCAGCCGGGGCCGGTGACGAGCTCCACCTGCGCCATCGTCGGGTTGGCGGCGGCCCACGCGACGAGTCCGGCGCCGGTGGCCTCGGCGGTGGAGTCGCCCACCACGATGATGCGCACCGGCCGCGGCGGCACCAGCTGCGTGGTGGTGGTGACCGCGGGCGTGGTGACCACCACCGGACTCGTCGTCGGGGATTGCGTCGATGGAGGGGTCGTCGGCGTGCTCACCGGCACCAGTGGGGCCACCGAGTCGGTGCCGAACGTGACCTGACCGGCGGCAGCTGGATCGGCCCCGTAGTACTTCGACGTGACGGGCACGAGCAGCACAGCGGCCAGCACCACGGCAGTGCCTGCGGCCGCGGCCACCAGGGTGCGCACGGGCACCAGCCACTCGTTGCGGCGAACCGGCCGCTCGATGAGGAAGTACGACCCGACGGTGACCACGCCGGTGATGGCGCACTTGACGAGCAACGACAATCCGACCGGGATGTCCCAG